>JAFSRR010000050.1 GCA_017446025.1 Bacteroidales bacterium | reverse complement strand
CACGGTCGATATCCAGATTGCCAACAACCTGTTCTTCAAGCGTTGGAGCGATGTCAACAAACCCATTTGCCAGGTAGCTCTCTACAATCCCGAAGGTGTTGCCTCCTCGAATATTGTTATCACCAACAACTACTTCGAAGGCGAATACTACGGTGCTGACAGCGAGTCTTACGGTGCCAACCCCGTCTCCAACTCGACAGCTGAGGATGCAGTCCTCTACAACCTGGCCCAGACCAGTGGCGAAGTCGAGGTAACCCGCGGCGAACCGCTCACTTGGGAAGTCCTGGGTGTTGATGAAGTCTTTGCCGACGAAGCTGCCCTGACCATCGACCAGAGCTCGCCCTTGTTCACCGCCGGTCTGAACGGTGCCTGCATCGGCCCGAAGATCTGCTACGGCATCAAGGAAGCCCTCAACAGTGCCGAAATGGCACAGGAAGGCCTGCAGGCCTTCAGCCGCGACGGCCGCGTCTATGTCAACGCTGCCCGCAACACTGAACTGCGCATCTACAGCCTCACCGGCAAGATGGTCCGCAGCCAGATGCTCGTAGAAGGCATCAACGAGGTTGACGGCCTGACCGCCGGCCTGTACATTGTCCGCGTCAACAATGCTGCTGTCAAGGTCTTGGTTAAATAAGGCTTAGCACAACAGAATAATTTCAGGTGTACCCGGGCTGCCGACTGGCGGTCCGGGTATACTTTTTTCAATTTCTCCCAATCTTTTTCGATAACAGATAAAATGAACCACACCTCCTGAAACGTTACAGGAATTAATTTGTCTAAGTCAAAAAAAAGAGCGAATATTGCGTCCAAAACATCGCGTACTCATGCCAAGTCTGGAAGCGTCCAGCTGTATTCCGAAATATAATATTCTGATTTAAAACCTATAACCAATTTTTATTCTATGCGTATGAGAAAATTTACTTTCAGAAGTGTGGCAGCACTGGCTGTGTTGCTGCTCGGCGCGATGCAAGCTCATGCTATCATCACCGATCCCGACGACTACATCATTTACGATACGGGCGCCCTGGGTGATTCAGCAGTAGCTGCAGCTTTTGATTTTGACGCTCCCGGAGTAGTCCGTTACTTTAGGACGGAAAGAGTGAAAATAGACAATTGCGGAGCTTTTGGCCGTGGTATGTCCGGTGCACAGAATCTCATCGATTTGGGTTATCCCACCGGCGTAAGAACCAACAGCAACCCGATCTATGGCATTGCCATCAAACAGGACCTTACCAATGAGACCGGCACATACAAGCTGGACGCTGTCGGATACAAACAACTCCAATGCAAACATGATCCCGTGCTGACCGACTATCGTTGGGACTACAACAAGCCGGAGGGAAACTATTACCGTCCCTCTGACTCTCTGATTGTCCGTGTGCCCGCCACCTGCGACTCGGTAGTCTTCATGGCCGGCGGTATCAACTCCACGTCCGGTGTCATTATCTATCAGAAAGACCAAGGTCGTAATGCCTTCAGATACATGGGTGGCAACTGGGGCCAGGGTCTGGCCCGTATCGGTTTCAACCCCAAAGATGTAGAAGGTGTCGATTCAGTCGACTATGTCATCTTCGGTGCCGAAAAAGACTGGTACGGCAAGGCCGGTGGAACCGAGTGGAAAGACAACAACTCCATCAAGTGGTCCTTGGTTACTGGTGATCCCACTACGCAACACGGTTTGGGAACCGACTATTGCCAGAGTGAACGCTGGGGTGTGCTCAAATTTACTAACATCCTGCGTATCAAAGTATATGGTAAGATTGAAAAGGGTGAGATTCCTCCCTTCACCGGCACTATTTCAGGCTGGACCTTCCAGTATCGTCCCAAAACAACGGGTACTGTCGATCTCGACAATGTCATTTCCACCACTTCAGGCTGGGGCAGTCAGACCTATGGTAAATATGCTTCCGATGAGGGCGTTGTCCGTTCGATGCTGACCGCTTCGAAAAACTACAATGTAGGTTACGACGAAGACTTGCAGACTTTCGGTTCAAGACTGACGGCTCTGCCCGCCACATCCGACACGACCGATTTTACCCAAAATGCACAGCATCCCGACGCTTACTATCAGATTGCATTTTCATCAAAGAATTTTCAGGACATGACCCTGAATTTTGATTTTGCCATCCGTGGCGGTGCCGATTCCATCGTAGCTGTCGCTAAGGAACTGAGCTCCAGCAACTGGATCGTGCTTGGCAAGGTGGCAAATTCGGAAAATCCCGTGACCACGCTGGCTCATGCCTCCTTGTCCATCCCTAACGATTTGGCCAACAAATCGGATGTAGTTATCCGTCTGCTGCAGAACGGTGGAAACTATGTTGATGGAGCTGAACTGGATATAGCACGTTTGCGCATTGACGGTTATGATGACTATGTTTCTTTGAACGATGGAGCACAGAAGGTGGCTTATATCACCTCCGCTGTCGATCGTTTGCACATCCTCAGCCGTTCCACGACCGCCGACTCTACCGATTATGTTTATCGCGCTCTCCGCGACAACAAAGATATCAATGTAAAACCCATTACCGCCGACATCTGGACCGAATGGACCGTTGATAACATTGCAGAAGCCGTCAAAGACTACAGCGTCGTAATCATGAGTCCGTACATAGCTGCCGATGCTTCCATCGTCACAGCTCTGGGCAGCTTGGTAGGCCAGAAGCCCATCCTGACACTCAATGCCGACGCATATGCCAAATGGAATACAGCCGCTTCTGTAGCCTCCATCGACACTTATACTCTGACGGCCGACAACGGCATGCGTCTGCACCCGATCTTCAAAGATATTGCCATTGAAGATGCCGATGATGGTTTCGCCTTGCCTAAGATCCTTTCGGGTGCTGAAGATTCAGTATTGCAGGCCATCAGCGTTCCTGAGAGCGCCAACGGCTACGTGCTGGGTGGAGCCGAAGGCAAAGCCTGCTTCTACGAAGATTTTGCTGCTCCCAAATACAAGATCGTCTATCTGGGTATCAAACCGGATCAGGCCAAGTATGTCAACAGCACGGCCAACAAGCTGATTGCTCAAGCTCTTAAATACTTGACCACCGGTGCCGCCTTCGCAGCTCCGACCTTCGAAATCGACAAAGACGGCAATGCCATCGTCGAGAATGTAACCGAACTCAAGGATGCCCTGGTCTATGACTTCTCTCCGCTGGCTCTAAGCCAGTCCACCATTCTGCTCAAGGAAGGTGAATACGCCATCGACGGTGCCGAGTTCGGCAGCGGCACTTTCGTGCTGCAGCCCTACCAGAGCGGCAATGTCAAGCTGAGCGGCAATATGACACCGACTCAGAAGGTCAATGTCAAGTCGGTCACGTTCAAGGACCTGACTCTCGAAGGCAGTGCAGGCAAACCCTTCATTTCACTGATTGCCGAAAAGAGCAACCTGTCGCTCACCTTGGATGGCTGTACTGTCAACACTATGGGTTCGCTGTTGATCGCTGACGCCGACAGTGCCAAGATTCCGAGTGTAACCATCAAAAACTCTCATCTGAACAATGTAGGCCCGTCGTTCGTCTCCTTAGGCAACAAGCCCATGTCGGCTGCCAAAATCACGATGAGCGAGAATGTCATCGACGGCATCAGCGGACCAGACTTCATTGAGTGGTCTGGCGAAGTCTATCCCGATGGAGAAAAGGCTGTCAGTATCGACTTATCGCACAACACCGTAATATCATCCAGCCCGATTGCCAACATCATCGACATGAAGGGCACCGTGACCTACGACTCGATTCATGTAGCTCTGAGCAACAATTTGTTCTACAATGCCCTGACAGGTAAGGGTCTGACACTTGCTTCGGACTCCCTGATTCGCTTCAAGACCGAGGGCAACCTCTTCTACAACAGCGAATTCACTCCAGATCTGAAGGCCGACTCCCTGCGTGTCACCCGCGATGACAACACCATGGAAGCCCTGGGTCTGACCTCCATCTTTGAGAGCGAAGACTCCAAGACGATCTCCAAGATGTCGCCGCTCTTCACGGCCGGTACAAGCCGCACCTATATCGGTGCGCTCGCAACCTACGCCAACCGGACAGAGCCCGGTGTCTTTGCCGTTCATAATGTCACAGAACTGACCGATGCCATGAACATCGCCATCGGCGGTGATGTCATCGAATTCTACGATCAGGTGCCTGCCAATGAAACAGATACGCTCAAGTATGGTGAATATGGTGTTTATTACCTGGGAACCACCGGCCTGACCTATCCCACCACAGGTGGCGACCTGACCCTGCGTGCCGCCGAAGGCCAGCATCCTGTCTTGTTCGGCCGTATCGCTCCGAGCAATGCCGCCAAGTTGGACGCCTTGCGCATCGTTGGGTTGAAATTCGCCGACCAGGCCGATTATCCCAACTACGACAAAGATGCTGCCGGACCGTTCTACTTCTCGACGGCCGCTCAGATCGGTGTCTTCCACGTAACCCAGTGCACCTTCGAGAACCTGCAGAATCAGCAGATCATGCGTGCCAACAACTGCTCAGGCATGTTCTTGGGTGATGTCCGCTTCGACTACAACGTCTTCGAGAACCATGGTGGTACGATGGAAGACGGTAATGTCGGTGCCGCCCATTTCTTCCAGTTCTCCGACAAGGCCGACTACACGCTCGACCACTTCACCTTCGTCGAGAACATCGTTTCCAACTTCCACGGCAGCCAGTTGTTCAATATCAACCGCTCCGGTTCGAAGGGCGATTCTGCCATTGTGATCAACATCTCTAACAACCTGTTCTACAAGTTGGGTGGCAATGCCAAGGATCAGAAACGTAACTTCATGGAGTTCAATAAAGCTCCTCAGGGATGTACGGTCGATATCCAGATTGCCAACAACCTGTTCTACAAGCGTTGGAGTGATGTTTACAATCCTATCTGCCAGTTGGCCCTTTATGATCCCGAAGGCGTCGTTTCCTCGAATATTGTTGTGACCAACAACTACTTCGAAGGTGAATACTACGGTGCTGACAGCGAGTCTTACGGTGCCAATCCTGTCTCCAATTCGACAGGCGAGGATGCAGTCCTTCAAAACCTGGCCCAGACCAGCGGCGAAGTCGAGGTAACTCGTGGCGAACCGCTCACGTGGGAAGTCCTGGGTGTCGATGAAGTCTTCACCGACGAAGCCACCTTTACCATCAGCCAGAGCTCGCCCCTGTACACCGCCGGTGTGAAGGGTGCCTGCATTGGTCCGAAGATCTGCTACGGCATCAAGGAAGCCCTCAACAGCGCCGAGATGGCCAACGAAGGCTTGCAGGCCTTCAGCCGCGACGGTCGTATCTATGTCAATGCCGCCCGCAACACTGAGCTTCGCATCTACAGCCTCACCGGCAAGATGGTACGCAGCCAGATGCTTGTCGAAGGCATCAACGAAGTGGACGGTCTGGCCGCCGGCCTGTACATTGTCCGCGTCAACAATGCCGCCGTCAAGGTCTTGGTTAGATAAGACGACAACAGTGTAACATACGGCGTGCCCGGGCTGCGATAAGCAGTCCGGGCATGTTTTTTATGGATAAATTTGCGTTTGCCCTATGGTTGTACTATTTTTGTCTTTCGACTCGTAAACAAAGAGCTAGCTATATGATTATCGAGACTAGGGCCTTTGCCCGCGCCGGTCTGCTGGGCAATCCGTCAGACGGTTTCTTCGGCAAGACGATATCCATCATCGTACGCAACTTCGGCGCGACGGTGATGCTGTATGAATCGCCCGAACTGCGTATCGAAGAAGACGAGACGACCGTTTTCCGCAATATCCGCCATTTCACCGACACCATCGCCCGCACGGGCTATTACGGCGGCATCCGTCTGGTCAAGGCGGCCATCAAGAAATTCAGCGAATACTGCGACGAATCGGGCATCGTGCTGCCTGCCAGGAACTTCACCATCCGTTTCAGCACCACCATCCCCCGTCAGGTGGGCCTGTCGGGCTCGAGTGCCATCATCACAGCTACCTTCAAAGCCCTGATGCAGTTCTATGAGGTGGAAATCCCGCTCGAGATGCTGCCCACCTGGGTCCTGAAGGCCGAATCCGAGGAACTGGCCATCACGGCCGGTCTGCAAGACCGTGTCATCCAGGCCTACGAGGGCTGTGTCTATATGGATTTCGACAAGGACTTCATGCAGGCCAACGGCCGGGGCCGCTACGAGCGGATCGATCCGTCGCTGTTGCCCAAGTTCTATATCGCCTACAAAACCACGCTGAGCAAGGTCTCCGGGGCGGTCCACAACCCCGTCCGTGCCCTGTTCGACGCCGGAGACCCGCTGGTGTGCGAGACCATGGCCCAGATTGCCGAGGTGGCCGAGCAAGGCCGCCAGGCCATCCTCGAAAAGGACTATGCACGCCTCAACCAGCTCATCGACCGCAATTTCGATCTCCGTTGCAAGATCTACAAGATTGCCCCGGAAAACATGAACCTGATCAAGACGGCCCGCGACTGCGGCCTGTCGGCCAAGTTTGCCGGGTCGGGCGGCACGATCATCGGCATGTATCCCGACGAGGAATCGCTGCACCGCCTTGTCGTCAGGATGAAACCCCTCAACGTCAGAGTCATCAAGCCCTATATTTCATAAGAACATCGCTATGATCAAGAAAGCTGTTATCCCGGCGGCCGGATTAGGTACGCGCTTTTTGCCTGCCACCAAGGCACAACCCAAGGAAATGCTGCCCATCATCGACATTCCCACCATCCAGTATGTCGTGCAGGAATGTGTCGATTCGGGCATCGAAGATATCCTCATCATCACCGGCAAGGGCAAACGTTCGATCGAAGACCATTTCGACCGCAACCTCGAGCTCGAGGAACGCATCCTGGAACGTGAGGACGAACTCTGGTACAACGAGCTGCGCCACATCGACAGCATGGCCAACATCCATTTCATCCGCCAGAAGGAGCAGAACGGTCTGGGCGATGCCATCTACTATGCCCGCTACCACTGCGGCAACGAGCCTTTTGCCGTACTGTTGGGCGACAGTGTCAACGACTCGGTGATTCCCATCACCCAGCAGATGATCGACGCCTACGAGCAGTACCGCCATTCCATCATCGCCGTGCAGCAGGTGCCCGACGAGAAGGTGAGCCGCTACGGCATCGTGGGGGGCAAGTTCCTCTCCGAGCGCATCATGCAGGTGGAAGAAATGGTCGAAAAGCCCCAGCCCGCACAGGCACCCTCCAACTGGGCCGTGGCCGGACGCTACATCCTCACGCCCGAAATCTTCGCAGCCATCGAGCAGACCCCGCGCGGCAAGGGCAACGAGATCCAGATCACCGATTCGCTGCGCATCATGATGCAGACCGAAGGCGTGATTGCCATGAAGATCGAAGGCCGCCGCTACGACATCGGCAACAAGCTCGACTATCTGAAGACCACGGTCGATTTCGCCCTCAAGCGCAAGGAGTTTGCCGAGCCTTTTGTCGAATTCATGCGCCAGCGTGTGCAGCAGTGGGACCAGCAGCATAAATAGACTGTCAGCAGATTGATGACCAACCTGTTAATACTTTGATGAAAATGAAGAAAGCCTTAGTCTTGATGCTTGCTCTTTCGCTGACCTTGTCGCTCAGCGCCCAATATGTTTCCAAGGTCTGGCAGGCCGATCAGGGCCGCAACTATCAGAACCCCATCATCTATGCCGACTATTCCGATCCGGATGTCTGCGTCGGTGAGGACGGCTTCTACATGACCGCTTCCAGCTTCAACTGCGTGCCGGGGCTGCCCATCCTGTATTCGACCGACCTGGTCAACTGGACCATCGTGGGCCATGCCCTGCAGATGCTGGTGCCAGAGGAACATTTCAACCTGCCCCAGCACGGCAACGGCGTGTGGGCGCCCGCCATCCGCTATCACAACAACCAATACTATATCTATTGGGGCGATCCCGATTTCGGCATTTACATGGTCAAGACCGACAATCCCCGCGGCCAGTGGCAGGAGCCCGTGCTGGTCAAGGCCGGCAAGGGACTGATCGATGCCTGCCCCCTGTGGGACGAGGACGGCCGTGCCTGGCTGTCGTTTGCCTTTGCCGGCAGTCGCCGGGGCCTGAAATCGGTGCTGCTGATGACCGAGATGACCCCCGACGGCACGAAGGCCATCGGCCAGGCCCGCATCATCTATGACGGTCACCGCGACAATCCGACCATCGAGGGCACCAAGCTCTACAAATACCAAGGCCGCTACTATATCTTCTCGCCCGCCGGCGGTGTCGCCACCGGCTGGCAGGAAGTGCTGCGTGCCGACGATCCCTTCGGCCCCTGGGAGGCCAAAACGGTGATGGCCCAGGGCAAGACCGATATCAACGGCCCGCATCAGGGCGGTTGGGTCCGCACCAGCCAGGGCGAAGACTGGTTTATCCACTTCCAGGATGTCGGCGAGGTAGGCCGTATCGTCCATCTGAACCCCATGGTCTGGGGCAGCGACGGCTGGCCGGTGATCGGGGTGGATAGCGACAAGGACGGCGTGGGAGATCCGGTGCGCCAATACCGCAAGCCCGCTGGTCTGACGTCGGCTGTCTGCACACCGCAGGAAAGCGACGAATTCGACCAAAACCGGT
Organism: Bacteroidales bacterium; assembly: GCA_017446025.1. GTDB lineage: Bacteria > Bacteroidota > Bacteroidia > Bacteroidales > UBA1402 > UBA1757. The sequence continues at coordinate 4,538 of JAFSRR010000050.1, read as the reverse complement.
TGGGACTGCAATGGCAATGGCAGGCCAACCCCCAGCCCGAGTGGTATTTCCTGGATCCGACCCAGGGCGGACGCATCCGCCTGTTTGCCGCCGACCTGAAGGGCAGTCGCCAGAGCCTCTGGGATGCTGCCAACCTGCTTTTGCAGAAGTTCCCCGCAGCCGATTTCCAGGCCACGGCCCAGGTGGTGTTCTCCCCCAAACCGCAAACCTTGGGTGAACGGGGCGGTCTGGTGGTGATGGGCATGGACTATGCCGCCCTGAGCCTGGAAATGACCGCCGAAGGCCTGCAACTCACCGAGCGTGTTTGCCAGAAGGCCGACCGCGGCGGCAAGGAAGAACTGGTCATGCGACGCTCTTTGCCACAGCGCAACCTCTATCTGCGCGTCTCGGTCAAGAACGGCCGGGAATGCCGCTTTGCCTACAGTCTCGACGGCCGTCGTTTCACCGATTTCGGCACGCCTTTCCAGGCCCGCGAAGGGAAGTGGATCGGCGCCAAGGTGGGGGTTTACTGCACGCGCGAGACCTCTTCCAACGACAGCGGCTGGATGGATGTCGAAAGTTTCATCGTATCGAAATAAGGCCTTGAAACAACTCAACCTGATTCTGCTTTTCTCTCTTTTGTTCCTGTTCTCACTGTCGGCACGCAACTACACGGTGAGCGGCTACCTGCGCGATGCCGCCACGGGCGAGACGCTGATCAGTGCCACGGTCTACGACCGCCACTCGGGCAAAGGGGTGACGAGCAATCTCTACGGTTTCTATTCCCTGACGCTGCCCGAGGATTCTGTCAACCTGGAGTTCAGCTACCTGGGCTACCTGCCTGCGCGCGAATCGTTCCTGCTCGACGGCGACCGGACCCTCAATATTTCTTTGCAGGCCAACACCCTGCTCGAGGAAGTGGTGGTCGAGGCCCACGAAAACCGTGAAATCGGCGTGCGCGGCACCCAGATGAGCACGGTGGCTGTGCCGGTAGGGCAGATCAAGCAGCTGCCGGCCCTCTTCGGCGAGGTGGATGTGCTGAAGGCGCTCCAGCTGCTGCCCGGTGTGCAAGGCGGCATCGAGGGCTCCTCGGGCATGTATGTCCGCGGCGGCGGGCCCGACGAGAACCTGGTGCTGCTCGACGGAGTGCCCGTTTACAATGTCAACCATGCCGGCGGTTTCTTCTCAGTGTTCAATGCCGATGCCATCAAGAACGTGACCCTCTACAAGGGCAGTTTCCCGGCCCGTTTCGGCGGCCGGCTGTCGTCGGTGGTCGATGTTCGCATGAACGACGGCAACGACAAGGAGATACACGGCAATTTCAGCCTCGGGCTGATTTCCTCGAAAATCAATGTCGAGGGGCCGCTCATCAAGGAGAAGACCACCTTCAATGTCTCGCTGCGGCGCACCTACTCCGACCTGCTGGTCAAGCCGACGATGGCCTATCTGGCCAAGTCCGACCCTGATATCAACCGTTTTTCGGCCGGCTACTATTTCTACGACCTCAACCTCAAGCTGGCCCACCGTTTCTCCGACCGCGACCGGCTCTACCTGAGCTTCTACTCGGGCGACGATGCCATCTATGCCAATGTCAAGACGACAGACTATACCGACTCGGAAGATGCCCATTACGTCTCGCATCTCAAGTTGGACTGGAAATGGGGCAACCTGGTATCGGCCCTGCGCTGGAACCATGTGATCAATCCCAAGCTCTTCCTGAATACCACGGCTTCCTATACCCGCTACCGTTTCAGCATGGGCATCGGCCTTACCGACAGCTATACCTCGCCCACCGACCGGTCCGAGGAAGATGCCAGCCTCACTTTCCGCAGTGCCATCGAAGACTATACCCTCAAGACCGACCTCGACTGGCAGCCCGACACCCGTCATGAAATCAAGGGCGGTGCCAACATCACCTGGCACACTTTCCGCCCCGGCGTCTCGGCCATCTCGGCCAAGGAGCGCACCAACGACGATGTGATGCGCATCGACACCACCTACGGCGACAAGGACATGGCCTCTCTTGAGACGATGCTCTACGTGGAAGACAATATCGAACTGAACACTTTTGTCAAGTTGAATCTGGGCCTGCACTATTCCGATTATTTCGTGTCGGGGCAGTCTTATCATTCCCTGCAGCCACGGGCCGGCCTGCGCTTCCTGCTGAGTGATGCCTGGTCGGTCAAACTGGGCTATGCCCGCATGAACCAATATATCCACCTGCTGTCGAACAGCAGCATCAGCCTGCCTACCGATTTGTGGGTGCCGGTGACCCGGCAGATCCTGCCCATGCATTCGCAGCAGTATTCGGGCGGCGTGTTCTACCAGTGGCGCAGCAAGGTGGATTTCTCCGTGGAGGCCTACTACAAGACCATGGACAACCTGATCGAGTACAAGGACGGCGCCAGTTTCATGGGCTCGTCCACCGGTTGGGAAGAGAAGGTGTGCATGGGCCGCGGCTGGGCCTACGGGGTGGAATTCCTGGCCCAGAAATCGTTTGGCCGCACCACCGGCTGGCTGGCCTATACCTGGGCCAAGTCGGAGCGCCTCTTCGACCGGCCCGGCCAGGAACTGAACTGGGGCCGTGTCTTCCCGGCCAAGTACGACCGCCGGCACGATATCAGCCTCACGGCTTCTCACAAAGTGAGCGACCGCATCGATGTCTCGGCCACCTGGGTCTATGCCACGGGCAACTGCGCCACGCTGGGCACCCAGCAGTATGTGGTCGAAGGCGAGACGCTCACCTATATCGAGGGCCGCAATAACTACCGTTTCGAGGATTATCACCGCCTGGATGTGGGCATCAACTTCAACAAGAAGAAAAAATATGGCATCCGCACCTGGAACTTGAGTGTCTATAACGCATACAACCAGAAGAATCCATTCTTCGTCTATACCGAATCGGACTACGATCCCGGCACCGGCACGGTGCGCAAGCAACTCAAGCAGGTGTCTATTTTCACCATCATCCCATCCCTGAGCTATTCCTATAAATTCTGATGATGAAGTCGCTGATAAAATATGGTCCCTTGCTGCTGATCGTCGGGCTGCTCTCCTGTGAGAAGGAGATTCGCTTCCGTCAGGAAGTGTCCGAGCCGATGATGGTCCTCGAATCGGTGGTCGTGCCCGATTCCACCATGCGGGTGTGCCTGACCCGCAGCCGTTTCTTCCTGGACAATACCAACCGCTTCGCCAGGGTGTCCGATGCCACGCTGCAGCTATTTGTCAACGATGTTGCCACCGAGCAGCTTGCCTACGACGACGAAGGCTGGTACCAGGCCGCCTATGTGCCCCGTGCGGGCGACCGTTTGCGGCTGCAGGCCGAAGCTCCCTCGCTGCCGGCCATCCAGGCCGAGGAAACCGTAGTGACGGGAGTGGCTGCCTTGCTGGCAGGCGACAGCACCTCATCGTACACAACTTATCAGATACGCGATTATGAGAGCTATGCCTACGACACGCTCACCTATATCATGATCTACCGCACCGACGGCTACGACTATGTGATCATACCCACCAGCCGCATGCTGGAGGAAGTGACCGGCCTGGAATGCCGCGACTACCGCTACCGTGTCGAGTTTGTCTTTCAAGACAAGAAGGGCAGTGCCGACTACTATGAGTTGTCGCTGCAGACCGACTACAACGCCGGCACCAACGACCATCCCGAGTTTTTCACCGGCGGCGACAATTCCTTTGCCGGCGCCACCATGTCGATGGAATCGCGCAGCCTGAGAACCTCAAACTACTACCTCAATCTCGATGAGAAAGACGAAGATGACGACATCCTGTTGTTTACCAACACGTGGGCACGCCGGTTCTCCGACGAGTTTTTCGACGGGGAGGAGGTGAAGATATCTCTGGTGCTGCATTTGTACGACTATGATATCATTGACGGGGAGGGCCGCCGGATCCCGATTTCGGAGGGTACGCAGCTGCGGCTGGGCGTGACGCTGAGCTGTCTGTCCGAGAACTATTACCTGTTCCGTGAGTCGCGGGCCAGTGCCTCGAACGACGACATGATCGGTATTTTCTCCGAGCCGGTGCAGGTCTACAGCAATGTCACCGGCGGGGTAGGCATCTTTGGCAGTATCTGCGACCGCAGTGCCGAACGTCTGCTCACCACGCCCAATTTCGACACTCGCATTTACGACGAGAGCCGTTTCATCTATTTCTGACGGGTCGATTTGCCGGGCTGGAGAAAATGACTTATCTTTGGCCTTTGTAAAGCACGAGTTATGCGGAAGTAGCTCAGTTGGCAGAGCATCAGCTTCCCAAGCTGAGGGTCGCGGGTTCGAATCCCGTTTTCCGCTCCAATATATAAGCGTACTTCCCATGAAAGCGCGGCACCTGTTTGCTTTTTCCTGTCTTTTGTTTGTGCTGGTGCTGGTTTGGGCGCTGGCAGGCCGCCGTCCGGCCCCTGCTTTCCATCGTCTCATCCAGGAAGAATGTGTCGCCCCCGTTCGCTACAGCGTGCCGGTGCCCGACGGCGTGTACTGGGTCAAGGCAACCCTCGGCGGGCAGACGGCCGGGCTGACCACCCTGCGGGCCGAATCGCGCCGGCT
>JAFSRR010000049.1 GCA_017446025.1 Bacteroidales bacterium | reverse complement strand
CGAGATAGAAACCAAGAGTAATTATAATGATGAAACTTACAAATGGTGTAATGGGTCAATTAGCCTATTGACCAAATATTGTACTTCAAGCGACTACGGCACAGTCGACAACAAGACTGTACTTGAATCCGAGGATGATGTGGCTCATGTGAAATGGGGAGGGGTATGGCGTATGCCGACCCTAGCAGAACTAAGTGAACTTCGCACTGGGTGTACTTGGACCTGGACCACACAGAACGGTGTGAACGGCTATCTGGTGACCAGTAACAAGGATGGTTTTACCGATCGTAGCATTTTCCTGCCGGCCGCCGGCTATCACGCCGAAGCTGATCTCTGGGATGCTGGCTCACACGGCTACTATTGGTCTTCTTCGCTCACCGAAAATACGAGGACCGCTTACTGCCTCATCATCCAGTTGGAAGGTGTGTACAGGAGCAGCTTCGATCGCGGCAAAGGCATCTCTGTCCGTCCGGTCTGCCCGTAAGGTCCGGCAAGGTTTTCGGCATTATTTCCGTACTCCAACGCCGGCTTGCCGGTTGGCGGTATAAATTTGGCCTCTGGCGGCGAAGCACTGTTTTCTCCTGTGCTGAGCGCCAGAGGCCGGATTTCAGCCGACCGGCAGGGGAAAGAAGGCAGAAGCCAGGCAAAAACAGCCGGCCGACAAGATTTTTTCGGCGATTATTTTGGAGAAGAAAATTATTTGTCGGAAATTTGCAGCGTCTTAGAAAACAACGAAGACCATGAATTTCGTACGACTGCACAGCTTGAAGATTCGAATTAGCCTGCTGGGCCTACAAGGCGAACGGGAAGTGAGAGTGTGTGCATAAGTTCGGCAAAGAACGCAAAACAAGATCAATGTTGAATACAGCCTTTCTCACTTCGGCGAGGAAGGCTTTTTTTATGATTATATGGCAGACAACAAATTGTTTTTTTTCGACACCACGCTCCGGGACGGTGAACAGGTTCCTGGCTGTCAGTTGAACACAGTGGAGAAGATTCAGGTGGCCAAGGCCCTTGAAGATTTGGGAGTGGATATCATCGAAGCAGGTTTCCCGATTTCCAGCCCGGGCGACTTCAACAGTGTCGTGGGCATTTCCAAGGCCGTGACCTGGCCGGTGATCTGCGCCTTGACGCGCTCGATAGAGAAGGACATCGACGTAGCCGCCGAGGCCCTGAAATACGCCAAGCGCAAACGTATCCACACGGGAATCGGCACCTCGGAATACCACATCCGCTATAAATTCAAATCCAATCAGGAAGAGATCCTGGAGCGGGCCATCGCCGCCACCAAATACGCCAAGAAGTATGTCGAGGACGTTGAGTTCTATTGCGAAGACGCCGGGCGTACCGACAATGAATACCTGGCCCGCGTGGTCGAGGCTGTCATCAAGGCCGGCGCCACGGTGGTCAACATCCCCGACACGACCGGCTACTGCCTGCCCGACGAGTTCGGTGCCAAGATCAAATACCTCATGGAACATGTCAACGGGATCGACAAGGCCATCATCTCGACCCATTGCCACAACGACCTGGGCATGGCCACGGCCAATACCGTGCAGGGTGTGTTGAACGGTGCCCGCCAGGTGGAAGTAACCATCAACGGTATCGGTGAACGGGCCGGCAACACTTCGCTCGAGGAAATCGCCATGATCTTCAAGAGCCACAAGGAATGCGGCATCCAGACCAACATCAACACCACCCGCATCCATTCCATCAGCGGCCTGGTGTCGAGCCTGATGAACATGCCCGTGCAGCCCAACAAGGCCATCGTGGGCCGCAATGCCTTCGCCCATTCCTCGGGTATCCACCAGGACGGCGTGCTCAAGCACCGTGAAAACTACGAAATCATCGATCCCAAGGATATCGGCCTGGACGACAACTCGATCGTGCTGACCGCCCGCAGTGGCCGTGCCGCCCTGAAGCACCGCCTGCGCACGCTGGGCGTGACGCTCACCGAAGAGTCGCTCGACAAGGCCTATGAGGCTTTCCTCAACCTGGCTGACCGCAAGAAGGACATCAACGACGACGACCTGCTGCTCATCGTGGGCAAGGACCGCACCGAATCGCACCGCATCAAGCTCGACTACCTGCAGGTGACCTCGGGCGTGAATGTCCAGTCGGTGGCCGCCGTGCGCCTGCTCATTGCCGGCGAGTCGTTCGAGGCGGCAGCCTCGGGCAACGGCCCGGTCGATGCGGCCATCAAGGCGGTCAAGAACATCATCCACCGCACCATGACCATCCAGGAATTTCTCATCCAGGCCATCAACAAGGGCTCGGACGACGTGGGCAAGGTGCACATGCAAGTGGAGTACAAGGGCAACATGTACTATGGTTTCTCGGCCAATACCGACATCATCGCCGCCTCGGTCGAAGCCTTTGTCGATGCCGTGAACAAATTTGTTGACTAAAGCACGCTATCATATTGCATCATGAGCAAGACATTGTTTGAGAAAATCTGGGAACGCCACCTGGTCGATACGCTGGCCGACGGCACCTCCCAGCTGTATATCGACCGGCTCTATTGCCACGAGGTGACCAGTCCCCAGGCATTCGCCGGCCTCCGGGAACGCGGCCTCAGGCCTTTCCGTCCGGAGAAGATCTTCTGCATGCCCGACCACAACATCCCCACGCTCCGGCAGGACCAGCCCATCGTGGATCCGGTTTCGCGCAACCAGGTGGAGACACTCGAGCGCAACGCCCGCGATTTCGGCCTGAGCTATTTCGGCATGATGCATCCCCAGAACGGTATCATCCATGTGGTGGGTCCGGAAAACGGCCTGACCCTCCCGGGCATGACGGTGGTCTGCGGCGACTCTCACACTTCGACCCACGGAGCCATGGGCTGCATTGCCTTCGGTATCGGTACGAGCGAGGTGGAGATGACCCTGGCCACCCAGTGCCTGATGCAGCGCAAGCCCAAGCTGATGCGCATCTCGGTGGACGGCCGCCTCAAGGCGGGCGTGACGGCCAAGGATATCGCCCTGTATATCATCACGCAGATGACGACGGGCGGTGCCACGGGCTATTTCGTGGAATATGCCGGCGAAGCCATCCGCGCCCTGTCGATGGAGGAACGCCTGACGGTGTGCAACCTTTCCATCGAGATGGGGGCCCGGGGCGGCATGATCGCGCCCGACCAGACCACCTTCGATTATCTCCAGGACAAGCCTTATGCCCCCAAGGGTGCCGAATTGGAAAAGGCCATGACATGGTGGAAGACCTTGTATTCCGATGAGGATGCCGTCTTTGACCGGGAGATCCATTACCACGCCGAGGACATCGAGCCTTGGATCACCTATGGCACCAATCCCGGCATGGGCATGGGTATCAACGACCGCATTCCTGCGTTGGAAAGCATCCCGGAGGCCGGCCGGGCTTCCTTCCGGAAATCTCTGGATTACATGGGCTTTCAGCCGGGTGAGCAAATCGTGGGCCGGCCCATCGACTATGTTTTCCTGGGCAGCTGCACCAACGGACGGGTAGAGGACTTCCGCGCTTTTGCCGCTTTTGTCAAAGGCCGTCGCAAGGCCGACAACGTGACCGCCTGGCTGGTACCGGGCAGCTGGAAAGTGTATGAGCAGCTCAAGGCAGAAGGCATCGACCGGGTGCTTGAAGAGGCCGGTTTCGAGCTGCGTCAGCCGGGCTGCTCGGCCTGTCTGGCCATGAACGAAGACAAAGTGCCTGCCGGAAAGTATGCTGTTTCGACTTCCAACCGCAATTTCGAGGGACGTCAGGGACCGGGCGCACGCACCCTTTTGGCCAGCCCGCTGGTGGCTGCCGCCGCTGCCGTCACCGGTCGGATCAGCGATCCCCGGTCAGTTGTTTTAAATTGATACGACGCTATGAATACTAAGGAAAAGCTTACCATACTGACATCGACTTGCGTGCCCCTGCCTTTGGACAACATCGATACCGACCAGATCATTCCGGCACGTTTTCTGAAGGCTACCTCGCGCGAGGGCTTCGGCGACAACCTGTTCCGCGACTGGCGCTACGACAAGGACGGCAACCTCAATCCCGATTTTGTGCTGAACCAAGGCGTTTACAAGGGTTCCATCCTGGTGGCCGGCAAGAACTTCGGCAGCGGCAGCAGCCGCGAGCATGCCGCCTGGGCCGTGGCCGGCTATGGTTTCAGGGTGGTCATCAGCACCTTCTTTGCCGACATCTTCCGCAACAATGCCCTGAACAACGGCATCCTGCCCCTGGTGGTCAGCCCTGAGTTCTCGGCCGAACTGTTCGAAAGCCTCAGGCAGGATCCTGCCATGACGGTTACCGTAGATCTGCCCGCGCAAACGGTCTGCAACAACCAAACCGGCCGCAAGGAGCATTTCGATATCAACGAATTCAAAAAGAACTGTCTGATCAACGGCCTCGATGACATCGACTACCTGTTGGCCAACAAAGACAAGATCGAAGCATACGAACGGCAATGGTAGAAATACTTGATACCACCCTTCGCGATGGGGAACAAACAGCGGGTGTATCGTTTTCCGGCCAGGAAAAGCTGAGCATCGTCCAGGCACTGATCAACGACATCGGCCTGAGCCGTATTGAATTGGCATCGGCAAAAGTGTCGGAGGATGAGATACGTACGCTTAAACGCATCTCCGACCTGGCAGCCCGTGCCAACTGTTTGGAATGCCTCGAGGTGCTGGGCTTTGTCGATGGAACGGTCTCGGCCGACTGGATTGTCAAGAGCGGTTGCCGGGTGATGAATCTGCTGTGCAAGGGCAGTCTGAAGCATGTCACTTCCCAGCTCAAGAAAACGCCCGAAGAGCATATCGCCGACATTGAAAAAACGGTCGGCTATGCTGTGTCGCAGGGATTGACGGTGAATGTTTATCTCGAAGACTGGAGCAACGGCATGATCCATTCGCCCGAGTATGTCTTCCAGGTGATGGACGCCCTGGTGGCCTTGCCCGTACGCCGGGTGATGCTGCCCGACACGCTGGGTATCCTCAATCCGGAAACCACGCTCTACTATTGCCGGCAGATGCGCAAGAAATATCCCGAGGTGCATTTCGATTTCCATGCCCACAACGACTATGACCTGGCCGTTGCCAATGTCTATGCGGCTGTCCAGGCCGGCATAAACGGCATCCATGTCACCGTGAACGGACTGGGCGAACGGGCCGGCAACGCTCCCTTGAGCAGTGTACTGGCCGTGTTGCACGACCAGTTGCATGTCGACACGGGGCTGAACGAGAGCAAGATCAACCGGGTGAGCCATCTGGTTGAGATCCACAGCGGCATCCACATTCCGCAGAATATGCCCATCGTCGGAGAGAATGTCTTCACGCAGTGTGCCGGAGTCCATGCCGACGGTGACAACAAGGGCCAGCTCTACTACAACGAACTGCTGCCCGAACGTTTCGGCCGGGTCAGGGAATATGCCCTGGGCAAGAACAGTGGCAAGGCCAATGTCAAGATGAACCTGGCCGCCATGGGCATCGACCTGGACGAGGAATCGATGCGCAAAGTGACCCAGCGTATCAACGAGCTGGGCAGCAAAAAGGAACAGGTCACCCAGGAGGACCTGCCTTATATCATCAACGACGTGCTGCACCAGGAAGTGGGCGAGCAGAAGATCCACATTGTCAATTACTCGACCAGTCTCACACGCGGCATGCATCCGCTGGCGGCCCTGAAACTAGAGATCGACGGCAAAGTCTATGAAGGCCATGCCTATGGCGACGGCCAGTACGATGCCTTTGTCCGGGCCCTGCGCGACATCTACACCAAACTGGGCCGGCCGCTGCCCATGCTGACCAACTATTCGGTGTCCATCCCGCCGGGCGGACGCACCGATGCCTTCGTGCAGACCATCATCCACTGGAACTACGCCGGCGTGGAATTCAAGACCAGCGGCTTCGACGCCGACCAGATCGAGGCGGCCATCAAGGCGACGGTGAAGATGTTGAACAAGATCGAGAACATGTAAAATATAGCGTCTATGAAGATGAAGATTGCAGTGCTGCCGGGCGACGGTATCGGCCCCGAGATCGTGGAGCAGGGCATGAAGGCCCTGAAAGCCGTCTGTCAGAAATTCGGACACGAGCTGACGTATGAATATGCCATCTGCGGGGCAGCCGCCATCGATGCGGTGGGCGATCCTTATCCCGAGGCCACCCATCAGCTGTGTATGGACAGTGATGCGGTGCTGTTCGGCGCCGTGGGCGATCCCAAGTTTGACAACAACCCCACGTTGAAAGTCCGCCCCGAACAGGGGCTGCTGGCCATGCGCAAACGGCTGGGTCTGTATGCCAACATCCGTCCGGTCAACACTTTCGCTTCACTTATCGACAAGTCGCCGCTGCGCCGCGACCTGGTCGAGGGAACCGACCTGATGTGTATCCGTGAACTGACGGGCGGGCTGTATTTCGGCCGGCCGCAGGGCCGCAGCGAGAACGGCGACACGGCCTACGACACCTGTGTCTATTCCCGCATGGAAATCGAGCGCATCGTGCGCCTGGCCTTCCAATATGCCATGAAGCGCCGCCGCAAGCTGACCGTCGTGGACAAGGCCAACGTGCTGGCGACCTCCCGCCTGTGGCGTGAAGTGGCCAAGCAGATCGCTCCGGAATTTCCCGAGGTGGAAACCGAATACATGTTTGTCGACAACGCTGCCATGCGCCTCATCCAGTGGCCGGGCAGTTTCGACGTGCTGGTCACCGAGAACATGTTTGGCGATATCCTCACCGACGAGGCTTCGGTCATCACCGGTTCGCTGGGCATGCTTCCTTCGGCGTCGATCGGCGAGCACACCTCGGTCTTCGAGCCCATCCACGGTTCCTGGCCGCAGGCAGCCGGCAAGAACATTGCCAACCCGCTGGCCACCATCCTGTCGGTGGCCCTGATGCTGGAATATGCCTTCGACCTGAAGCAGGAGGGTGCGCTGGTGAGAAAGGCCGTGGCCGCTTCGATGGAGGCCGGCTATGTCACGGAAGATATTGCCGCCGGCGGTGCCCATTACGGCACCCGTGAGGTGGGCGACTGGATTGCCGCCTATATCGCCAAAGCCTAAATCCTGGCCGCGGCTTTGTCATTGTAGCACAGCTTTTGCAAAATCATGGACCTGAACGCTCACTGTCTTCCTGCCGCCTTTGTCCGTCAGATGCAAGATCTGCTCGGAGAGGAATCCGAGGCTTTCTTCCAGGCCTTGGAACAGGATCCTCCCGTGAGTGTGCGGCTCAACGAGGCCAAGGTCCCGGCTGGACAGGAATCTGCATTGTTGCCGGCATCGGCCACCGACCAGGTGCCCTGGTGTCCCAGTGGGCGTTACCTGTCGCAGCGTCCTTCTTTTACCTTTGATCCGGCCTTTCATGCGGGCGCCTACTATGTGCAGGAAGCTTCGTCTATGTACTTGTGGACGGTGTTGCAGGAGGCATTCGGCTATCTGGAAACGTCCGGTCCCTTGACGGCCCTGGACTTGTGTGCCGCCCCGGGCGGCAAATCCACCATTCTGCTGGATGCTTTACCCGAAGGGAGTGTGTTGGTGGCCAATGAAATACAACGCCAACGGGCCAATGTGCTGGCCGAGAATCTGTCCAAATGGGGCCGTCCCGGTGTCATTGTCAGCCAGGCCGATCCGGCTGCCATCGGCGGCTTGTTTCCCAATCCGACTTTGCCTGGCGGTGCTTTCGACTTGATGCTTACCGATGTGCCTTGCTCGGGCGAGGGAATGTTCCGCAAGGAAGCCGATGCCCTGCAAGACTGGAGCCCGGAGGCCGTAACGGCCTGCCAGCAGCGGCAGCGCCATATTCTGGCATCGGCCTGGCCGGCCTTGCGACCCGGAGGCATCCTTATCTACAGCACCTGCACTTTCAACCGCGCCGAAAACGAGGAGAACGTGCGTTGGATTGCCGACACCCTGGGTGCACGGGATATTTCCGCCCGTCGCTTCTTCTTCCACCAAAGTCGGGGAGAGGGCCTGTTCATGGCCCTGCTGCAAAAATCGGGCGAGGCTGTGCCAGCCACTCGCAAAGACAGCGGGCGCGAGCGCCGCAATGCGCAGCGGGAGGCCATCCCTGCTCCTGTGACAGAGGCTCTTTCGTGGCTTTCCCAGCCCCGGGACTACACAGTTATATCATTGCCCGACGGCTCTTTTGCCGCGACTTCTGCGCTGACTGCCTCCCTGAGCGGCCTGCTGGTGAAAAACCGCATTCCACTACTCATGGCGGGCATCCCCCTGGGCGAAGTGAAAGGCCGCGATCTGATTCCCTCGACGGACCTGGCCCTGTCGGTGGCCCTCGACCGTTCCCAGCTGCCCTGTCACGAGCTGGACCGGGAACAGGCCCTGCGTTATCTGCGCCGCGAGGCCTTGGTCTTGCCTGCTTCGGTCCCCAAGGGCTTGACGGTGGTGACCTATCGGGATTTGCCCCTGGGTTTTGTGCGCCAGGTGGGCAACCGGGCCAACAACCTCTATCCGGCGCAGTGGCGCATTCGCTCCTTAATTAATTGAACATGAAAAAGATAGGCATCATCTCAGATACGCATTCCTATTGGGACGAAAAGTATTTGAAGTATTTTTCCGACTGCGACGAAATCTTGCATGCCGGCGATTTCGGCTCGCAGGACATTGCAGACGGTCTGGCCCGCATCAAACCCCTGCGAGGTGTCCACGGCAACTGCGACGGCTATCCCATCCGCTATTCTTACGGCCCCGCACTCTATTTCGAACTGGAAGGAGTGGGGGTGCTACTTACCCATATCGGCGGTTATCCCGGCCATTACGACCCGCGTATCCTGGCAGCCTTGAACCAGTACCGCCCTCAATTGTTTGTCTGCGGGCACTCCCACATTGCCCGGGTCATGTATGACAAACAGCGCCAGATGCTCTGTGTGAATCCCGGCGCGGCCGGCATCCAGGGCTTTCATCAGGTACGCACGCTGATGCGCCTTGAGCTCAATGACGGGGACATCAGTCACCTCGAGGTGGTGGAATTGGGTCCGAGGGTCTGAAATCTTTATCATCTTTTAAGGAGCCGTGGTTTAAACCATTTCCTCTTTGTTCTGTCAAACAAGCGTTTCGAAACTTCCGGCAGGTTGTTATTGCCTGCTGCGTGGTATAGAGGAGGGTGAACTAATTACTGACAGAATGAAGAAAATTCTTTTGGCCTTTTTCTCCTGTGTGTTGACAATTGCTTCTGTGTCAGCTCAATACTCCGTTCAGGGAAAGGTGCTTGACAAGGACAATGAAGGGGCTGTGGAGATGGCCACGGTGCGTATGCTCCGGGCCCAGGACTCGGCGTTCATCAACGGTTCTGTGACGGACTTTGCCGGTCGCTACTCGTTTTCAAGGGTGGAAAAGGGAAAGTATATTCTCGAATACAAATATCTGGGCTACAAAACCGCGTTTCAGAACATCGAGGTGAAGAACCGTTCGCTGATTCTGAAGAACACCTACATGGAGGAGGACATCAAATCGTTGTCGGCTGTCGAGGTGTCGGGTACGGCCGCTCAGATGATCGTCAAGGGCGACACGGTCGAGTATAACGCCTCGGCCTTCAAATTGCAGGAAGATGCCGTGGTCGAGGACCTGCTCAAGCGTCTGCCCGGTTTCCAGATCGACTCGGACGGCAACATCACCGTCAACGGTGAGACCATCGCCCGTATCCGTGTCGATGGCAAGCGTTTTTTCGACGGCGACATGGAGATGATCACCAAGAACTTCACGGCCGACATGGTCGATAAGATCCAGGTCATCGACGAACTGTCCGAGATGGCCCAGCTCACCGGTATCGAAGACGGCAACACGACGCGTATCATCAACATCCAGCTCAAACCCGACCGCCGGCGGGGCACCTTCGGCAACCTGGGCGGCGGCATCGGTGCCGATTTCGACAAGGGTTTCTCCGACTACCGACGGCCCGATTACGGCAAGGACTACAATCCCAATGCCGTCCATTACAATAATGTGTTCGATTATTTCCTCGACAATGATGCCCGTTACAACCTGAACGGCATGATCAACTTCTTCAAGAACAATATCCGGACCAGCTTGACAGCCGGCGCCAACAACACCAACACCTCTCGCAGCAGCCGGGGTCGCAGCGGACGGGGCTGGAGCGGTGGCAGCGGCATCACGGCCACGCAGAACATTGGTCTGAACAACAATATGGAGTATTTCAACGACTCCCTGCAGCTGAGCGGCAACATCACCTACAACCATTCGTCCAACCAGGGCCGCACCTATTCCAAGCGCGAGAGCTGGATGCGTGGCGTGAACAGCACCGACTCTTCCTATTCCAAGTCGAACTCGGTGAGCAACAACGGCAACTTCGGTTACGAGATGCGCTACCAGATAGACGAGGTCAACACTCTGGTCATCCAGCCGCAGGTCACCTACGGCTACAATTCGACGGTGAGCGAGCGCACCTATGAATATTACACCAACGGCGACACGACCAGCTGGGGTAATTCCCATAACAACAATAACACCAAGAACTTGAACTCGAGCTTGAATGTCCTTTACAGCCGGCGCTCGATCGAAAAGCGTGGCCGTACGATGACCTTCAACCTGCGGGGTAGCTACGGCCGCAACGAAGGGGAGGGATACAACATCTCCAACAAGTATATGCCGGGCGATTCCTCCTTGCTGCTCAACCAGAAGAACATCAACACTTCGAACAACCTCTCGGCATCGGCCAGGGTTTCGTTTGTGGAGCCCTTGTGGAATGTCAACAATGTGATCGAGTTCAACGGATCGGTCAACTATTCGAAGCGGACTTCCCAACGTAACCAATACGACTTGAACGAGGCAACGGGTGAATACGACCTCTTCAACGACGAGTACAGTAACGATTTCGACAACATCAGCATGTCGGAGGACATGTCGCTCAACTACAACTACCGCAGTGATTTCATCAACCTGACGGCCGGCATGAGCGCCCAGCCCTCGCAGACCTTCAGCTACACGACCTACGGCGACGGTACGGAACGCAACATTGAGAACAGGGTCTTCAACTATTCGCCTTCGGTCAACCTGCGCTACAATGTGAAAGGTGACCGCCGCAACTACATCCGCGTCGAATACCGCGGCCGCAACACCGAGCCCACAGTCAACCAGATGCAACCGGTCAAGAACAACACCAACCTGATGCACGAGACGGTGGGCAATCCTTCGCTGCTGCCTTCGTTCGCCCACACCTTGCGCGTACAGTACAACCATTCGAGCCAGGTGACGCTGTCTTCGTTCAGCACCTCTTTGAACAGCACCATCACCAAGGATGCCATGGTGAGCAACAGTATCTACGATGCATCGGGCAAGCAGTATAATCAGACGGTCAATGCCGACCGGGCGCCCTACAGCCTGTCGGGTACGATCATGTACAACCGGCCGATCATCCGCAATCGCCTGCATCTGAATACCAACACCTCGATCAACTATCAGGAGCGTATCGGTTATTCGAGCCGCAACGTGGCCCTGGAAAATATCGATCCCGACGACATCATCGATGGCAAACTGATGCTCGGCGACCGCAGCTTGACGCAGAACTACGGGGTCAGCGAGAACCTCTCGCTCACCTTGACCCACAACATCATTGAAGTGGGACTGCGCGGACAGGCACGCTATTCCAACACGCTCAACAACCTCAACACCAACATCGACCGTCAGACCTTCAACTGGTCGGCTTCGGGCAATGTCACCTTGCATCTGCCTTACGACCTGAATATCGACAACGACTTGAGCTACAGCGCCCGTCAGGGTTATGCCGGCTTCGACAAGAGCGAGTTGCTGTGGAACGCCAGCATTTCCAAGCCCATCTTCAAGCGTCGTTTCACCTTGACGGTGACGGCCCAGGATATTCTGCGCCAGCGCTTGAACATCAACCAGAACATCGGTGACAACTCGGTGTCCTACACCCAGTCTGACATGCTGACGTCCTACTTCCTCGTATCGCTCACTTACCGGGTACGTCGTTTCGGCGGCCGTCCCAACCGGAGTGGCAATACAGGCCCGAGAGGTCCGTTCAGCTTCGCCCAGCCCCTTGACAGCACGGCTGCCGCATCCGGTGCAACGGTTCCTGTCCAGCAGGGTACGGGCACGACGGTCAATGGCAGCAATTCCACGAATTCTGCTACGGGAACGACAACCAATACGCCTGCCGGCAACACCAATACCAACAATAACAACGGCAATAGCAACGGCAACAACAACGGTGGTTACAATGGTGGCGGCCGTGGCGGTAACCGTGGCGGTGGTGGCGGCTTCGGTGGCGGCGGTTTCGGCGGCGGCGGCTTCGGCGGCGGTGGCTTCGGCGGAGGCGGCTTCTGACCTTCGGCTGCACTTTCGGACATCACGCCTGACGGCTGCATCGATTTTCAACAAGGATACTATGGAATCCGGGGCTCAGGCTCCGGATTTTTTGTGTTTACGGTAAATATGCTGCATCTTTGCAGCTGTATTAGGCTGATGCCGAAAATGTCCCTGCGATGAAGAAACTCTTTGATTGTCTCAAAATGCTTAGTGCGCTGGGCCTGTTGGTCCTGGTCTTGAGCGCCTGTCACCGGGTGGAAGGCCGGCGGGTGCTGTTTATCGGTGACTCCGTGACCGATGGCGGCTGGGGGCGCAGCAATGGTCTGGCGATACCATCCACAGAGCGCAATCTCCAGGATTTGAACCACATTTACGGCCACAGCTACATGCTGCTTTGTGCGGCCCATCTGGAGAGCCGCTACCCGGAGGCTGGCTTCGAGTTTTACAACCGTGGCATCAGCGGTGACGACCTGCCGCGCCTGGCGGCCCGCTGGCAGCAGGATGCACTGGCCCTGCAACCCGATGTGCTGTCGGTGCTGATAGGCATCAACGATGTGTATCGTTTCCTGGAACGGCCGGGGGCTGTGCCCGACAGTTTCGATCTGATCGGTTGGGAAATGCAGTACCGGCAATTGCTCGACCTCGGCCGTCAGCAGAATCCCGATTTGAAAATAGTCCTGATCACGCCTTTTATCGCCCAGGCCGGTCGCAACGGCCGTGCGGCAGACTATGTGCAGCACCGTCAACTGGTGGACCGTCTGGGCAGGGTAGTGGCCTGCCTGGCTGCTGACTACGGTGCCACACTGGTACCGGCCCAGGACATGTTCGACCGTTTGCTCAAAGACCATCCCGCCGTGCCGGCTGAGCATTGGATCTGGGATGGCATCCATCCTACGGCCGCCGGCCACCGGCGCCTGGCCGATCTCTGGCTGACAAAAACCGGCCTGGAATAACTTTGTTCGCTTTTTTATTCCGGCTTGTAGCCCTGCAAACCCGTGACCGCCCGTGGTCTCGTGAACCGACGCATGAGCGAGCAGAGAGCCTACTCGTATGCTTCCTCGAGCGAAAAGGAGGTCACGGCGTAGCCGTAACGGGAGGGGGCCGCTGGCGTCAGCCAGTGGGAGGGATGAGCGAAGCGAAGGTTTGAAGGGCTATTTGCCGGAATATAAAAAAAGCGAACAGGCAGTGTTTCTCCAACAGTGCCTGCTCTATCAAAACCTAAACCTGAATAAACACTATCGTGAGATAGTGCGGGGTATCATCGGATCGCCCCGATGATGTATCGTGGTAAAACTCTTTACAGTTCTCCTTACATTCCCATCGGCATGCCACCGCCCATGGGCATTCCTCCGCCAAATCTGCCACTACGGTTGCCACCGCGGCCAGTGCCGCCGGGCATGCCTTCACCAGGAAAACTACCGGGGATGAATGTCGGCCGTTCGGGTTGTGTCGCACCGCCGGCAAATTTAGCGATTTTATATGTTATCGTGAGCAAAAAGTAAGAGGGAAGAGTGTTATATTTATTGTAAGAGATATAATTATCTCCAATGCTCTGGTTGATATTCAGCCGCTGACGAAGTATATCGGTCATACTCAACGAGATAGTGACTTTATTTTTAATGGTCTTGTCGATGGAGGCATTCCACATGATTTCACTCTGGTCGAAGCCTGCATAACCGGCACGGTCGCTGTAGCTGATATCGGTGGCGATGTTGATGCTGTAGGGCAGGTGGATGTTGATGTTGCCGCTGCCCGACCAGTTCATGGTCTCCTGGATGTTGTTGCTCAGAAGGTTGTGCGTGTTGCCGTAGCTGAACGAGCCGCGGGCACCGACTTCAAAGATATCATGCGTGAGCGTGAGCGAGAGGTTCTCGTTGACGTTGTAGCTCTTGGTGCGGCTTTCGTCGCCCAGGGGCAGGTTGGTGATGTCCAGATCGAGGCTGGACAGACGGCTGGTGTAGCCGATACGCTCCTGATAGCCCAGGGAGGTGTTGGTGTTCAGGTGCAGACGGTTGGGAATGACCGGCGTGTTGAACATGAAGCTGCCGTTCAGGCTGTATGGGTTGCGCTTGGCATTGACCGTCTGGTTGTACTGCTTACCGGTGCCGTCATAGATACTGTTGCTCACCAGTGCGTTCTGGGTCATGTTGCCCGACAGCGAGGCGCTCCACGAGGAGAAAGTCTCCGGGTTGTACTTGGTGGTGTTGAAACGCAGGTTCTGCATGTAGGCGGGCACCAGGGTGGCGTTACCGACCGTCTCGTTCATCAGGTTGCTGTTGTTCTTGACCGGCTGCATCTGGGTGATGCTGGGCTGCTGGCTGTTGCCGCGGTAGTCGAGGCGCAGGAAGTTGCGCCGGTCGCCCAGGTTGTAGCGGATGTTCATCGTGGGCGAGAAGTTGGTCACGCTCTGGTGGATGCTGTAGGGATCGGAGCCGTCCTTGTAGTTGGTGAGGCTGTAGTTTTGGGAAGGCTGTATGCGCAGACCGGCCATCAGGTTGATGACACCGTCGTTGTAACGGTAATTGGCCTCGATGACCTCGGAATAGCTTTGGTTGCGGTAGGTGTTGCTGTATTCGGTGTCGAGCACGGTATATTCGCCCGTGGCATCCTGGTCGTACTGCAACTTTTCGGAATTGCGAGAGTTGTAGTTGAACGAGGCCGACAGCTCGATGAAGTTCTTCAAATTCCACAACGGTTCGACATAGGATCCGCGGAAACCGAAGCCGTAGTTGTCGGACGTGTTGGTGCTGAACTGGTCGAGCAGGATGGTCGTGTCGTTGGTGTATTTGTGCGAGAGGTTGGTGCCTTCGTTCAGACCGCTGCTGTAGTTGCCGTTCAGGTTGACGGTGATGGTACGGCCGGCCCGCTTGCTCGATTTGTGGCTGAAGATCAAGTTGAGCCGCGAGGAGAGGTTGTCGTTGACGTTGCTGTTGCGCGTATCGCCCCAGCTGGTGCTGTCTCCGTTGGTGTAGTAGTCGTAGTTTGAGGTGCTGTTGGTCGTGTTGTGGCTGTAGCTGATGTTGGGTTGCACGATCAAGGTATTGAGCGAGTCGATGTCCCATTCCATTTCCAGACGCAGGTTGCCGTTGTCGCTGTATGACAGCGAGTTGGAACGGTTGTTGTTGGTCAGTGTGTCGCCCGACAGCCAGTTGTCACGGCTGCTCTCGGTCATATTGACGTTGGTCGAATGGTTGTAGGAGGCATCACCGCCGACCAGCAGGTTGTCGGTCAGGGCAGTGTTGTTGTTCAGACCCAGGTTCTGGGTGTTGGTGATGCCGCTGCCCATGCCCCAGCCCTGCATGCCACGGCCACGGCCGCTACGGGCGGTGTTGGTGTTGTTGGCACCGGCTATCAGGGTGGTCTGGGTCTCGCCCATCATGAAGTTGAGGAAGGCATTGGCGTTGTAGCGGGCATCGTCGTCCATGAAGCGACTCCAGTCGTAGCCCTTGCTGGCATAGACGCCCAGGCCCTGGTCCAGATCGGCACCGCCGCCGGCGCTGACATTGCCGAAGATGCCTCTTTTGCGGTTCTTCTTCAGGGTGATATTGATGATGCGTTCGGTTTCGTCGTCTTCAAAGCCGGTGAGCCGAGCCATATCCGACTTTTCGTCGATGACCTGGATTTTCTCGACCATGTCGGCCGTGAGGTTCTTGGTGGTCATTTCAATATCTCCGTCGAAGAACTTCTTGCCATCGACCTTGATGCGGGAGATGGTCTCGCCGTTGACCTTGATCGAGCCGTTGCTCACCTCAAAGCCCGGCATACGTTTGAGCAGGTCTTCGACCACGGCGTTCTCGGCCGTCTTGAAGGCAGCAGCGTTGAACTCGACCGTATCGACCTTGACGATCATCTGGGCGGCCATGCCGGTGACCGAGACGGCGCCCAGGTCCTGGGTGGTCTCTTCGATGAGGATATTGCGCAGGATCAGCGAGCGGTCCTTGACGGTGACATTCTGGAAATGGTCCTTGTAGCCCAGGTATTTGACTTCGATGATGAAATTGCCGGCCGGGACGTTCTTCAGCGTGAAACTACCGTACTGGTCGGTGGTGGCGCCGGTGACCAGGCTGGAATCGGCAGCTTGCAGCAAGCGGACGGTACTCATCTCGATGCCGCCTTCGGTGCGCTTGTCAAGGACTTTGGATTGGATGGTGTAAGTGGTGGCTGCGTGGGCGCCCATGGCCAGCCCGATGAACAGCAGCATAAGGGTTAGGTGTTTGTACATTGCTTTTTCCTTTCAAACGCCCATTTGATAGGGAAGGGCTGAAAAGGTTTAATAGAAGGGACCTCTTTTTTCCTAGAGGCAGCCCGTCTTTCGCCCCGAGAGAAAAAATACGGTGAATTATGATGATATATTGGACAATTCCGCTATTTTTGCAGTTCTATATCTTTGGAAGGTATAAATAGGTAATTACATAAGGACAAAAAGAGTTTTATGAAAACAAACTACGAAGTGCGCTATG
>JAFSRR010000048.1 GCA_017446025.1 Bacteroidales bacterium | reverse complement strand
GCTGGAAGCTGTCCTTGCCGTAGTGGTCCCAGTGGCCGGAGGTGACGTAGAGCTGCTTGTTGCCGATGTGCGGGGTCATCACCTGCTGGTAGCCGTAGTGCTTCTGGATGCGCTTGAGGAAGTCTTCCAGGCGCAGGCGCAGGGCCGTTCCCTTGGGCAGCCACATGGGCAGGCCTTTGCCCACCATGTCGGTGAACATGAACAGTTCCATTTCCTTGCCGATCTTGCGGTGGTCGCGTTTCTTGGCTTCTTCGAGCAGGACAAGGTATTCGTCGAGCATCGAGCGCTGGGGGAAGGTGATGCCGTAGATGCGGGTCATCTGCTTGCGGGTCTCGTCGCCACGCCAGTAGGCACCGGCGATGCTCAGCAGCTTGACGGCCTTGATGGGGGCCGTGTCGGGCAGATGGGGACCGCGGCACAGGTCGGTGAAATCGCCCTGGGTGTAAGTGGTGATGGTGCCGTCTTCCAGGTCGTTGATAAGCTCTACCTTATAGGTTTCGCCACGTTCCGAGAAATACTTCAGGGCATCCTTCTTGCTGATCTCGCGACGGATCATCTGCGACTTCTTGGCCAGCAGCTCGGTCATCTTGGCCTCGATCACAGGCAGGTCGGTCTCCTTGATGACCGTCTCACCGGGATCCACATCGTAGTAGAAACCGTTTTCGATGGCCGGACCGATACCGAACTGGATGCCGGGGTAGAGGGCCTGCAGGGCCTCGGCCAGCAGGTGGGAAGAAGTGTGCCAGAAAGCGTGCTTGCCCTCGGCATCGTCCCATTTGAGCAGCTGCAGGCTGACATCCTCGGTGATGGGCAGCGACAAGTCGCGGGTCTCACCGTTGATACTGGCAGCCAGGCAGTCTTTGGCCAGGCGGGGGCTGATGCTTTCGGCAATCTGATAGGCAGTGGTTCCTGATTCATACGAGCGAACGGAACCGTCGGGGAACGTAACGTTGATCATATCTTTTTAATTTGGCGCGCAAAGATACGGAATATATTCCGTAAATCCAAAGCCGCCAAACAAAGGGGCAGCGCCACTCCTGCGACAAGATAGACTACCCACCAGCCTTGGACGGCGAATTCCTTGACGACAGGGAATTCGGCCAGTTGCTCAATGGGTAAGTGATACAGGCTGATAATCAACAAGCTGACTAATTTAAAACTGAGGAAATGCCAGGTCAGGATCTGCAGGCTGTGGTCGCCGGCAAAGACCATGAAACGTTTGAAAAAATGGTGGCCAGCGGCTATCCGACCACTGAGGGCCAGCACCAGCAGCGTGCCGCAAAGGGCTGTCAGGGCGTAGGGCAGGGTCTGTTGCCAGCGCAGGGAGAGCATGGAGGCCTGCCAAAAGCGGCTGCCTGCCAAAAGGAGCAGGGCGCCGGCCAGCAACGCATACCATTTGCCTTCCCAATGGAAATCCTTCTGGCGGTACCAGTGGCCCGCCACGATAAAGAAGGCGGCCAGAAACTCTTTGCTGCCCACGTCCAGCCAGGGGACACTGGTATTTAGGTATAGGCATAATGCGCAACATATCAGGAGGATAATCATCCAAGTCTCAAGTGACTTCAAGCCTCGGAAACGGCCGAACTTGTGTCGCAGCCACAGGCAGGCATAGGCGATGAAAGAGCCGAAAAACAGTGAATGCAGGAACCAGTAGCCGCCCAGCAGCTGGTCGTGCCCGCCCAGGGCGGTGGCGATCTTCAGCGCATGGAATTTGAAGTCGGCCGCCGAGTAGAGCACCGACGCCTGCCCCTCAAAGCCGTAGGCTCCGTTATAGAGGTTCAGGCGGTAAAACACGTTGTGCAGGGCCAGGAACAGCAGACTCCACAGCAGGTAGGGGCGGTAGACCCCTTTGAGCCGCTTGAGGGCGAAGCCCTTGGCATCGTCCAGGTACAGTGCTTTGAAACAATAACCCGAAAAGAAGAAGAACAGCGGCATGTGGAACATATTGATAAGCTGTCCGCCATAGACGGAAAAGCGGGTGTGGGCCAGCACCATCAAGATGATGGCCACCCCCTTGGCGATGGAGACGCTGTCGTTCCTCATAGGCTTGTTGCTGCCTTCCGGATGGTTTTATTTGCGGTCGACCTCACGCAGCAGTTCTTCGACAGCGGCCCGGAGCTGGGCATCCTCGCCACGGACGATGTCCTCCGGCTTGTTCAACACCAGAATGTCGGGCTCCAGCTGGGTGTTTTCCAGATAGTTGCCCTGAGCTGTGCGGTAGCCGATGATGGGAATGCCGAAGACCATCGTGGGATCCTGCAAGGTCTCCCACGACACGCTGCTCATGGTGCCTGGCACGGGGGCACCGACCGTCTTGCCGATCTTCATGTGGCTGTAGACCCAGGGCGTGCCGTGGGCATTGCTGTAGTTGGCTTCGCAGGTGATCATGATGCTCGGGCGGTTCCAGCGCCGCGAGGGCATCTCGCACGAGACAATGTTGCGGATCACCTGTTCGAGGTATTTCTCACCGCTGAAGAGCACCTCGACATCCTCGTGCAGGCGGCCGCCGCCGTTGAAGCGTGTGTCGATGACGATGCCTTCCTTCATGTTGTACTTGCCCAGGATGTCGGAGTAGATGGTGCGGTAGCTGCCGTCGTTCATCGACTGCAGGTGGACATAGCCCAGCCGGCCGCCCGAAAGACGCTCTACATCGGCGGCACGCTGCTTGACCCAACGCTGGTAGAGCAGGGTGTTCAGCGCCGACTGGGTGATGGGCAGCACCACTTCGTCCCAGCGTTCGCCGCTCTCCGAGCGCAGCGAAACCAGCGTCTTCTTGCGGGCCTTGCCGTTGAGCAGCTGGGTGATGTCGGTCTGGTCGTCAAGTTCCTTGCCGTCGATCTTCTCGACGATGGCGCCGGCCTTCACCTTGGACGAGGCATGGTCGAAGGGACCGTCCTTGACCACCTCATCGACTTTCAAGCCCCGGCCCGTGTAGGTCCAGTCGAAAAGCAGGCCCAGGCTGGCCGTGGCATCGCTCTTCAGCTCGGGATAGTAGCGGCCGCCGGTGTGCGACACGTTGAGTTCGCCCAGCCACTCGCTCAGGAGTTCCTGAAAATCGTAGTTGTTGTCGATATGGGGCAGGAAACGCCGGTAGGCGGCCGTCATCTTTTCCCAGTCGGTGCCGAAGAACTTCGGGTCGAAATGCCGCTGCTTGACTTGCTGGTACACGTGGTTGAACATATACTCGCGTTCGGCGGCCAGGTCCATCTTCATCTGGGCCGTGAAGGAGATGGGCGTGAGCTTGCCGCTGGCCGTTTCCATCTTCTGCATACTGTTGGCTCCCAGCAGGTAGATGGTCTTGCCGTCGGCCGAGAGCTCCATGCGGGCCTGTCCGGCGCCCTTGCTCAGGACCTTGGGATCCTTCTTGCGCAGGTCCATCTTCCACAGGTCGTAGCCGCTTTCGAAGGCGGAGAGGTAGAACAGGTTGTCGCCGTCCTTGTCGAGGATGGCGGCGGCCAGGTCGGAAGAGTTGGGGGTAAGGCGCACGATACGGTCGCCGATGCCTTCGGTCTCGACCTTGACAGCCTTGACATCGTCCTTGGCCTCGTCTTTCTTGTCACCGTCTTTCTTATCCTTGTCGGAAGTCTTGTCCTTGTCGGAAGTCTTGGCCGCTGCCTTCTTCTGCTCCTTTTCCAGCTCCTTGAGCAGTTCGTAGTCCTCCTTGCTCAAGCGGTAGCGGTCGTAGCTGTCCTGGTTGACGAAGGCCATCAGCACATCGTCCTGTGAGCCCCAGGAACCGTGGCTGCGCATGCCGTAGCGGTTGCTCAGGAACAGGATGGCGTTGCCGCCCATCACCCAGCGGGGATAGCCGTCGATGTAGCCGCTCTTCGTGATGTTGGTCACCTCGCCGCCCTGGGCGCTGACCAGGGCAATGTCGGCGTAAGGCTCGCGGCGGTTGCCGATGATTTCGAGCGTGAACCACTGGCCATCGGGGCTCCAGTCGTAGTCGAAGCCGCCCGAAGTGCTGTACCAGAGACTGCCGTCGGTGACGGTACGTACCTTTTTGGTGGCCAGGTTGAGCACCTTGAGCGCTTTGCGTCCTTCGATGAAGGCCAGTTCCTTGCCGTCGGGCGAGAAGCGGGGCAGGGTGCGCTCGATGCCGTCCTTGCTGTCGAAGAGGGCTTTCTCCTCGATCAGGGTGGCGTTGGAAAAATTGGGATCGTCGTCGCGGGCGATGCGGGCTTCGTAGAGGTTCCAGTGGCCGTCGCGCTCGCTGACATAGACCAGGCTGCGATTGTCGTGGCCGAAGACCACATCGTCCTCGTTGGCAGCCGTGTGGGTGATCTGCTTGGTGGTGCTGTATTCCATGGAGGTGACGAACACTTCGCCGCGTACGGTGAAGGCCACCTGCTTGCCGTCGGGCGAAACCGACTCGCTGGTCAGGCCGCGGGTCAGTGTCAGGTCGGCGGGCTTGGCGGCATCGTCGCGGATCAGTTCAATCTTGACTTTTTGCGACTTTCCATTGGCGCGCTGGGTGTAAATCTCCCCGTCGTAGGCATAGCAAAGGGTGCCGTCGGCGGCAACCGACAGGAAACGCACTGGGTGTGTGGTGTGATTTGTCAATTGTTTGACTTTCTTTGGATTGTCTAATGCGAATGAGTACACATTAAACGATTTATTATCCCGTTCGCTGAGAAAAAAGACCGTTTTGCCGTCGCGGCTCAGCACCGGGTTGCGATCCTCACCGGCACGGGCTGTCAGGTTGGTGTGCCGGCCCGTTTTGACATCGTAACGCCAGATATCGCGCGTCACGGACGAGGTGTGGTGCTTGCGCCATTTGTCCTCGAAACCCTTCTGGTCCTGGTAGAGCAAGCTCTGCCCGTCGGGTGTGAAGCAGACTGCTTCGGCCGGCGTGCCCAGAACCTGGGTGGTCTTGCCGCCCTGCGCGGGTATGCGGTAGAGTTCGGTCATATTGGCGCGGGGGAAGAGGGCACTCCGGGCGGGATCCTGGATGGAGGCCGAAAAATACACATACTGGCCGTCGGGACTGAAGGCCCAGGGTGTTTCACCCGCCGAGTTGAAGGTAAGCTGCTTGGCCTGTCCACCGGCGGCGGGCATCACATATACGTCGAAATTCCCATTGCGGTCGCTGGCAAAGGCAATCTGGCGGCCATCGGGACTCCAGGCCGGGCTGTATTCATACGACTCGCGGGTGGTGAGCTGCTGAGCGGTGCCGCCACCGGCGGGAACCTTGTAGATGTCGCCTTTGTAGCAGAACAGGATCTGACTGCCGTCGGGGGAAATCTTCACATCGCGCAACCACAGCGGCGTTGCGGCCAGGGCGGCCATCGTCGTGGCGGCCATCGTCAACAGGGTGAAAAATCGCTTCAACATATGCTTTGATAATTTATTGCAATATATTGATTTATAATGTATTAATATGGTTATTTATCAAGGTCGACCAGCTGGTATTTGGTGCTTCCCAGTCCAATCTGTGCCGCATAGACGGTGATATAGGTGCCATGCTGCCGGTTGATGCGGTTGATGAGCGGCTTGTTGTCATCACCAGGCTTGCCCTGGTAATTGAACACCTTGTCCAGGCAGGCCTGGTCCAAGGCTACGGGATCGGTCGAAGCCATGATGCCCATGTCCTTGAGCTCGGGCTTGGCGGGATGTCCGTCGCAGTCGCAGTCGACCGACATGTTGTTCATCACGTTGATATACACCACTTGTCCGTTGAAATAATTGTGCACAGCCTGGGCTGCGGCAGCCATCGATTCCAGGAAATCGTCTTGTGTAGGGCCGGCGGCCAGGTATTTAGGGCCCCAGGCAATGGAGGCATCGTCGGTCTTGCCGGCCGTATGGATATAGGCTTTGCCGGCGGTCGAGGCCACCCCGATGGAGGCGTTCTTGAGCACACCGCCGAAACCACCCATGGCATGGCCTTTGAAATGAGCCAGATTGATCATGAATTGGTAGTTGGTCAGGTGCTCGCCAACGATGTCGTATTTGAGGTGCTTCTGGTCTTTGACCGGGATGCGGATCTGACCGAATTCATCCATCAGATCAACGGCGAAGATGGAGTCAAAACCATGAGCATGAATGGTTTCCCAATGTTTTTTCGGATCTTGCCGTGTGCCGCCGTAGGCCGTGCAGCATTCGACAATGGTGCCGTTCACTTCTTCCACCAGGTTGCGGATGAGGGTGGGTTTCAGGTAGTGGTTGTTGCCGCCTTCGCCCGTCGATATCTTCACGGCTACGCGTCCCTGAGGCTCCACGCCCAGGGCATGGTAGATCTTGACGAGAGATTCCGGAGTGATTTCCTTGGTAAAATAGACTTTTGCCTGGCCGTAGGCACCGAAGGACGTTACCAGTGTCATGACGGTCATGACGGCCAATGTCAGCATAGTTGTCTTTTTCATTGTCTTTGTTTTAGGGGTAATTGATGTAGTTGTCTGTTTTCTTGCTTGTTCAGTGTCTGTCTGCAATCTGCAAGCGGCTGTAAAGATAGGGATTTTTTACGGGAATTCCCCGCCTCCTATTTGAAATAGTTGAATAAAGGCTTACCTTTACCACACCACTGCGATCATATTTGAATCACATACTGTTATGAAAAAAAGTTTCATCCTGATGGGCTTGGCAGCGCTGGCGCTGACGGCCTGCAACCAGTCTAAGGAAAAAGCCGATGACCTGGTACTCAACGACAAGGAATATTTCGAGACCCAGGGTGTGAATGTGCTGGTCTTCAGTAATACCTTCTCGGGCGGTTTCAACGACGAGAAGAACTCCGGTATCGAGATCATCCACCACGGTGTCAGAACGGTGCAGGGTGGTGCCGTCCGTTTGAACAAGACTCCCGAGCAGTGGGACCTGGTGCCGGCTTCGCCATCGCGCCGCGTAAGTCGCGACAGCAACTTCATTGAGGTGGCTTTGCGCTATCCCGATTATGATTTCAATTCGCGAGTGGTGGTCACGGCCCATGGCCCGGCCGTGGAGATGGCTGTCTATCTTGACAGTCCGCTGCCTGAGGCCCTCGAGGGCAAAGCCGGTTTCAACCTGGAGTTCCTGCCCTCGCAGTACTGGGGCAAGACCTACCTCGTGGACGGGTCTCCCAACCGCTTCCCGCGCTATGCCGTGAGCCAGACCGAGTCGGTGCCCAACAGTGAGAAACCCAGGCAGTTCAAGGGCTTCCGCACCTACGACGACCGCGGAACCGACTGCTTTGTCGATCCGCTGCCCCTGGCCACGGGACATACCTTCCTGATGGCTCCCGACGCGCCGGAACGCATGATCAAGGTCAGCTCGGACGACGCTCTGCTGGAACTGTACGACGGCCGCATGGTGGCCCAGAACGGCTGGTTCGTGCTGCGTAGCGTGCTGCCCGCCGGCAAGACGGGCAAGGTGGTCTCCTGGATGGTCGAGCCACATGCCGTGCCCGGATGGATCCGCCAGCCCAACATCGGCTTCTCGCAGATGGGTTACACCCCCGACCAGCCCAAGACGGCTGTCATCGAGCTGGATGCCAAGGACAAACCCCTGGCCAAAGCCGCTGTCTACCGCATCGACGCGGACGGCAGCGAGCATGTCGCCTATCGCGGGGCGACCACTCAGTGGGGCATGTTCCACAAATACAACTATGTCAAGTTCGATTTCAGCCAGCTCACGGAGCCGGGCATTTACTTCATCCAGTATGGTCCCTACCGTACGGGCAACTTCATTATCGACAAGTCTGTCTATCAGTGGATGACCGATGCCACCAGCGATGTCTGGATCCCCATCCACATGAACCACATGACGGTCAACGAAGCCTACCGCATCTGGCATGGCGAACCCTTCAAGGAAGGCTATCTGCAGGCGCCTCCGAGCGACCATTTCGACATGCACTCGCAGGGCCGCCAGACTGGCACCAAATACAAACCCCTCGAGCTGATCCCCGGCCTGAACGTGGGCGGCTACTTCGATGCCGGCGACTTTGACATCGAGACCGGCGCCAATATCAGCGTGGTGCGCAACCTGGTGGATGCCTGGGAACTGTTCCATCCGCAGCGCGACGAAACCTTCGTCGATGAAGACCAGCGCTATGTCGATCTGCACCGGCCCGATGGCAAGCCCGACATCCTGCAGTTTATCGAACACGGTGTGCTCAATCTTTTGGCCCAAGCCGAGAACATCGGCTTCATGTCGCAAACCCTGTCCAACTCGATGCTCGACAACTATCATCACCTGGGCGACGCGGCCGCCATCACCGACGGTCTGCACTACGACCCCCGTCTGCCCAAGTATGTAAAATCGGCCGACGGCAAGTCGAGCGGCACGCCCGACGACATGTGGGCCTTCACCAACCGCAATCCCGGCCAGGACTTCAACGCCGCCACCATGTTTGCAGCCGTGAGCCGCGTCATGGCCGGCTACAACGACGACCTGTCGCGCCGCTGTCTGAAGGAATCCAAGCGCCTGATGCAGGAGGCCACCGCCATGATGTCCGGTCGGGGTGGAATGGGCCGCGGCCGCATGGGCGGCAACATGGCCACCAACCTGCAGCTCTATGTCTCCACGGGCGAGCAGTCTTATCTGGATGCTTTTGTCGAGCAGATCTGGCCCTCCCTGGAACGCAACGCCACGGGCAGCATCAAGACGGCCATGGATGCCATTCCCTATATGGACGACAGCTACAAGGAAAAACTGCGTCCCTATGTGGAAAAATACAAGGAATACCTCGACAGCTTCGAGGAACGCAACCCCTACGGCGTGCCCATCGGCGAGGGCAACTGGGCCGGCAGCGGCTCGGTGGTGAGCTTCGGTACCACGGCTTGCCTGGCCCATCATTATTTTCCCGACATTGTCGACGGCAGCTACGCCTACAAGGCTGCGGCCTTCCTGTTCGGCTGCCATCCCTACCACAACCTGTCGCTGGTGGCCGCTGTGGGGGCCGCCCAGCCCAAGCAGGTCTTCTACGGCAACAACCGGGCCGACTTCTCGTTCATCCCGGGCAATGTGGCCCCCGGCCTGCTGTTCCGCCATCCCGACCATTTCGAGAACTACGACGACTGGCCCTTCCTGTGGGGTCAGAACGAGGGTACCATCGCCGGCAACACCGGCTACCTCATCTTCGGCGAGTCGTTCAAGCACATGGTGGTAGGTGAGTGACCTTACTTTGTCAGCACGATGGCGTTGATGTTGCGGCCGCACTTGGGGCCTTCGCGACGGGCTGAGAAATAGGCTGGGGCAGTGTAGGTGTCTATGTCACAGACCTGGATGGCTGAAGATGCTATGCCCGCCTGCTCCAAGAGCCAGCGATTGGCCCGCAGCAGGTCGATGTGGTGCCCGCCCGACATGGGCCGGCCGTCTCCCTTGCCCTGGAACGACCAGATTTCATCCAACGGAAAGCCCGCCTGACGGAACTGTTGCACCACCTCTTCCCCTACTTGGAAACTGCCGAGACCGATGGCCGGGCCTATTACTGCTTTCAAATCGGCCGGCCGCGTGCCGAAGGCCTGCGTCATGACCGCGATGGCCTGCTGCGAAATATGCTGCACCGTGCCTTTCCAGCCGGCGTGAATGGCTGCCACCGCCCTTTGAGCCGGGTCGTAGAGCAGCACCGGTACACAATCGGCCGTCCTCACGCCGATGGCCAGTCCCGGCCGGTCGGTCAGAAAGGCGTCGTAGCCCTCCAACTCTTCCCGTGTCGTGCCTAGGCGATCCACTATGGCCACCCGGCAGCCGTGCACCTGGTGTCCCTGGACCACCGGATAGGGAAGCGGGGCATCACGCTGCGTGGTGAAGGCTTCCACGCCCTGTCCCAGATCATATTTGAGCAACTGGTCGTACATGGCCGCGAAGTTAGTTGTTTTTGAGTGAAAAGCGTTGTGCGTTGCCGTGAAATCATTACATTTGTTGCCAGATAAAAACGACCGCTCATGAAAAAACTGTTCCGTTGCCTGCGCAACATCTTCGCCATCATTGGTATAATTGCTATAGTGCTGGTAATCATTGGTATATATGCCAAACCTTATTTCAATGTGGGTGTTGAGCCCAACTCCCTTATCATGCTGAACGAATATGTGGATTCGCTGCGTTCCTCCGGCCCTTATGCACAAGATACATCGGCCTATGAGATCCGGATTATCCAGGATACAGCCCGGGCCAGGGAAATCAGGGACTATTTCCAATTGGACACGCTCTATGCTCCCGAGGCGGACACTTGGACCAAGGCCCTTGCCATCGGACGTTTCGTGGCATCCAACGTGCCGCATGCCAACCAATTTAAATGGCCCGCATCGGTCAATGCCATTGGTCTTTGGGAATATATCAAGACGGTTGAGCCGGCCTTCAATTGCCGCTTGCACAGCATTTTGTCGTTCGAACTTTTCCTGGCTGCCGGCATAGAGGCCAGATACATCACCTGCATGCCTGAGGATTCCCTGGACAACGATTGCCATGTGGTCAACGAGGTTTGGCTCCCCGAGCTGGGCAAATGGGCCATGATCGATACGGACATGGGAGGGCATTACATGTCGGACAAGAATGACATTCCCCTGTCGCTCAGTGAAATAAGAGAGAATTACATTTCCGGCCGGAAGATGAAGATCTATCCAGGTTTTGGCCCTCGCAGCACCCAAAAAGATTGGTACCTCGGTTATATGGCCAAAAACACCTACTGGTTCTCATGCTGGGGTGAATTGTCCTATTATCAGGAAGACTACAATGTCAAGGACGTGGTCCGCGACCATTACATCATGCTTGTTCCCTCGGGCTACAAACCCTTCCGTGTCGGCGGCGGCAACACCATCACCACCAATCCCGCTCCCTTCCTGTCCGCCCCGCAGCACTCATTTGAATGAAAAAGTCGCAGGAATGGCGCTGAAATCCTCTTTCCAGACAGGTGATTCGGAAAGCCGGTAACTGATGGTTATTTCAATCATTTTGTTTGTGAAGAAGAAACAATAATCATCGACATGGACAAAACCGGATAATCCCTGTCTCTCGTATCGGAAGACG
>JAFSRR010000047.1 GCA_017446025.1 Bacteroidales bacterium | reverse complement strand
TTGCCTGAGCAGCGCCTGGGCCAGCGCCAGGTTGTAGCGGGTCTCGTCGTCGCCGGGCCGGTTGATCAGCGACTGGCGGTAGGCCATCACGGCCTGGGCATAGTCGCCGGTCTGCATGAAGATGTTGCCCATATTGTGCAGCACAGAGGCCTGACGCGAGGGATTGCCTTGGGCCTGAGCCAGTGCCGACTGGTACTGGTTCATGGCATCCTGGGCTTTCTCCTGCTTGTAGAGCGCGTTGCCCAGGTTGTAGGTGGCCTGGGGAGAGTTGGCATTCACCTCCAGCGCCTTACGGTAGGCGATCTCGGCTTCGGTATACTTTTCCTTGCCGAAGAGTTTGTTGCCGCTGCGTACCTGCTTGCGCTCGGCCTTCTGGCCCCACAACGGCATGGCAAACAAGCTCAAACCCAGGCTCAACAATATGATGGTCCTATTCATTGCCAAAGAGTTTAAAGTGTTTCATCCGGTCACTGCGACGGTGCAGGATGAACATATCGACAAACAAGAGCGCCAGGATCACCCAGGCCAGGGCCTGGAACTGGTCGTCGTATTCGGCATAGACCGTGGTCTCGATTTCGGTCTTGGTCATCTTGTTCAACTCACGTACCAGCACCTTCAGCGCTGCGTTGGAATTGTCCGAACGGACATAGATGCCACCACCCGCCTGGGCAATCTGCTGGCACATCTCCTCGTTGAGCTTGGTAATCACCACATTGCCCTCACGGTCCTTGTGATACTCGTTGTTGCGTCCCGTGGGGATGGGCGCTCCTTTCGTTGAACCCATGCCCACCACATGCACACGCACGCCCTGTTCATAGGCCGCCTTGGCCCGCTCCACAGCATTGCCCTCATGGTTCTCGCCGTCGGTGATGACGATGACGGCCCGGCCAGCCTCCGATTCGGGACCGAACGAGCGCAGGGCCAAGTCGATGGCCGAACCGATGGCCGTTCCCTGGATGGGCACCATATCGGTCGAAATGGAGCTCAGGAACATTTTGGCCGAGACATAGTCGGCCGTGATGGGCAGCTGGGTATAGGCCTCACCGGCAAAAACAATCAGGCCCACCCGGTCGTTGACCAGCTCGTCGATGAGCTTGGACAGCGTCTGTTTGGACTTTTCCATGCGATTGGGCAGGATGTCCTGCGCCAGCATCGACTTGGAAACATCCTGGGCGATAATAAGTTCCACCCCCTGGCGTTTGCGCTTCTCTATTTTGGAACCGAACTGCGGACCGGCAAGCATCAGAAAACAAAGCGCCAAAGAGAGCATCTGCAGCACGAAATGCCACCACTCGCGAGCCTCAGACACATCGGGCATCAGGTCTTGCAGCAACTGCGGGTCGCCATACGCGCTCAGCTGACGCTTCCTGCGCCAGTTGAGCAGCAGGAAGACTGCCACCAGCAGCGGTATCAGCAACAAACCATATAAATATGTCGGATGGGCAAAACGGAACATAAGCGTCTGATTATGGCAAACTACGGGTAATGAACCAGCGGATCAGTATCTCGGCGAGCAGCAGCAACATGGCCCAAAGGGCGAAACGGCCGTACTCCTCGTTGCGCTTGCTGTATTGCTGCACCTGCATCTTGGTCTTCTCCAACTGGTCGATCTCGCGGTAGATTCCTTCGAGCTTGGCATTGTCGGTGGCCCGGTAATAGACCCCGCCCGTCAGGGAAGCGATCTGCTTGAGGGGCTCCTCATCGATACTGACCTCGATGTTCTGATAGACCACGCCGTTGGCCGTCTGGAAAGGATATGGTGCCTTGCCCTGCCGCCCCACGCCGATGGTATATACTCTGATGCCGAACGATTTGGCCAGCTCGGCCGCCGTCAGCGGATCGATGTCACCCCGGTTGTTGGTGCCGTCGGTCAGGAGGATGATCACCTTGGATTTGGCCTCCGAATCCTTGATACGGCTCACCGCATTGGCCAGGCCCAGGCCGATGGCCGTACCGTCCTCGATCAGGCCGCTGTGGATGCT
This sequence comes from Bacteroidales bacterium, assembly GCA_017446025.1. Taxonomy (GTDB): domain Bacteria; phylum Bacteroidota; class Bacteroidia; order Bacteroidales; family UBA1402; genus UBA1757. Next base: position 6,495 of record JAFSRR010000047.1, on the reverse strand, counting down.
GTTGAACAAATTGATCAGGACGGCATGGTCGGTCGTCAGGGGACATTGCGTGAAGCTTTCCCCGGCAAAGACCACCAGGCCGATATTGTCGCTATGACGGCCGGCGATGAAGGATGAGGCAATCGATTTGGCCGCTTCCAGGCGATTGGGTTTGAGGTCTTCGGCCAGCATACTGGTCGAGATATCCAGCGCCACGACGATATCGATGCCCTCTGTGGAAGTGTTCTGCCAGCTGTCCACCGACTGGGGTCGGGCCAGCACCACGACCACCAGGGCAAAGACCAGGCAGCGGAGCGCAAAGGGCACATGCTCGAAATACTGTTTCCAGGTATGTCCGAACTGCTTGACAGCAAAGGTATTGGACACTTGCAAGGTGGCATGGCGCTTGCGCCGTTTCACTATGTACCAGACCAGGGCCGGCACCAATAGCAGCAACAGCAGCAGGTAGTAGGGGCTGGCAAAGATCATAGGGCGGCCTCCTTTCCTTCATTGGCCTGAGCAGCCGGATCTTCCGTTTCACCCGACTCGGAAGGAGTTTCTTCCTGCTTGGTCTGCTCGACAAAACCATAGGCATCGCGCAGCGAGCGGTCGTTTTCGTCGGGCAGCGGATTCATCTTGGCGAATTTCACGAAATCGGACAGCGTCAGGATCTGGGCCAGCATCTGGCGGATCTCCTTGCCTTCTTCATCCTGCCGCAGGGCTTCCAGTATCTCTGCCGATGTCATTTCCATGGCACTGATGCCGTAGCGGCGGAAGATATATTTGCGCAGCACATCGGTGAGTTGCGTGTAGAAGTCTTTGTAACGGCCCTGTTGCCACAGCTTCTCCTCGCGGATCGTGTCGAGGGCTTTCAAAGCAGCCACATGCGGCGGCAGCAAGAGTTCGGGATCGGGCGTCGCCACACGTTCCAACTCGCGGCGACGGCGGAACACCAGCACCAGCATCACCGCCAGGATGGCCAGCGACAGGCCGCCCCACACCATGAAGATCGGGCGCAGGTAGTCGGAAGGCACAAAGGGTGCCTTTTCCACGGGCTTGATGTCGAAAATGGCCTTGGAAGCTGTGTCCACATCGAAGGTCAGTACCTTCAGGCTCAGATAGTTGCTTACATAATCCTCTCCATCCACATCAACCGTGAAAGGCGGTATGTAATACAGGCCTTCGTCGAAGCACGTGAGCAACCACTGCTGCGTATAGCGCTTGCGGCCGTTGTCCACCCGCTGGCTGTCGAGGGAGGCACGAAGGATGAAAACATTCGTGATCAAGGTATCGGCCACTACCACGGGAAGGCTTACCGCCGATTCCTCGGGTACAGTGATTTCCAGCGTCAAATAGTTCTGATTGCCGATAAACATGCTCATCGAGTCCAGGCGGGCGTCCACCGAGACCCGGGCCGCCTGCAAGGGCCATCCCGCGACAAGCAAGAGTATCAGTATCCAGTATTTTCTCATCATTGGTCCTAATTACGCAGGTTGAACAGATTCATCAAAGCCTTGACATAATCGTCTTCGGTCGAAATGGAAACATGGTCCACCTGGCTGCGGCGGAACGTATCCTCCAAGAGCATCTGACGATCTTCCCACCACTGGCTGTAGGCTTTTCTCAAGCCCTTGGACGAAGCATCGGCCAACACCACCTCGCCCGTCTCGGCATCCTGCATGCGCACCAGACCCACATTGGGCAACACGGTCTCACGGTGATCATAGACCTGCAGGGCCACAATGTCGTGCTTGCGGTTGGCGATGGTCAGCGGCGTTGAGAAATCCTTCATGTCGATGAAATCGGAGATGACAAAGGCCGTGCAGCGCTTTTTGATGGCATTGGTCATATATTCCAGGGCCTGTGAGAGATCGGTCTTGGCAGCCACCGGCTCGAAGCCTATCAGCTCGCGGATCACATAGAGAATATGCTTGCGCCCTTTCTGGGGCGGAATGAATTTCTCAATACGGTCGGAGAAGAAAATCACCCCGATCTTGTCGTTGTTCTGGATTGCCGAGAAAGCCAGCGTGGCAGCCACTTCGCACATCAGCGTCTTCTTGAGGCGGCTCTGTGTGCCGAACATGCGACTTCCCGACACATCGACGAGCAGCATGACCGTCAGTTCACGCTCCTCTTCGAAAATCTTGACATAGGGGCTGTTGAAACGTGCCGTCACGTTCCAGTCGATGTTGCGGATATCGTCGCCAAACTGGTACTCACGCACCTCGGAAAAGGCCATACCACGCCCTTTGAAGGCCGTGTGGTACTGGCCGGCAAAGATATTGCGCGACAAACCCCGGGTCTTGATCTCGATCTGCCGGACTTTCTGCAGCAATTCGCTCGTTTCCATGAACCAAAACGATTAGGGCACCTGCACAGCGTTCAGAATCTCGCTCACAATTTCGTCGCCGGTCAGGCTGTTGGCTTCGGCCTCATAACTCAGGCCGATGCGGTGACGCAGCACGTCGTGGGCCACGGCGCGGACATCTTCGGGAATCACATAGCCGCGGTGCTTGATGAAAGCATAGGTGCGGGCCGCCAGGGCCAGGTTGATCGAGGCACGGGGCGAGCCGCCGAAGGAAATCATTTCCTTGAGGGAAGTGAGACCATAGTCCTGCGGATAACGCGTGGCAAAGACGATATCGACAATGTAGCGTTCAATCTTTTCGTCCATATAGACCTGGCGCACCACCTTGCGGGCCTCGATGATTTCCTCGGCCTTGAGCACGGGGGTGACGGCGGTTTCTTCGGGATTCATGTTCATGCGGATGATACGGCCTTCCTCCTCTTTCTTGGGATAGCCGATGACCACCTTCATCATGAAACGGTCCATCTGGGCTTCAGGCAGCGGATAGGTGCCTTCCTGCTCGATGGGGTTCTGGGTGGCCATCACCAGGAAAGGCGCATCCAGGGGGAACGTCTGCTCACCGATGGTGACCTGGCGCTCCTGCATGGCTTCGAGCAGCGCGCTCTGCACCTTGGCCGGGGCACGGTTGATTTCATCGGCCAGGATGAAATTGGCGAAGATCGGGCCTTTCTTGACGCTGAAAGACTCCGACTTCTGGCTGTAGATCATCGTACCGACCACGTCGGCCGGCAACAGGTCGGGCGTGAACTGGATACGGCTGTACTTGGCCTGGATGAGCGAGGCCAGACTCTTGATGGCCAAGGTCTTGGCCAAGCCGGGGACACCTTCCAGGAGGATGTGTCCGTCGGACAACAGTCCGATAAGCAGCGACTCGACCAGGTGTTTCTGACCGACGATCACTTTGTCCATGCCCAGGTTGATCATGTCGACAAAGGCGCTCTTCTTCTCGATGAGTTCGTTTAATTCTCTGATATCTACTTGACTCATATACCAATAATGAAAATAACCATTAAACAGAAAAGATGAGCCATCCAACCGAACAGCCCAATCTTCTCTAATAACGATTATATAGGGAAATATATAACACTCTAGCCAATATAAGACGGTATTCTATTTCTTCGAGGCAAACTGTTTTATGTAGGCTTCCTCCAAGGCAGCCGCTTTTTGGAGCGAGGCAGGATCCTTGGGGTTGACCACCGAGGCCGGAGCCTTGGGAATACGGATCTTGGTGCCAGCCTTTATCTTGTTAGGATTGGGGATGCGGTCGCGGTTGGCCTGATAGAGGTAGACCCAATAAACCTTGTCGCCATAATACTTCTGGGCCACCAGCGTCAGACGCTCGTTCTGGCCCAGGGTGATTTCCTGCTGCACTTCCCAGGAGGAAGCATCCACGGCACTGGCAACAGTTTTTTCCGCCTCCTTCTGAGCTGGCTGGGCGGCAGCGGCCTTTTCGGCAGACTTTGCAGCCGGGGCCTTTTCAGCTGTCTTGGCCGCAGGAGTTTTTTCAGCTGTCTGGGCGGCAGCGGCCTTTTCGGCCGGCTTGGCAGCGGTGGCGGCAGGAGTCTGCTCGGCAGGCTGAGCGGCTTCCGTCTGCTCAACCGTCGTGGCAGCCGGCACTTCGGTCACGACCTCGTTGCGAACCACAGGACGGGCCCGGCGGGCTCCCTGATTGTCGCCATTGAAGACCGTACTGCACAGGGCATAGACTATCAGGGCCAAAGCCAGGAGGACGAAAATGATCCAGGCGATCGTCGTCCCCTTCTTGTCCGACTTCTTGTTATCCTGAGGCTGGCTCTCCTCCACTTCGAAGACAGGCTCTTTCTTTTCCGCTGCAACGGCTTTGGCCGGCTTGGCGGCAGCGGCAGAAGAGGCTTCCGGCTGGGCGTCATCGACAGGTTCGTCGGCCACAGTGTCGGTCTTGGCAGCCAGGGCGGCAGCTGTCTCATCGTCCAGGGGAATGGGATCCAAATGGGCGTATGGTCCATTGACCAGCTCCTTGAGACCGGCTTCGGGCAGGAACTGGAGCTTGTAGTGCTCGTCTATCTTGATGCGTTCACCCGTGTTGACATTGACGCTCTCGCGGGCACCCGACAGGATCAGCCGGAACAGGCCCAGGCCCTTGACCTTGACTGTGTCGCCCCGGAACACCTGCTCTTCTATCTGGGCAAAGAACACGCGTGCGAACTCTTCGGCATCGCGGCGTTTGTGGCCGGCTTTGACCAAAGCATCGACCAGATCGGAAAGGACATAACGGTTATTCATTGCCTTTGTAGTTTTTGATCCGTTCCTTCAGCGTGGCACCGGGCCGGAATGCGGGCACCTGCTTGGGCGGAATCATGAAACGTTTGCCGCTCACGGGATTGACCGAAAGCCGCTCTTCTTTTTTCTTCAATTCGAAAGTGCCGAAACCATGGATGGTCAGCGAGTCGCCGGCGGCCAGCATGCCGCTCAGGATCTCGACCAGCTGCCGGGTCATCTGCTCGGTCAGTTTGGCACTGAAGCCCGTCTCTTTACGGACGGCCGACAAAAAATCGTTTTCTTTCATTTTGCTTCTGTCTTTGCATGGCAAACATACTAAAAAAACTGCTCACAGCCAATTTTTTCCACAAATAAGTTTTTCGCCCTGCGGGAACAAAAACGCGGAAGACCTTGTCGGTCTCCCGCGCGATAATATTGCCTGCGGCCCTTCGAGAGCCGCCCCGGTATCGTTTACAGGCAGGTATAGCCGCCGTCCACAGGCAGCGCCACGCCGTTGACATAGCTCGAAGCCGGTGAAGCCAGGAAGATGGCAGCCGAATCCAGCTCGCCTTCCTTGCCGTAGCGCTCAAGGGGAATGGCGCCCTGGGCATACTGGCGGAACCAGTCGGTTTCCAGCGTCTGCTGCGTGAGCGGGGTCCAGAAATAACCCGGGCAGATGGTGTTGACCGTGATGCCATACTTGCCCCATTCGGCGGCCAGACCGCGCGACAGGTTGACCAGACCGCCCTTGGCGGCGTGATAAGGCGAGCAAGGGGCGATCTTGTTGCCTACCAGGCCGTACATCGAAGCGATGTTGATGACGCGGCCGTAATTGGCGGGAATCATAGCCACCTTGGCTACCTCGCGGGCCATTTTGAAAGAGCCGAACAGGTCGATCTGCACTTCGTTCTCGAACTGCTTGTCGGTGATATCCTCGGCCGGAGCCACAGCGCCGGTACCGGCATTGTTGACCAGGATGTCGATACGGCCGAAACGGTCCATCGTAGCCTTGACGGTACGTTCGATCATGTCTGTGTCTGTAACGTCGCACTGCAGGGGCAGCGTCTCGACACCGAATTCCTCGCTGATCTCCTTGGCAACCTCTTCAAGCTTGTCCATACGACGGGCAATCGGAACGATGTTGCAACCCTGGTTGGCAAGAGCCTTTGCCATCTGGACACCCAGACCACCGCTGCAACCGGTTACGATGGCCACCTGTCCGCCCAAATCAAAATACTTCTTCATAAATAACTGTTTGACTGTATGATATTATTAATTCACTAGCACGTCACAAAGGGATGTCGTCTCCCCTTCCGTTAATCCCGCTGCAAAGGTACTGCCTTTCTGTGTATCAAACCGCATTTATACGGAAATTTTTCTGCAAATTAAAGTTAAAATACATCGCCCCGGCAATGAACCTGGCATATCAATGATTGTTATGCACAAAAAAAAGAGACCTGCCCCAGCGGACAGGCCCCTTTAATTATTGTCCAGAGAGTAGTCTTACTCCTCCACAGCAGCCTGGGCGGCGGCTAATTTTGAGGCTGTTATGCTGATTTTCAATGGATTACGTTTGAACTGGTCAACATTTGGGCTGCAATTTTCGTGCATTCTGCACGTTCTGCACGTTGATGTCTCGTAATATTTCGCAAGAATATTCGTTTTTTTCTGCAAGATATTCGTTCTTTTTGCAGGAATATTCATTTACGTAATAAAAACAGTCCTCATCCAATCTTTAATTTTTGGGTTATTACTCAATTTGGTCAACAATCTGGTCAACATTTTGCCAGACCATTTTCACTGTAGTTGCATCACATACTCTGGAAGGGAAATAATCCCTAAGGCACATTCTGAAAACGCCGAAATGCATATAATCTGCAAATCGACGAGTTATCGTTGTCCTATAGAGA
>JAFSRR010000046.1 GCA_017446025.1 Bacteroidales bacterium | reverse complement strand
CGAAGGCCAGGACTCGGTCGATATCGTCCTGCTGGCCCCGCACAAAGACTGGTACACCAATTACACCAATCCCGAATGGGGCTCTCCCATCCGCGGCCGCACGGTCTATGCCCTTGAAAAACAGGCCGACGGCGTTTCCCCGCTCTACATCAAAGGCGAGCGCTGGGGCCTGTTCGAAAAGACCAACATCTTCCGTATCAAGGTATTCGGTGATATCGAAAAGGGCGAAGTCCCGCCCTTTGAAGGCGTCATTTCCGGCTGGACTTTCAACTACCGGCCCAAGACCACCGGTACGGTCGATCTGGCCGATATCCTGAAACAGGCTTCCGGCTGGGGCGGCCAGAGTTACTACAAATACGCTTCCGACCTGGGCGTGGTGCGCGCCATGCTCACAGCCTCCAAGGGCTATCAGCTGGGCTATGACGACGACCTGGCCGTGTTCGGCACCCGCCTCACGGGCCTTCCCGCCACCGACGACACCACCGATTTCACGGTCGCCGACCAACATCCCGAAGGTTACTACGACCTGGCTTTCTCGGCCAAGGGCTTCCAGGACATGACACTCGACCTGGATTTCGCCCTCCGTGGCGGCAGCGACACGCTGATGGTGCTGGCCAAGCTCGTCAACGACAAGGAATGGACCGTCCTGGGCGCTTTCAACAATGCCGAGAACCCCATTTCGCAGTTGGGCCACGTCAGTTGTCCGCTGCCGGCTGCCTTTGCCGACAAGGCCGATATCAATATCCGCCTGCTTCAGGGCAGGGGCGCTGTCGGCGAATCGGCCGAACTGGTGCTGACCAATCTGAAAATCAAAGGTTACGACGATTATGTCGCCCTCAACGAAGGCGCCCGTAAGGTAGCCTACATCACCCCCGCCGCCGACCGATTGCACCTGCTGGGACGATCGGCCACGGCCGACTCTTCCGACCAGGTGCTGCGCGCCCTGATGCAAGACAAGGATGTTGACGTGACCGCCGTCACCCGCGATGTCTGGGAAGGCATCGGCGATGTCGCGGAGGCCCTGTCCGCCTACGACGTCATCGTGGTGAGCCCCTATCTCGAGGCCCAGGCATCCATCGTGAGCCAGCTCGCTTCGCTGGTGGGTCGGAAACCCATCCTCTCGCTCAATGCCGCCGCCTTCGCCAGCTGGACCCAGTCGGTTGCCGGAGCAGCCGCAGGCACAGCCTTGACGGCCGACGGTACCCTGCGCATGCATCCCGTCTTCGCCAATCTCACACTTGCCGATGCCGGCGATGACTTCAGCCTGCCCGTCCTCAGTGACGAAACCTTGCAATCGTTCACAACACCGGCGACGGCCGCCAGCTATGTCCTGGGAGCCGCCGGCGACAAGACTTGCTTCTACGAAGACTACAGCCAGGCGGCCAAACTCATCTGCCTGGGTCTGACTCCGGCCGCGGCAGGCACCTTGAACGCCGATGCCAAGACGCTGATTGCCAATACGCTTGGCTATCTTTCCAACAGCAGCGCCTTTGTCGCACCCGACTTTGTCATCGACGGCGAAGGCCGGGCCATCGTCGCCACGGCCGACGAACTCCGCGCCGCACTGGCCTACGACTTTGCCCCGCTCAATCTGAGTGAGTCGGTCATCCTGCTCAAGGGCGGTCAATACAATATGAGCGGTGCCACCTATGGTCAGGGCAAGATCACTCTTCAGCCCTACGACGACCAGCCTGTCACCATCGTGGGCCATCTCTCGCCCGCCAACCAGTTGGACATGACCTCGCTCACGTTCAAAAACCTGACTTTCACCACCGATGTTGAGCAACCCCTGATGGCCGTCACGGCCCCCAAATCTTCCGTCTCCGACGGTATCTATTGGGAAGGCTGCCGCATCGACGGTTATCCTACCTTGCTGCAGGTGGCCGGCGACAGCATCTGCCTGCAGACCGCCTCTGTCGGGAAATGCCGCCTGAACAGTCCGCGGAGCAACCGGGCCTATGTCGATTATGGCACGCAACCGATGGCCGTCGCCTGCATCGTTTTCGATGAAAATGTCTTCGATACCTTCCTGGGCAGGAGCCTTGTCGATTGGAACACGCCCGCCTACGCTTTGCCGGTGGAGGAGGGCAAGGAAGAACCGGTCATTCGCCTCGAATTGACCCATAACTCATTTTTTGAAATTGGAGTCGGGTCTTGCGTCAATATGTTGGCCAGACCGACCCATGATTCTGTCTATGTCGAGATTGGCAACAACTTGTTTGTCAACATATCGGCTTTAGAGGAACTTGTTTCCGCCCCTCAGGTCAGACTCGCTTCAGACTCGGTTGTCTGTCTCCGTTCCGAGCACAACGTGTTGTGTCTGTTCGAACCTTATGAACTCATTTATGATGCACTTGTCAGAGACGAACTGCGACAGGATTTCGATCATGCCGGAATCGGTCTCAGCACCGACGAATTGGCCACCATCGAAACACAGAAGACCATTTCCAAACTCTCGCCCCTGTTCACAGCCGGCAAGAACCGCAGCTATGTCGGTTCGATCCTCTCCTACGCAGAACGCACCGAGCCCATGGTGATGGCCGTCCACAACGTGCCTGAGTTCAAGACTGCCCTGGATGTTGCCATCGGAGGCGATGTCATCGAACTCTACAGCCAGCAGCCCTACGACGAGGCCGACACGCTCCGCTATGGCCAGTACGGCGTCTATGCCCTGGGACTGGGCGGCTTCAGCTATCCCGCCACCGGCGGCCGCCTCACCATCCGCGCCGCCGAAGGCCAGCATCCCGTGCTGTTCGGCCGGATCACCCCCAACAACAATGCCAGGCTCGACGCCCTGGTCATCGACGGCCTCACCTTCGCCGACCAGGCCGGCTTCCCCAACTTCGACGATGAAAACGCCGGTCCGTTCTACTTCACCTCGGCAGCCGACATCGGCCAGTTCCGCGTCGTCCATTGCACCTTCGAGAACCTGCAGAACCAGCGGCTGTTCCGCACAAACGCCTGCGCAGGCCTCTACCTGGGCGAAGTCCACTTCGACTTCAACCGCTTCGAGAACCACGGCGGCACGATGGCCGACGGGCAGGTAGGAGCCGCCCACTTCTTCCAGTTGGCCGACCGCAGCGACTACACGCTCAGCCGCTTTGTCTTCACCGAGAACATCGTCTCCAACTTCCACGGCAGCCAGCTGTTCAACCTGTCGCGCACGGGTTCGCAGCGCGACTAGTCCATCGTCATCGACATCAGCCACAACTTGTTCTACAAGCTGGGTGGCAATGCCAAGGATCAATACCGCAACTTCTTGGATTTCAGTAAGACACCCGTTGGGTGCACTGTCGATATCAACATCTCCGACAACTTGTTCTACAAGCGCTGGAGCGATGTCAACAAACCCATCTGCCAGCTGGCCCTCTACGACACGGCCGGTGTGAAGAGCTCGCACATCGTCTTGGCCCGCAACTACTACGAAGGTGACTACTATCCGGCCGGCCAGGCCAACACCTTCGGGGCCAACCCGGTCTCCAATTCGGTGGCCGAGGATGCCGTGCTGTGCAACCTCATCCAGACCAGCGGCGATGTCGTTGTGGAGCGTGATGCACCGCTCACCTGGGAGGAACTGGGCATCGAAGACGGTGTCTTCACCGACGAGGAAGCGCTGCTCATCAGCCAGCAGTCGCCCCTGTACACGGCCGGCACCCAGGGCTCTGCCATCGGCCCCAGAATCTGCTACGGCATAGCCGATGTCCTGCCCGCTGTCCAGACAGCGGCCGCAGCCGAGGTCTTTGCCCGTCAAGGCAGTCTCTGGATACGCAGCCGGCAGTCCGACCAATTGCAAGTATTTACACTCAGCGGACAGACTGTGGTCAACACCCGGATCCCGGCCGG
>JAFSRR010000004.1 GCA_017446025.1 Bacteroidales bacterium | reverse complement strand
GGCTCTATAGCGGGCTTCCTTCAGGTTCTTGTAGAGGAAGGCCTCGTCTTCGGCCGTCATGTTGGGAACAATCGAGCGATAGCCGTTCATCGTGAACTCGACCTTGCCTACGGTGTATTTGTCGAGGATGGCCTCCACCTGGGCTTCGGTCAGTTCGGCATTCAGCACCTTCATCATGTCTTCCTTGTAGGATTTGGGAATGGCCGAGTCACCGATCATCTGACGGTGCAACGCCGAGTATTCCTTGCCCGTGATCGGATCGAAAGCGCCGGCCGGAACCATGGCAGCATGCGCGTTATGCCAGTCGCGGACAGCTTTCAGGTGGGTAGCCACGGCAGCCGATACGCGGGCTTCCTTGGCCGGATCGTTCAGCTTGAGGTCGGCCACCCAACCGGCAGCCTTCTTATCGACGGCCTCGTCCGATTTGATACGGGCAGCTTCGGCCTTGGCGGCAGCTTCCTCAGCCTTGGCAGCAGCTTCGGCCAGTTCTTTGGCTTTCTGGGCTTCCAAAGCCTTCTGCTCCTTCTTGCTCAGTTTCTTTTCGGTCTGAACAGCACCTTGCTGTCCCTGGCGCTGGGCCGTCATCGGGGCAGCCATCATCAGACTCAACATCACGCATACAGCTAATCTCAGTTTTTTCATCTCGCTAGTTTTTTTGGTCGGCATGCCGACAGTTAATAATTATAATGTTGATTTGTTATCAGAATCTGCGTCTTTCCATCTGCCAGTCGATGCTGACGGCATCGGTGGGGATGTAGTCCTTGGAGGCGTCGAAGGCCACCAGCACCTTGTCCTTGCCGGCACCGTAGCCACCATCGGGCAGGAAATGCTGCTTGCCGGCATACTGGCCGATGTAGGTCAGCTTGCCGTTCTCGGGCAGATACCAGAACACCTTCTTCTCGGCACCCGAGATCTTGTCCAGATCCACTTCCATCTCCTTGTTGGTATAGTCATAGACCAAGAGGTAGTCGTCGCCGCGGGTGGCGATCAGGCGGTCGTGCTTCTGACCGGGGTCACCCACGATAACACTCTGGTCGGGACGGCCTTCGGTGAAGGGGAAGGTGCACATGAGCTTCTTGAGGTACTGCATCTGACCCGAAGCCGGTTCGTTGATGGCCTCGTACCAGGGCAGCAGCGGGAAGAACGAAGGAATGATGCTGGGGATATAGAACTGCATCACGGCATTGTCACCGTAGGTGTGGCCGAACGAGCCGGCAAATACCGACCAGTAGCCGTAACGACGGATTTCGGCCGGGGTCCAGTAGGGTTCGTCCGGGCTGCGCAGACCCTGAGGCAGACCCTCATAGCTGGGCTCGGCATCGATAACCGGCTTGACAGGAGTCATGGCATAGGCCTTCTCCACATAACGCCAGTTGTCTTCCTCGGTCCCCTGCTCGATGGGATAGCCCTGCGTCTGGCCGAAGTTCTGGCCATAGCGGCGGTGACCCGACTGGAAGGCATTGAAATCCAGCCATTCAGCATCGTTGAAGAATTCGGCCGAACTGCGGCGTCCGTCGGGATGATAGGTCATCAGGTGGTTCTTGTCGACACTTTTGATACTGGTGGCCAGGGCGTTCCAGATCTCCATGTGGCCGGGCATGCGGTCGGGGGCGATGTCGCCGCCGATGATCCAGATGATATTGGGTTTGTCTTTATAGCGCTCGCCCAGGAACTTGCCGTACTTCTTGGCATCCTCGACCGTCATGTGGCCGGCACGGACGATTTCCGAACCCCAGGTGCAGACGATGGCCAGGTACATGCCGTTGCGGGCAGCGGCCTCGACAGCATAATCCACATGGTCCCAGTAGCCATACACGCCGGGCTGGTCGATCTTCTTGAAGTCCCAGATGCCGTAAGGCAGGGTGCACTGGCCATAGACATTGAACTGGGGCCAGTAATGGAAAATGGACACCTGTACAACGTTGAACCCCTTGCGGGCACGGTCGCGCAGGAAGAAATCGATTTCCTCGCGCTGCAGGCGGGAAGTGAGCAGCCAGGCCGTCTCACCCTGCCAGAAGAAGGGCTTGCCGTTTTCAAATACCAGATAACGTCCGTTGTCGGAAACTTTCAGGCGGCCGTTGTCCCAGGGTTTGGGCTGACGGTACTGGGCCTGGGCGGCGGTCAGGCCAAGCAGCGTGACCACGAGCAGAACTATGGATTTACGCATGACAAATTTATTTAGGTTGGTTGTTGGGGCGAAGTTAAGTCTAACGAAGCTATTAATCAAAGGCTCTGAGCATTTTATACAAATTTTCTATTCCTTGAAGTGCGTTGGCAGGCAGGTTTTCGCCGTTCTCCCCCCAGACTTTCAACAAGGGATAGGCCTCCACCGTACAGCGCGATTCGTCGAAATTGCCCTCGGCATCCTTCAGCTTGCGGGTATCCAACTGCCAGTGCTTTTCCAGGAAACGGTAGGTAGCCAGGCGCTTGGACAGGCCGTAGTCGTGCCCTTCCATCGGGAAATGGGCATTCTCCACCTTGTCTTCGGCGCCGTAGAAGCCGAAGGTGCGCTGGATGAATGGAAATTCCAGCGTGGGCACATCGGCCGTCCAGTCGCCTCCGTCGGAGACGACCAGCAGGGGACGCGGCGCACACATGGCGGCCAACTCGGCATTGTTCGTACCGCCGGCGCTCAGGTGGATGGGATTGCCGCTCTCGCAGGGGCAGCCGCCCACGAAATACGAGCAGGTCATCACCACAGGCATGCTCAGGGTGATGCGCTCGTCAATGGCCGTGATGAACATGGTCTGACTGCCGCCGCCCGAACCGCCGGTGATGGCCACCCGGGTGGGATCGGCCTCCTTGAGGCTCAAAAGATAGTCGAGCAGGCGGATGGCATTCAGACTCTGGATGGTATGGGCTGCGGCCGTGCGGTGGGAACGGCTGTCAAACTGCAGGGTCTGCTCATCCCAGGCAAAGAGGTCGTAACTGACGGCAATACAACCCATCATGGCCTGCATGGCACAGCGCTTCTGCTCATCGGCACGGTAGCGTCCGTCGCCGAAGTGGCCGTTGGGATTGAGGATGATCGGACAACCTTTGCGTTTGTATTTGAGCGGATGATAGATCGAGCCGGTACACCACACGCCGGGCAGGATTTCCAGGCCGATATTCTGCACATAGTAGCCGTCATAGACGCGGCGGGGCGTCAGGTAGGGCTTGCTGTCGGGGCGGGCCGGCATCACGTCCAGGCCGGCATTGTGGATCAGTTCCTTGCGCAGCACAGCCTTGCGCGCTTCCCAGCTTTCCCTGTCCTCATAGAGCGTGCAGAGATAGTCGAGCTTCTGACGGCCGTCGGCGGGCACGCCGCGGGCATATTCAAAACGTTTGATTTCGTAGCTGTTGGGCGAGTTCCTAACTGCCTTGTAATCAAAAGGCAGCAGCACTTGCTGCAGGGTTTCCTCCAGGCTCCAGGGGCGGATGCGAAAGTCGGCATACTCGAGCGTGTCGCCCTCGACCACATCGCGTCCGTAGCGGAATTTTACTCCGAAGCGCTGTTCCAGGTCGCTGAGCACGTCCTTGAGCGGACGGGCAAAACGGCTGTCCGAGGTGGGACGCTCGAAGGCCAGTCCTTCAGCGGCGATCACCTCCCCTACCGGAGGAAGCGGTGCAGCCAGCAGGGCGGCCGGCAGTCCCATAGCGGCCAGTGCGACGCAGGCCAGCAGTTGTATCGTTCTCTTTTTCATACCAATATCTGTTAGATCACTCTTTCAAAAAACTGATTCATGCCGTGATTATTTGACAATCGCGTCTGAGGGAACCTCCTCGCCAATGATGAAAGGTGTGGACAGACGCTCCACATAGTTGCCGCTGACGACAATACCCGCCGTATTCTCGCCGGAGATCTCGGCCAGCGCCTTGCTGCCGGGCATGGGGAAACAGCCGGTGATCATGGCGTCGCGCACATTGCGCAGCATCATGACAGGCACTTCGGCCGAAGGCTGATAGGTGCGGACATTCGACAGATACAGTTCTTCGCTGTTCTCGATGTCGAGCGCCGGACCGCGCCGGGTGCTCACTGTGAAGTCGGAGAACGTCAGGCAGCGGGCATCCTGCACACGCATACCCGTTTCGGCATCGATATTGACATTGCTGATGCTCACATTCGACACCGGCATCTCGGAGATACCCATGATGCTGCCCACCGACCTGACTTGCGAACCGGTCATGTTGGCGATGTGGATATTGCGGAAAATCGGGGTACGCTCGCTCAGGGGCTCTTCGGGCACCCGGCTGTAGAAGAGCGTCAGGATGATGGCCTCGCGCTGGATGTTCTTCATCACGATGTTGTTCACGCGGATTTCCTCGACGATGCCGCCGCGTCCGCGGGTCGATTTGATGCGGATGCCCCGGTCGGTGCCGTCGAAGACGCAGTTGCTGATGGTCACCTTGCGCACGTCGCCCGACATTTCGCTGCCGATGACTACCCCACCGTGGCCATTGAGCATGGTGCAATTGGTGATGGTGATGTTCTCACAGGGCGTGCCGTACTGACGGCCCTGCAGATCGCGGCCCGACTTGATGGTAATGCAGTCGTCGCCCACGCTGATGTGGCAATTGGAGATATGCACATTGCGGCACGACGAGGGATTGATGCCGTCGGTGTTGGGTGAGGGCGGATTGTTGATCGTAATGCCAGTGATGTTCAGATTGTCGCAGAACTCAGGATTGACCGTCCAGAAAGGCGAATTCTGGATATGCAGTCCCTCGATGAGGATATTGCGGCAACGCATGAACTGGATAAAGGGCGGACGGAAGAACCGTCGGGCCAGGGTGCCCTTCCAGTCGGACTGGGGTTCCAGCGTCAGGTCGGGATTGGCTTCGTCGAAGGCCAGCTGGTATTTGGTCGGTCCCTGCTGGTCTTCCCGGCTACGAAGCGCACCTTCGATACGCCACGATTCATTCCACCAAGCTTGGCCGTTTCCCTCGAGCGTGCCTTCGCCCTTGATGGCGATGTTTTCCAGGTCCCAGCCGCCGATGAGCGGATGGAAACTCTTCATCACCACTCCTTCATAACGCATTTCGACATAGGGCATGTACTGGTCGAAATCGTCGGTAAACGACAAAGTTGCACCAGCATCCACATAGAGGGTGATGTTGCTCTTCATCGTAATGGGGCCGGTCAGATAGGTTCCGGCCGGGAAATAGAGCGTGCCGCCGCCCTTGGCGGCCAACTGGTCGATACCTTTGGCGATGGCCTGGGTATTGAGGGTTTTACCATCGTTCTTGCCGCCGACTTTCAGAATACTGAGCGTCTCGGCCTGCAGGGGGAGCATCAACAAAGCTCCCAACACTGTTCCAATCAACTTTACTGACTTCATCTTGAATGTATTAGAATGAGAACTGGGGCCAGGCGTAGCTGCCGGGCTTCAGGGTGATATAGCAATAGGGAGGCGTCTTGAGTTGCAGCTGCACCACGCCGGGCAGCCATTCACGGATGGGATTGAATGAATTCCAGCCCAGCCGCTGCAAGAGACTCCAGGCCGTGGCGCCCCCTTCGATGAGCAACTGGGCGGGCTGGATCTGCTGCAGGATATAATAGACAGCCTCGGTGAGCCGATAGCGCAAACGCTCGGCACAGGAGGGGAAAATGACAGGTTGCGGCCCGACCCGTATCAGCAGGCGGCGCTCCTTTTCCCACAGGGCGACACAGTCGTCTATCCACTGGATGAAATCGGCCTCAGTGGGTTTTTCCTCGTGACGGAAAGACTCGGGCATTACCGTCGTGGGGAAACCGTCGGCCACCAGTTGCTGATAGAATTTCAAGCTGTTCTGATGGGCACTGCCACAGACCAGCAGACAGTTGGTCAGAGGAAAGGACATGGCTGGCGGATCTTTGACCAGAACGGTCTTGACGCGACCGGCGGCGATTTCAGCCTCCAGATACACCCGCCAGAAATCGGCGCTGCCGCCCGGCAGGACAGTCTCGTCGCAGCGGGCCACGCAGGCAGCCAGGTCCTGCTCGGTGACGGCATCGGGTATCTCGTAGGGCAACAAAGGCGTGTCGCCCGAGGTGTGGCTGCGCATTTCGAGCAGATCGCGCACCGAGGCGCTCTGGGCCGGGAATTCCGGGTCGCGGCCGAAAGAAGTGCGGGTGAGCAGTATGTTATCCACATAATAAAGGCCCTGACGGATGGAACGGTGGGTAGCCGTGTTGGCCGGCTGGATCATCAGCGAACGCTTGCCCAGCACCGAGGCCAGGACGCGCATTTCGGGCAACACCCAGCCACGCAGCACCGAGTCAATCTTCTTCACCACCCGGGTGATACCGGCCGCCTTGAGATTTTCGGCCAGCATGCGCGAGATTTTCTCGGCCCCGTCGGCCGTGAAGGAACGGGTATCCTCGGCCAGCACCAGCACCTCGGTGTCGAGTGCCTGAAGGGTCTCCACTTCGGGGATGTTCACGATGAAACTCACCGTCACGCCACGGCACAGACAGATACCCGCCACTTCGGCAGCTCCGGTGAAATCATCTGCAATGATGGCAATCATAGACTAGCGGTTTTGAGCCATTTTCAGGGCGTAGTCGATGGAGATGAGCATGGCATCCGGGCTGGCGATGCCCCGCCCTGCTATTTCGAATGCCGTGCCGTGATCCACCGACGTACGGATGATGGGCAGACCCAGGGTGATGTTCACCCCCTTGACACTGTCCATCTTCTGTTTCTCGTTGTTCCATTTGAATCCGACCAGCTTGAAGGGGATATGTCCCTGGTCGTGGTACATGGCCACGCAACCGTCGAACTTGCCCTGGACCGCTTTGGCGAAGATGGTATCTGGCGGCACCGGACCCTCCACTTCGTAGCCCTTGGCGCGGGCTGCCTCGATGGCGGGGATGATCTCGTCGATCTCTTCCCGGCCGAAGAGGCCGTTCTCACCGCTGTGCGGGTTGAGGCCGGCCACTGCCAGACGCGGATGTTCGATGCCGAACTGCCGGCAGGCATCGTGCAAAAGGCCGATGACATTGAGCACGCGCTCCTTCTTGGCCCGGTCGCAGGCCTCACGCAGGGAGACATGCGTGCTGACATGGATCACCCGGAGCGACTCGTCGGCCAGCAGCATGGCATAGTTCTTTGTGTTGGTGAAATGGGCGTAGATCTCGGTATGGCCCGAGAAATTGTGCCCGGCCACATGGATGGCTTCCTTGTTGATGGGGGCTGTCACCGTGGCATCCACCTCGTGGCGCAGGGCCAGCTCGATATTGGTGCGCACCGCTTCGAAAGCGGCATGGCCGCACATGGCCGACACCACACCGTATTCCAGCCTGTCGACATCGACATTGGCCAGGTCATAGACATCGATGGTACCATACTCAAAACGGGCCGCTTTGACTTCGTGTATTGCGTTGATTTTCAGCCCGGCATGCAGCAGTTCGACAGCCTTGGCCATGACGCCTGCGTCGCCCACCACCATGGGACGGCAACGCTGATAGACAGAAGGCTCGCTGAGAGCCATGACGGTGATCTCCGGGCCGATGCCGGCGGGATCTCCCATACTGATACTGACGATAGGAAGGGCCATGTCAATAGATGTTTTCGTAAATGTTGATGACGTCTTCGCGGGTGATCTCACGAGGATTGTTCTGCAGCAGACGGGTCACGTTCATGGCCATGTCGGCCATTTCAGGGATGTCGGTGGCCTTGATGCCGATTTCCGACAGATGCTGCGGAATGCCGCACTGCACCGACAGCTGGCTGATGTAGTCGATGGCCATGTTGGCATTGCGCTCGTTGTCCTTGCCCACCTGCATGCCCAGTACCCGGGCAATGAGCGAGTAACGGGCCAGGCAGACCGGACGGTTGAAACGCATCACCTCGGGCAGCAGCAGGGCGTTGGCCAGACCGTGCGACAGATGATATTTGCCGGCCAGTCCGTACGACAGGGCATGTACCCCGCAGGTGTTGACCGGGCCCAGGCACAGGCCGCCCAGCATGGAGGCGGTGGCCAGGGCTTCACGGGCCGGACGGTTGCGGCCGTCGCGACAAGCCTTGACCAAATTCTTACATATCAGCTCAATGCCCTTCAGGGCAGCCGTATCGATGATGGGATGGGCATTTTTGTTCATGAGGGCCTCCACGCAATGGCAGAGGGCATCCATACCCGTCTCGGCCGTGATTTTCGAGGGCAGGCTCATGGTCAGGTCGGCATCGACCAGCGTGCAGTCGGGCAACAGGAAGTTACTGATGATACCCTTCTTCTCCCCGTCTGCCGAATCGAGCAGGATGGCATTGGGCGACACCTCACTGCCCGTCCCGGCCGTGGTCGGCGCACAGAACAGACCGATTTTGCGGCCTTCGAGCATGCCCTTGCCGAAACACTTCTCGATGGGAGTCTTCTTGTCAGAAAGCGCTGCCAGCAGCTTGGCGATGTCCAACACACTGCCTCCGCCCACACCCACGACGGCATCGGGGCGGGCCGCAGCGGCTTCCTTCCTCAGTTCTTCAAAATATTCGGTGGTCGGTTCGCCCACCAGCGTGTAGTCGAGTTTTTTGATTTTCAGGCCTTGGTCTGCGGCGTCGGAGAGTTGCTTTTCGATCATCGGCCAAATGGGGCCGACCGACAGCACGACTACTTTTTTCATCTCCGCCTTGAGGGCTTCCTCAATCCAGCGGGAGGAGCATCCACACCCGACGATGATCTTGCCGGGCGTCATGATTTCAATTTGGTTCATTGTATCTCTGCTTTGTTTTTCGAATAGTCAAAAATAGTCAGTCCCTCTTCCAGTTTGGGAGCAGGGAAACACAGGCTGGCCAGGTAGCCGACCACCAGCACGATGAGGTGGCTGTAAACACCCAGCATGTATTTGTGGTGCGGGAAGTTCCAGCTGCCCAGATCCAGGATCAGACGCTTGGCTCCGTCCACTTCGATCTTGGTCGTGGTCAGGACGGCATAGGCGGTGAACAGCACGCACACTGCCATGCCCACATACAGTCCCTGTTTGTTGGCACGACGGCTGAACAGGCCCAGCAGGAAGATGCCCACGATACCGGCCGAGAAGATGGCGTAGAGTTCGAAGACCACGCCCAGCACGCCTTCGCCGTTCCAGGCATAATACAAGGCGGCCACTCCGACGGTGAGCACTCCCGAGACAGCCACCATGGCACGGCCCATATTGAGGCGCTGGCGGTCGGTGCAATCTTTCTTGAAACGCTGGTAATAGTCTTCCACGATGATGGCCGACAGGCAGTTCATGTCGGCATCAAGCGAAGAGATGGCGGCCGCCAGCAAGGCGGCGATGACCAGTCCGGCGACACCCACAGGCATTTCGTTCAACATGAAATAGGGGAATACCTCTTCGGCCTTCATGCCTTCGGGCAGCACGGCATTGCCCGTGTGATAGAAGACAAACAGCAACGAGCCGATGAGCATGAACAGGGCCCAGATGGGCACGCTCATACCCACGCCGATGTAGGCGGCCTTCTTGGCGTCACGGTCGCTCTTGGCCGTCAGATAGCGCTGCACGATGGTCTGGTCGGTGCCGTATTTCTGCAGGGCGTAGAAAGCGCCGTTGACCACCATCACCCAGAAGGTGAGCTCGGCAAAACTGAAATGGTAGGGTCCGAAGCCTATCTTCTTCATGGCGATGGCCTCGTGGAAGACCTGCAGAGCGCCCTGTTCTGGCTTGAGCATCAACACCACGACACAGAGCACGCCGCCCAGGATCAGCAACAGACCCTGGACCACATCCATCCAGATGACACCTTCCATACCGCCGACATAGGTGATGATGACGATGACCAGACCCAGCACGATGATGATCCACAGGGCATCCGTGCCCATCATGCTGGCCAGGGCCAGGGAAATCAGGTAGAGCACCGTACCCATCTTCGAGAAATGGGTCAACAAAAAGGCCAGCGACGAATAGATGCGGGCTCCCAGGCCGAAACGGCGTTCAAAATACTCATAGGTGCTCAGGCGGATCATTTTCCGGAACAGCGGCACGATGACCCAGATGAGGAACACCAGCACCACAGGCACCATCAGCCCTTGCACGAGCAGGATCCAGTTGCCCTTGTAGGCGGCGGCCGGATAAGACAGGAAGGTGACCGAACTGATCAGCGTGGCGAAAATCGACAGACCGATCACCCAGGAGGGTGCTTTCTGTCCGCCTTTGAAATAGGCGTCCGACGTTTTGTTGCGGTGGGCCACATAGACCCCCACGCCGATGGTGAACACCAGCGTGATGAGGATGATGGCGATATCTATCCAATGGATGGTGGCAGTTGTCATAGGGCTAAGGCTTTAAAGTTGGCGATAATCAGGTTGGCTTCCTCCGGGCCGTACTCCGTGAGCGGAGGCATCATGGTCGTGCCGCAAAGGCCGGCATCGTGCATCAGCACTTTCAGGGCGGCCAGCGACTGTCCCAGGGTGCGGCCTTTCTGATAGACGGCGCCCACCTGGTCGGTCAGGGCCTGGAAATGATCGACAGCGGCGAAATCGCCCGACGTGAAGGCCCGGTACAACCAGCCGTAGAGTTCGGGCACGATGTTGCCCGTGCTGGGCACAATGCCGTCGGCTCCCAGCTTGAGGCTGTTGCCTCCCTGGGCTCCCCAGCCGCAGAAGAACGAGAAATCGGCCCGGTCCTCGAACAGTTCAATGCTCTTTTTCATCTTCTCCTCGTCGCGCTCGGAATCCTTCAGGCCGGCGATGTTGGGATGATGGCTCAGCTCCTCGACCACTTCCAGGGGGATGGACATCTGGGTCGTTGCCTTGATATTGTACATGAACACCGGTGCCTTGACGGTTTCAGCCAAGGTCAGGTAGAATTTTTTCATCTGATCGGGCGTCAGGATATAATAGGACGGCAGGGTCGAGACCACAGCATCCACGCCCATGTCGGCATACTGGCGGGCCAGGCTGAGCAGGGCGCCGACATCGTTGCCCACCAGTCCGGCATAGACCAGCTGGCCCGGCTTGCGTGCTTTCACGGCAGCTTGCATGAATCTCAGACTCTCTTTTTCTCCGACAGAGGCCGATTCGCCGGTCGTACCCAGGACGAGCGGGGAGATGCCGTTCTCGGCAAATTTGCCCATGATGCGGGTCACCGCAGCCGTGTCGATTGTCAGGTTTTGCTTGAGGGGAGTAATCATCGGGACTACTACGCCCTGGAATTTTTTCTTCATAGACAGATATTGGTTATCGTTGTTCTCTAATGCAGGGTTATTTATGCCCGGGCCGGCTTTTCGAGCTGTCCGTATAGACAAAGGACGACTGGAGCACCACCTTCTCGGCCGGTTGGGGCTCGGTGGCTTCCAATTGTTTCATGAGCAATTGGAAAGCCTGGCGGCCCATCTCCGTGATGGGTTGGCGCACATAGCTCACCGGCGGGGTGAACAAATCGAATGCGTTGCCGCCGTCAAAGCCGAACAAGGCCACATCCTCGGGCACACGCAAACGCATCTCGCGAATCATGTACAGGCCTTCGATGGTGAGGGTGTTGTTGGCGAAAATCAGGGCATCGACCTTCTCGTCGCCCAAACTGATGGCCGACAGGAAAGAACGGATGCTTACCTGGCTTTCCTCTTTGCTGAAACGATATATCTTTTCGGTCAGGCCGTGTGCCTGCATGGATTTCTGATAGCCCACCAGACGGCCGTGGATATGGCTCAGGTCGCCACTGTAGGCCACAAAGGCGATATGGCGGTAGCCGCCCGCAATCAGGTAGTCGGTGATCTGACGGCCCGCCTGCTCGTTGTCGAGCAGCACGGAGGATATCTCCATGTCGGTATAGTCGCGGTCCACCAGCACCAGCGGGAATTTCTGCTCCTGCAGCTCGGCAGCGACCTTGATGGTGTCTTCACAGGGGATGGCGATGATGCCGTCCACGCCCTGGTTGACCAGGGTCTGCATGAAGGAGTTCAGACGGCGGGAATTGTCGTCCGAGCTGCCGTAGATCACCGTGTAGCCATTGGCCGAAGCCTGCTTTTCGATTTCACGGGCCAGCTTGGCGAAGAAGGGGTTGGCAATGTCGGCCACCACCAATCCGATCAGGTGGCTCTTGCCGCTGCGCAATCCGCGGGCCATGATGTTGGGCTGATAATTCATCTCCCGGGCGATACGCAACACGCGCTGCGTCGCCTCCTCCCCGATGCCATATTGCTTGGCTTTGCCGTTCAACACCATGGAAACCAATGCCGAAGACACACCTGCGGCACTGGCAATCTCTTTGATAGAAACTTTTTTCCTAGGCATTTTCCTCTATGATATCTTAAGCTGCAAAGATAAGCTAAATCGTTTCAGAAGGCAATAGTTTCGCCGATTATTTCATTTCGGCCGTCAGGCGCTGCAGGCGGGGCGAATTGGCCACCTTCTCGCCATCGACAAAGAGGCTCAGTCCACTACCCTTGCCGAAGTGGCTGCCGTCGGCATCCCACAGGATGGTCACGATGTGGCCGTGATAATGGATGTTGTCCAGGCAGAACCAGGGCCACTGTTTTTCGGGAATCAGCGGATTGACCTCCAAAGTTTCGTCGGCACGGGGGCGCAGGCCCATCAGGCCGGTCACCACCAGGTCGGCAAAGGTGGAATGGTTGTAATAGCGGCTGCGCAGCTGGTCGCCCTTGAGCCAGTAGCCCGTGGTCTCGTCCAGGTATTCACCGATGTAGGGACGGCCACGATGGTACTGCGATTCCACATAGAGCTCCATCAGCCGGAAATAGATGCTGTCGTTGACGTAGTTCTGAGGATAATTGTTCAGGACATTGGCCAGGGCTGTCATGGTCTGCGAAGTGGCAAAGGGCCAGACAGCGCCGTCCCATTCGCAGTTGCCCGTGCCATGGGTACGGAAAGCCGGATGGCGGCGTTCGGCCGTGGTCAGGCCGTAAGGTGCCAGAAAGCCCTTGGGGTCGGTCACCTGCAGCCAAGCTTCTTCAAAGCCCTTTTGGGGCGTGGGCAGGTCGAAATACCAGGGGATGAAACCGATGGCCTCACGCACTTGGGCCAACTGTCCGTCCTTGATCCAACGGGTCTCAAAGAACTTGTGCTCATCGTTCCACAGGCGGTTCTCCACCAAACGCTTCATCGTGTCGGCGCGCAGTGCGAATGATTTGGCCTTGGCCTGGGCGGCACGTCTGTCTTTGGCCTTCAATCCTTTCTCGGCAGCCTTCATGGCATACATGGCCGACAGGGCCTTGGCATTTCCGTACATGTAGCTGTTGATGGTCGGACGGGCATTCTTGATGCGGCGACCGCCGCTGATGGACTCTTCCATGCCGTCCTGAACGTCGCCCTGCCAGTAGAGGCCTTCGGGCCAGCGCTGGGTTTCCTCCCAGGCCATGTAGTGGGCATCCAAGTCGGGCAGCATGTCCAGCAGCCAGTCCTTGTCCTGCCATACCAGGTAGCGCTGATACAGGGCATAGGGAATCCAGGAGCTGAACTTCATGAGTTTGCTCATGGGCTGGCCTTCGTTGCCGCGCAACCAGATATTGAGATAATCGTCGATGTAACGCTGGTCGGCCGCCCAACGCAATTCATTGACCTGATGGCCGATGGCGCAGGCGATGATGTTGTATTTGTCGGAATAGGAGCGCTGTACCAGAAACTCGTTCACCACATAGCCCAGAGGGGTCTCACGCAGTCCCTTGCGCAGCGACCACCAGCGGAAATACCACATTTCCTCGAAATTGTCCTGCGGGCAGGCAAACAAGGGGATGTTGGCTTCCATCCATGCCCAGGCATCCTTGTTGGGAATGGCCTGGATGATGGGCTCGTCTTCCATGCGGTTGAAATAATCTGCATAATGCTTGTAATCATCAGCTTTCAAAATCTTGGCTCCGGATTGTCCAGCCCGGGCCGGGCTCAGTGCCAGCACGCTCCAGAGACCGAGCAGGCTCATCACAATAATGCTCTTTTTCATCGTAGTATTGTTTGGTTGGTTGTTAAATTCGCCTTTGGGGCAAAGTTACCTTTTTTCCCCGAGCCTCCAGATACAAAAAGCCTTAAATAATACATTTGCTTTTGCCCCGCCATTGCTGTATCTTTGTGCCTTCGGATGCGCCTGTTGATTATCACAGAAGTTACTGTGAATCAAACGATAATGAAAAGAGAAAAGGAAATATACCGGGTAACGCTCATCGGAGGAGCCGGCAACGTTTTGTTGCTGGTTTTTAAATTCGTGGCAGGCATCCTGGGGCACAGTGCCGCCATGGTGGCCGACGCCGTGCACTCCCTGTCTGATTTCCTGACCGATATCGTCGTCCTGGTCTTTGTGGGCATCAGTGCCCGGCCCCAGGACGAGACCCACGACTACGGACACGGCAAATACGAGACCGTTGCCACCCTCTTCATCGGGCTGGCGCTCGTCGTAGCAGCCCTGGGCATCATCGTCTCGGGAGCAGTCAAATTTGCCCAATGGATGGGCGGTGCCCAGCTGGAGGCCCCTGCCCCGCTGGCTTTGTGGGCAGCACTCGTTTCCATCGCTGTGAAAGAAATCCTCTATCGATACACGGCTCGCAAAGGACGCCAGCTGGAATCGGCCGCCATGGTGGCCAACGCCTGGCATCACCGCAGTGATGCCCTCTCTTCGATCGGCGCGGCCATCGGTATCGGCGGGGCCATTGTTTTGGGTGAGCGCTGGGCAGTACTCGACCCCCTGGCCTCAATCGTGGTAGGAGCCATGCTGTTCAAAGTGGCTTGGGAGCTGCTTCAGCCCAGCATCGGCGAACTCACCGACAGCTCATTGCCTCACGAAACAGAAACCGAAATTGTGGATATTATCCAATCCATCCCCGATGTGAGCGAGCCCCACAACCTGCGCACCCGCCGCATCGGCCACCGCACGGCCATCGAAGCCCATATCCGCATGGACGGCCGCCTGTCGCTCCAGCAGGCCCACGACCGGGCCTCGGCCATCGAGCAAAAACTCAAGGAGCGTTTCGGACAGGAGACCCTGGTCACCCTCCACATGGAGCCGGTGAAATAAGGCCTGTGCTAGATTTCGACGGACACTGGCCGGAAAGGCCGCCTGACAGCAAAATATTTTGTATTGCCAACGGTTTGCACTATCTTTGCCCCCAGATTTGCAAGAGCAAGTCAAGGGGTGCTCATAGTTTTGGGCTGAGATGATACCCTCTAACCTGATGCGGGTAATGCCGACGTAGGGATGGACAGTATGTAAATCAACAAAACACTGCAGCATTTCCCTTTACCTGTTTATCAACCGGGATGGCGCCGCAAGCGCTGTCCACAAAATGTGTAAAGGAAATGATACACAAAACCTTATCCATGACAATGGCACTGCTGGGTGCCGCATTTTCCGCCCTGCCTGCCACAGCGCAGCTCCCGCAGGACGATTCCCTCAGAATCATCAGTATCCAGGAATTCCAGGTCGTATCGACCCGTGTTTCCCAAAAGACGCCGATGGCCTATTCCCAGCTCAACCGGGAGACCATCCAGCAAAACAACCAGGGTCGCGACCTGCCCTTCCTGCTGGCCTCCACGCCCAGTGTCACCCTGACCACCGATGCCGGCAACGGGGTCGGCTACACCAGTTTCCGGGTGCGTGGCACCGACCCTTCGCGCATCAACATCACCGCCAACGGCATTCCCCTAAATGACGGGGAGAGTTCGTTGGTTTATTTCACCAACATGGGCGATTTCGCCAGTTCCGTCCAATCCATCCAGATCCAGCGCGGCGTGGGCACCAGCACCAACGGCGCCGGCGCTTTCGGGGCGACGGTCAACATGCTCACCGAGCCCATCACCGCCCATCTCAGCCTGGACTTTTCGGCCGGCAGCTACGGCACGCACAAGGAGACCCTGCGCTTCGGCACGGGGCTGATCAACGGGCATTTCGGCCTGCAGGGACGACTGTCCAACATCGGTTCGGACGGCTACATCGACCGGGCCTCCTCCACCTTGAACTCCTATTTCCTGCAAGCCGGCTGGTTTGGCAGGAACAACACCATCAAGCTGATCACCTTCAACGGCACGGAACGCACCTATATGGCCTGGAACTACACCTCGAAATACGAGCAGTCGCTCTACGGACGCAGCTACAACTCCTGCGGCCTCTACCATGACGCGGCAGGCAACATGTGTTTCTACGAGAATCAATACGACAATTACCGCCAGCAGCACTACCAACTGCACTGGAACCAATACCTGGGCGACTGGAACACCCACATGGCCCTGCACTACACCCTCGACGGCTACGACTACGACCAGATGAAAACCGGCAAGAAACTGCGTGAATGGCTGCTCACCGACGATGCTGCCATGCGTGGCGACCTGGTGCAGCGCAAAGCCGGTGCCAAGGACTTCTACGGCCTGGTAGCCTCGGCCAATTACGACAATCACGACAATCTGACTGTAAACCTGGGCGGCGGTGCCAACCATTTCCACGCCACCCGTTATGGCCAGGTGCTGTGGGTGGGTACGCCCTATTACAAAGAGGCACCGACGGTGGCCTTGCCCTTGCCCGGCTTGATGCCCAACCATCCTTATTACAATAATGTCGCCGACAAGACAGATATCAATGTCTATGCCAAGGCCAACTGGGAATTCCTCCCCGGCCTGTCAGCCTTCGGCGATGTGCAATACCGCTATGTCCGCCATCAGATGAGCGGTCCGACGGGCGATTGGGGCGACGGCGGCCAGATCCGGATCGACCTGGACAAGCAGTTCAATTTCGTAAATCCCAAATTCGGCCTGAACTACCAGCTCGACGAGGCACAGCGGCTGTATGCTTCCTATGCGGTGGCCCACCGCGAGCCCACCCGCGACCATTACGAAGAACATTACGGCGAACAGGTTCGTCCCGAGCGCATGGGCGACCTGGAACTGGGCTATAAATACCAGCACCCGCGTTGGATGGCCGGCATCAACCTCTACCACATGCACTACAAAGACCAGTTTGTACTCACCGGCGAATTGGACGAGGAAGGGGTGGCCGTCACCAAGAACATCGACAAGAGCTACCGCATGGGCATCGAACTGGAAGCCGCCTGGCAGATCCTCGACTGCCTCCGCTGGGACGGCAACGCCACCCTGAGCCGCAACCGCGCCCAAGACATGAAAGTGACCCTGGACGATTACACCACGGTGGTCAACATCGGCGAGACGCCGCTCAGCTTTTCGCCCGAGGTCATTGTCAACAACCAGCTCACATACACCCAGAAGGCCTTCCGCTGCACACTGATGGGACAGTATGTCGGCGAACAGTACCTGACCAACTACGGGGTGAAGACCATGACATGCTGGAGCGACTGGTCGCAGACCGACGATGTCAAGACCACCGAGACGTTGATGCTCAAGGCACACTTCGTGGCCAACATGGACCTGAGCTACACGCTCAATCTCTCGCGCATCGGCCTCAAACAGGCCGTTGTCGGTGTCACCCTTTACAATCTGCTCAATGCCAAGTACGACAACAACGGCTGGGCCGCCCCGCAGTTCCGTCAGGACGCCCAGGGCCGGGTCTATGCCGTCAACACCTGGGGGCTGCGCGATTCAGAGGCCGTGGGTTTCGCCCCTTCGGCACCCTTTAATTTCTTGACTCACTTTAGTTTGAATTTCTAGCGCGTATGGCTGATTTCCTGGCTTCCCACTGGCTCGACGCTTTCACCACCCTCTTGGGGCTGCTCTATATCTGGCTCGAATACCGCGCCCATATCGCCCTGTGGATCGTGGGCATCATCATGCCGGCCCTGGATGTCTGGCTCTACTACAGCCACGGGCTATACGGAGACGCCGGCATGGCCGTCTATTACACGCTGGCCGCCGTCTATGGCTATGCCGTATGGAAGACAGCCGCCTGGAAAGCCCGCCGGAATAATCCGGACATGGCAGCCGGGAACGTCAAAAAAGAATTGCCCATCACGCATATGCCACTCAAAAGATACCTGCCTGTCGGCTTGTGTTTCCTGGCCATCTGGGGCGCCACCTGGTATGTACTCGTCACGTGGACCAATTCCACGGTGCCCGTGCTGGATGCCTTCACCAATGCCCTGAGCATCGTCGGGCTGTGGGCCCTGTCGCGCAAATACATCGAGCAGTGGTTCTTCTGGATCGTGGTCGATCTGGTCTGCACCCTCCTCTATGTCCGGAAAGGCATCCCTTTCAAGGCCCTGCTCTACGGCCTTTACGTGGTCATCGCCTGCCTGGGCTGGCGCAAATGGCTGAAAATGATGAAGCCCCCGGTCTCACTCGCAGAGTGAAAACCGAGGGGCTCGATCTCCTTTTTTAAACAAGATTACTTGACCTCGGCCGTTTCCAGGGAATAGATGCGGAAGACTGCTTCCCGGGTCTCCTGCGAGGAAGCCTCCGGCAGGTCGGTGTAGTTGTCGGCCGGCGTTTCGGGCGTGGGCGTGAGGCGACGGGAACCCGTGCGCAGCATGATCCGTTCCAGGTCGTGCGAGGGGGCGAAGAAGATGCGTCCCGTCTCGCGACCGCCGTTCACCCGGACCGTATAGTAGCGGCGCGAGCAATCGACCGTCAGCGCAATCTGGTATTTTTCTCCCGGACGATAGGTTCCGACACTGCTGCTGCGGGCACCGTTCTTGACAAAGATGCGGCCGTCGGGCTCGAAACTGATGCGGATCGAAGGCAGGCCCTTGGCGTTCTGCACTTCCACCTGCAGCAGGCCGAAATCGTTCTGCTCGGGTACGACTTCAAAACTGGCCTTGAACGAGGAGGAAGTCGGGAAAATCTTCTCGGCCATGGCATAGTCGAAAGGATCCTTGTCGCGCAATGTCAGGCACTTGACACCCTGATCGTCCTTTTCCATCCTGGTGCTGGCCCATACCAGGTCGTAGGTGTTCCAGCGGTCCAGTTCCCGGCCGTCGGGCATGTCGTTGAAGACATCTTTTTCGTGGGCTGCGGCCTGGCAGGTGATGGGCACCGGTACGCTGCTGACCCAGATATCCTCCTTGTTCATGCTGTAGGTGAGCCACATCTTGCCTTCGGGAGGCGTGCCGTTGCCTTCCTGGATGCCGCGGACATATTGCGGGCCGTAGCTCTTGTAGTTGCCGCCGTAGCGCATGGGCGAGATCTCGCCGTGCACGAGCATCATATCCTTGTACTCCAGTCCGTCGTCGGAAGTGGACACAGCCAGCGGCCAACGGAATTCCGAAGGATTGTAGACCGTGGCGAAGCGGCCATCGGAGGTCTTCTGACCCCAGATCTTGGCATTGCTGTTGACAAAGCCGAAGGCGCGCTGCACACCCTCGTACCAGGTGTGGCCGCCGTCATGGCTGATGGAGGTCAAGGCATGCTTCCACAAGCCGACCACATCGCCGTTGTCCAAATGGTAGTAGCTGAAAGCCTTGTACTGCTTCTTGATGGGAATCAACTCATCGTCGCGGTCGGCCTCCTCGACCATCTGCTGCATGTAGAGCGGATTGGCCAGGATCTCGTCACAGGCAGCCACAAACTTCTTGTCCTTGGCCCGCTTGTAGAAGGGGAAGGTGGTGTTCTTCTCGTTGAAGCGGTGGTTGTAACGCAGGAAATAGACCGGGCCGAAACTGCCGTCGGCCTTGATCTCGCGCACCACCCGGCCGATACCGTTACCGTCGAGCGGCTCGTCCTTGGGATACAAGGCCACGGCATAATAGCCCAGGGCCAGCAGTTTGCCCGATTTGGGCGAGACATAGAAGCCCACCCGCTGGTGCATGACAGCCGCCGTCTGGCCGTCGGCCACAGGCTCGCCCGGCGCCTTCTGGTAGCCTTCGGGCACCATGTACTGCGGGAAGAGTACCTGGGGCATCGACCAGTTCAGGCCGTCCTTGGAGGTGATGAGCAGCGTCTGGCCCGGTGTCACATGCTCGCTGACCGGGTCGCTGAGGTATTCCACAAAGTAAGTGTTGTTCCAATAGGCAATCATCGGGGCGTGGTTGTAGGTCCAGCCAAAGCCGTCCGACTGCTCGGGCATCAAGCGGTTGGCACGCATGATCTGCTGGTTGTGCACACCGATGGCCGGCTGCAACTGTCCATGATGGTAATCCACGTTTGACATGGTCT
The DNA here is from genome assembly GCA_017446025.1 of Bacteroidales bacterium. Lineage (GTDB taxonomy): Bacteria > Bacteroidota > Bacteroidia > Bacteroidales > UBA1402 > UBA1757. The sequence goes on along the minus strand of JAFSRR010000004.1, from coordinate 6,388 downwards.
CTCCGACATAGTGGACCAGGTCCTTGTCGGGGTTGAATCCGGCCGGGGTCTGGGCCTGGACCGAACACATCGCTACGACAGCCATCAGCACAGTCCAACATTGGGCATTCATTCTTTTCATAGATATAAACGATTAATTGATAGCTTGTTTATTATTCATCAGCGATAAAGCCACAACAGTCCCTGGGCGCTCAGCGACACCGGACTGCCGGCCTGGACCGTGAAGGGTTTGCCCGTCGGAGCACCGCTGGTCAGATCCAGCCACTGGGCTTTGAAACTGCCCGCTACCCCACTCAGATCGACACTGACCTTGCCCTCGTCGGGATAGACGGCATAGTTCTGGCCGGCCAAAGCCAGCGTCCAGCAGTCGCCCTGGACGGGATGCATCGTGGCAGCCTGCTGAAGGAACTCGTCGGGCAGTCCGGCGGGCAGCGGACAAAGCGAAGCGCCGGCCATGAAGGCGGCCCAGCCCTGTTCGGGATAGCTGCTGGCCGAATACAGCACGGCCTTTTCGGGATAAGCGTCGCGGTAGGTGCGTACCATCTGATAGACGTTGCCGGCCGAAGCGTTGGCAGGCTTCATGATACGCTCGAACTGGCGCGGTGTGAGGTTCAGGCCGCCGTCGGGGGCGAATTCACCGCTGGCACCATAGGTGTACCAATAACGGATGTCAATGATATCGACCGTCTTGGCGCGCTTGGCATCCTTCAGGATAGCCTCCTGCACATTCTTGGGAGCGCTCAGGGCCACCAGGGCGTTCTTGCCCGTCTCGGCTTCCCACTCGGCGATGACATCCAGCCAGAATTCCACAAAATGCAGCGGGCCGGAAAATTCGGCACTCGTGAAATGGATCACACTGCCCGTCTCGGCGAAATTTTCGAGGCACTTGCGGATATAGTTGCGATGCAACTCACGGCGCACCGGATGGTTGACATCATAGAAATGCTCGGCCATGAACACCCGCTTGTTGCCGGCATAGGGCGTCGGATCCGGGAAACCGGTCTCGTTGACGTTGTTGGTCGAACGCCAGGGGAAATCGGCCCAGTGGGCGCCGGCTTCCAGGATATTGTGCTGGAAATAGTTCTGGTAGAACAGCACCAGATTCTTCTCGTCGGCCAGACGGGCATACGTGTTGAGGCGGTTCCAGTACCAGTTGTTCCACTTGGTCAGATCGTAAAGGCTCAGGCCGTCCCAGGCCTTGCCCTCCCCGCTGCGGCCGAAGGGCAGCTCATAGAGCGGCGGACGCACTTCGCCGTTGATACGGCGGGTACGCTGATGGTCGTCGCGACGACGGTCGTACCAAAGGGCGTAGTTGAAATCGGTCACCACGACGCCCCGCTGCCGCATCTGGTCGGTCATGGCATCCAGGTCGTCGACAATGCCGTAGCCTTCCGGCCCCAGGGCATAACGGACGATGTGGGGATCCATGGCCGCAGGCGTACCCATGCTGCCGCGCCACCAGGAAGGATTCTGGCGACGGCCGGTCAGAATCTTGCCCTGACGGCTGATGATACCCTCCTTGATTTCAAGCGGATGGCTCTCCACGCTGACGGGCTCTTTTTTGAATGATGTCCAGACGGTTTTCATCTGCTCGTCAGGGCACTTGATGTCGATGGGCTCGTCCAGGGCCAGGGAGTCGATCCACTGCGACATGGTCTTGAGCGGACGGCGGGCCGCCGCGGTCTGGAACACAGCGTCGGCATAGGAAGACGTACCGCCACGGCCCAGGGGCATCAACTTGCCTTCGTTGGGATTGCGCTTTCCGGTACGATCGGTCAGCTGCGTATAATAAAGACTCCAGGGAGAGGAATGGTTGTTGGCTCCGTTCCAGTAGCCCTTGCCGTTGAAACCGCCCCAGGCGCCGAACGACCAGTTCTGGCCACGGACAGGTTTGGGACACGACACGATGGCCGCCTGTGAATTCCACATCATGGAGTTGGTGGCGTTGCAGCCGGCATAGGCATCGGCCGGGTTGGGCTCGCCAAAGCTCAGGCGGTTGCCATCGATATAGCAGATGTCGAACAGTACGGCGCTCGATTCACCTCCAATGGTACCGCTGTAACTGTAAGGCAGTATGGAGCGGCACTGTACGAAGGCGTTGGGACCTACAGCCCTTTCCACGGCAAAATCGTGGTAGCCGGCCTCGGCCTGGATACGCTGGCACAGGCACTGGCTGCCTTTGATATAGAAAGAATAGCGCCGCTGGCTGCCGATTTCAGAAACCGGCTCCAGGCTCTTGCAATCTTCGATGGTGACGCGCGATACCGTCTCGGCCACAAACACAGCCGAACCGGCCAGATGGCGGAATTCGACGCGACGCACCCAGGCATCGGTCATATTTTCCATGGCCACGGCTATCCAGGCATGGTTCTCGTCTTTTTCGTTCGAAGTGTCATAAACGGATGTCATGCGCAGGTTCTCCAGACCGTTCTTGACCAGACGACCCGGCCACTTCACGCGCTGCACCTGGAGAGGACGGCGTTCGGATGAAAGCTCAGAGGTGATGGGGGCATCCAAAGTCAAAGTGGCACCCTTGACCGAACGGATACCGCGCTGCCAGGAAGCTGAAGAACCGCCCATCATGGCACGGCCGCTCCCCTGGCGCTCGGGATCCATGGCAGGCATACCCTGACGCAGGACGATATGGTCACCGGCTTTGAACTTATGTCCGGGCACCTGGATGGTCAATGCGCCGGTCGGGACAACCTTGTCAGCCACATTAAGTGCCTGTTCGTAAGTGCGGTCGTCCTGACCCTGGAAACGAATCATGGTGATGCGGTCGGTGGCAGTGGAAAGAATTTCCGTGCCACCGGCCATCATGCCGCTGCCCCGGAGCACTACGCCAGAGGCTTTGATCCACAAGGTTTGGCTGATTTCATATTGGCCTGCTTCCAGCAAGACAGCGCCACGGAAACCGTCGGCATCGGCTTCCAGGGAAGAAACATAGTCCAAAGCAGCCTGGATATCGGCCGTACGGTCACCCTTGGCCACGGGAACCACCGCCTTGACGGGGACCGTGGGAATCAGGGCTTCGGAAGCCATGTAGCCGCAATAGGAATAGTCGGGCACACGGTTGCCGCGTTCATCGACAACATAGTCCAGATGGCCGCCAGCCGAACGGATGGGAACGACGGTCTGGTTTTTCTGTGCATTCATGCCGAGCACCAGCGTCAGCATGAGCAAAAGGGATATATATCTTTTCATTGCTATTCCGTTTAAGCGTTATTTGTACAGCCAGAGCACTCCTTGGCTCTCGGTTTTGAACACAGTCTTGCCCTTGACAGTGAAAGGCTCGCCCACGGGCTGTCCGCTGCGGGCATTCAGCCACTGGGCATGGTAGGTCTGGGCATCACCGGTCAGGTCGATCTCAACCTCGCGCTGACCGTAGGCGATATAGCCGACGCCTTTCTTGCCCATCACCCAATTCGAAATGTCGGGAATCACATCCACTTGGGCTGCAGTCTTGAGGAAACCTTCGGGCAAGCCTGCCGGCAGGTTGCACAAGGAGGCACCGGCCATGAAGGCCGTCCAACCACCGCCACCGGCCGAATAAAGGACGGCCTTGTCGGGGAACTGCTGACGGAAATCACTGATTGTCTCATAGATACGCTCATCCATGGTCTTACCTTTGAAATTGCCCTTGGCAAAATCGGCCTGCAAAGGATGGGCGCCTACACGGCCCATCTGACGCTCGGCCATGTTCAAGCCGCCCGCATGGCCGGAATAACCATTGATGGCGGGACGCCAGTAGCGGATATCCAGGATATCCACCGCCTTCATCCGTTCGGGATCCTTCATTATGGCATCGGTCACATCCCAAGTGGCACTGAGCGCCACCAGTGCATTCTTGCCTGTCTCGGCCTCCCATTCGGCAATGACATCCAGCCAGAACTGCACGAAATGGAGCGGACCGGTAAACTCGGCACTGGTGAACTGGATCACGCTGCCGTTGTCGGCAAAGTTGTCCAGACACTTGCGGATATAGTTGCGATGCAGCTCACGGCGTACCGGGTGGGTGACATCATAGAACTGCTCAGCCATGTAGATGCGCTTGTCCTGGGCATAGGGCACCGGTTCGGGGAAGCCCGGATCGTTGACATTGTTGGCCGAGCGCCAGGGCGAATCGGCCCAATGGGCGCCGGCTTCCAGGATATTGTGCTGGAAATAGTTCTGATGATACAGCACCAGTCCCTTCTCGTCGGCCAAGTCGGCATAGGTGCGCAGGCGGTTCCAGTACCAGTTGTTCCACTTGGTCAGGTCGTATTTGCTCAGACCATCCCAGGCCGAAGACTGACCGCTGCGACCGAAAGGCTGTTCGTAGAAAGGAGGCCATACATAGCCGTCCATGCGGCGGGTGCGTTCGTGGTCGTCACGGCGGCGGTCATACCACAGGCCATAGTGATGATCCGTGATCAAGGTATGACGCTGCACCATGCGATCGGTCATTTCGTCCAGATCGTCGGTGAAACCCGTGCCGGTACGGCCCGGTACCCAGCGGGTGATATGCACCTGCTTGCCTGTGCTCAGGAAGCGGTCTTTCAGGGAGCCGTTCCACCAGATGATCCCCTGGGAGCCGCCCGTCAGGATCTTGCCGTCGCGCACCAGCACGCCATGTTCCATGTGCATCTTGGGTGCCGGAGCCTGAGCTTTGGTCTTCTTGGGCTGCCATACCTTGTACATCGATTTGGCAGGCACATCAGTGGCCAGCGGAGACAGGTCAATGAGCGAATCGATCCATTCGGTCAGCTGCAAGGCCGGACGACGGGCTTCGGCCACAAATTCCTGGGCCTTGTCGACCGGCGGGTTGCTGGCCGACTGGGTATCGACAGGCATCAGGCGGGCCACCTGCTCTGCCATCTGCGACTGACGAGCGGCCAACTGGGTGTAGAAGAGGCTGAGCGGTTTGACAAAGGAGTCGGAACTGCGCCAGGTGGCGGTGCCGACGGTCTGTCCCCAGGAACCGAAAGCCCAGTTGTAGGCTGTCGGAGGCGTAGGAGCGGCCAGCAGGTCGGCCGAGCAGTTCCACATCACGCAGTTGCCGGCGGTCCAACCAGCACCCATGCCGTCCTGTCCGCGGTTGGCAAACGAGAAGGCATTGCCTTCGGAAGTGCAGGCATCCAGCAGGATACCCGTAGCCCAAGAGTCGATCGTGCCGCTGAAATGCCATGAATCCTTGGCGACGCACTGTACGAAGGCCACTGGACCGGCCACACAGCGACCTACACCGAAATCATGCATACCCTGCTCGGAATATAGACGCTGGAACAGGCACTGGCCGCCCAGTGTGAAGAAGGTGTTGCGGCGTTGTCCACCGATTTCGGAGACAGGGGCAAACGATTTGCAGTCTTCCACGGTGATGCGGCGACTGTTGTCGGTGATGAAAACAGCCGAACCGGCGAAATGACGGAATTCGACGCGACGCACCCAGGCATCTTCCACATTGTCTATCTCAATGGCGTTCCAACAATGGTTCTCGTCCTTGGGATTGCTCTCATCGTAGATGGAGGCCAGCCGCAGATTCTCGACACCGCTTTGGGTGATGCGGCCGGGGGTCTCGAAATGCTGCACGAAGCCTTCACCTAGACGGGTCTCGCACGTAATGGGGGCATCCAGGGTGATCCTGTCGCCAGATACGGCAACCACCGTACGCTTCCAGCGAGTGTTGATGTCGCCCAGACGGGTGGCATCCTTGAATTTCCAGCCGATATAGTTGGATTCGCCGCCGAAATCGTTCATGTCCATTTCATCGATCCACTCAGGCGTACCCTCGCGAATCACGCGGATGCGGTCGCCCACCTTGAAGTCATGACCGGCGGCACTGATTTCCATACTGCCGGTTGTTGCCACGGCGCTCAGGGGCAGCATGGCACCTGCCTGGTCTTCCAGGCGGCCGGCCAGGCGGATGAGGTTGGTACGGTCGGCACTGACGGCCACGATTTCGGTCTCGCCTTCCTGGCAACCGCTACCCCGCAACACTACGCCGCTTTGAGCAATCAAAAGACGGGCAGACACTTCGTAGCGTCCCTTTTCCAACAGGACGGCGCCGCGGAGGCCCTGCTCATCGGCAGGCAGCGAGCCCACATAGTCCAAAGCAGCCTGGATAGCCGCAGTGGCATCGCCCTTGACGGGGGCTACCACTGCCTTGACAGGAGCCTCGGGAATAGCCTTCTCACTGGCCATATAGCCACAATACGAAAAATCAGGGATCTGGTTTCCCCGATCGTCACGGGTGTAGTTGAGCGATCCCCCGTTTCCGGCGCTGACGGAAGGCGATTCGGCCATCCGCATCCGATTCTGTGCCTCCAAGCCTGTCAGGCATAGCGACATCAGCAACGGCAACATCCATACATGTTTCATTTCTCTTTTCTTTTATGATAAACGCCGCCTG
>JAFSRR010000045.1 GCA_017446025.1 Bacteroidales bacterium | reverse complement strand
TGGGCATGGGGCACTTCCATGCCCAGCACGGCCATGCCGATACGCTGGCAGGGAATCACCTTTTTCATAGCCACGGCAATCTGCTTGGCAAATACCACGAGATCGGCCACGGTCTGGTCGTCATAGTCGAACAGATAGTCCTTTTCTTCCTTGGGAATGACCAGCGTATGGCCTTCCTGCAGGGGATTGATATCCAGGAATGCAAAGAAACGGTCGTTCTCGGCCACCTTGTAGCAGGGAATCTCACCGGCGATGATGCGACTGAAGATGCTGGCCATGGCTTATTCGGGTAAGGTGATTTTTTCGATCTTGAACGTGAGCACCCCGGCAGGCACCGTGATATCGACCACCTCGCCGGCTTTCTTGCCCAGCAGGCCCTTGGCGATGGGCGAGCTGACAGAAATCTTCTTTTCCTTGAGGTTGGCTTCCGTTTCGGGCACTATGGTATAGGCGATGGCCTGGTTGTTCTTGACATTGACCAGATGGACGCAAGTGAGGATCTGCACCTCGCTCGTATCGACCTTGTTCTCGTCCAGGATGCGGGCATTGACCAGCATCTCCTTGAGGTTGGCCAGCTTCATTTCGAGCATACCCTGGGCCTCCTTGGCGGCATCGTATTCGGCATTTTCCGACAAATCGCCTTTTTCCCGGGCTTCCGAGATCTGATGGGCGATTTCGGGACGCTTCACCGTTTCGAGATATTCAATTTCTTCCTGCAGTTTCTTGAAACCGCTTTCGGTCATGTAATTGATAGCCATAATCCTTTTTTCTAAGAGTAAAACAAAAAGAATCCCGACCAGGCCGCTGGTCGGAACTCTCTTTATGTGAGGCAAAAGTAAGAATTAATTCGCTTATCGGAAAATAAAATGCAAAAAATTTTTTATTTCTCTCTGAGCAGGCGGACGATTTCCTTTTCCAAATCCTTGATGGTTTCGTCGCGGGCGGCAATGTTGCCGTGCCGGTCGATCAGGAAGAACGTGGGCAGCTGCTGCACATAATACTGCAGGGCATAAGTCGAGCGCAGGCTGTTTTGGTCGCGCACGCAGATCCAGGGCAGGTTCAGGGCCGAGGTCTTCCAAAAATGCTCATCCGTGTCGAGCGAAACCTGGAATATCTCAAAGCCGTAGGACTCGTAGCGATTGTAAAGCTCGCGCATGGTCAGGGTGCGGGAGGCCGAATAGTCGGTCTGGTAGGCGGTGAAATCGAGCATGACGACCTTGCCTTCCAGGCTGGACAGCGAGACGGCCTGACCGAAAATGTTGGGCAGGGTGATGTCGAAACTGTGCATCTTGTCCAGTTCGACCACCTCGGGCGTATGGGCCGGGGCCTCGCTTTGCTGGCGTTCCTTGCGGATCTGGCTCATGCCCGAAAGGGTCAGGCGCACCAGGTTGGCCGTGCGGGGCGATTCGGGATAGAACTGCTGCCAGCTGGTGGCCACGGCGGCGAAGGCCTGGTTGTCGGTGCGGTCGTTGGGGTTGAACAGCAACAGGCGCTGCAGGCGCTGGTAGAGTGCGTAATAGGCGGCCGCCGAACGGGGATTGCCATAGATGAAGGGCAAGGCCTGTTGCTTGTAGTCGTCGGCCATGGCACGTATGGCCTCGATATAGGCATCCTGGCTGATTTCCTTCTGGCGGAAGCTGGCATTGACCGTGTCATAGCGTGCCGCCACCTCCTGCTTGAGCTGCAAAAGTTCCTGCAATTGGAGGCAGTCTTCCGATCCTTCCACCCGGTAGTCGCTGTTGAAATGCTCCGCCTGGCTGTGGACCACCAGGTGGACGACGCTGTCAACCGCCAGAGGAATGGACTTTCCTTCCAGCCGCAGACGGTAGAACTCGGGATAGGCGGGCACTTCGGCTTTGAAACGGAAGCGGCCCGACGGCTTGAGCACTTGGGAATCCAACATGGTGACGGCGCCCAGGCCCTGCTGTTCGAAATAGAGGGTCTTCCCTTCGGCACCTTCCACATTGCCTTCCACCTGGAAACGAGGCTGGCCGCAAGCACTCAGCATAAGTGCGGCCAGGCCGATGATAATCAAGTTTGTATATCTCATAATCAATAGTTTACATCAATCTTTTGAGTAATTCTTCCACCCCCTTGGTGGCTGTCATCTGCAGAAAATGGACATTCGGGCGGGATGGCAGGGGCACTTCCTTGGGATCGATGACATAGAGCGGCACGCCCTGGGGCAGGTAATGCACCAGACCGGCGGCCGGATAGACCTGCAAGGAGGAACCGATCACCACGTAGATATCGGCCTGCTGGGTCAATTCGATGGCCGGCTCGATCATGGGCACCGCCTCGCCAAACCAGACGATGTGCGGGCGGAGCAGGTCGCCATAGGGGGTCTTGGCCCCATAGCGCTGGCGATACTCTTCGGGTTGGAGCGTGACGATGTAGTCTTCGTGCACACAGCCCCGCATTTTGACCAGCTCGCCGTGGAGATGCACGATGTGGCTGCTGCCGGCCCGTTCGTGCAGGTCGTCGATATTCTGGGTGATGATGTGGACATCGTACTTCTCTTCCAGGCGGGCCAAGCCCAGGTGTCCGGCATTGGGCCGGACCGTGAGCAGTTTCTCGCGCTGGCCGTTGTAGAAATCTGTCACCAGTTGGGGATTGCGCTGCCAGCCTTCGGGGGTGGCAACATCCTCCACGCGGTACTGGTCCCACAAGCCTCCGTTGTCGCGGAAGGTGCTGATACCGCTCTCGGCGCTCATGCCGGCGCCCGTCAGGACAACTAGTTTCTGCATACTATTCTATGTGTCTGAATCTTGCATATACACTCAGGGGCAGTGTCCGGCCGCTCCGGTCCTGCATGCACAATTCCCCGTGTTCCACCGCCTGGGCATAGGGAAACCAGACGCGCAGCAAATTGTCGGCAATCAGGGGCGAGAAACCCATCGAATAGAGATTGAGCACCACAAAGCCGCGTTGCGGGTCGAGCAGCTGGGCACAGGCCGCCATCAGCTCGGCCATGCTTTCCGACAGGATCCACTTCTCTCCCTTCGGGCCGCGGCCGTAGGCGGGCGGATCCAGGATGATGCCCTGGTAGCGCTTGCCCCGGCGCGCTTCGCGACGGACATAGTTCATGGCATCTTCGACAATCCAGCGCACATTGTCCAGGCCTGAGAGTTCCATGTTGTCGTGTGCCCAATTGACCACCTGACGCACGGCATCCAGATGGGTCACCTCGGCACCGGCCGCCCGGGCAGCCAGTGTGGCTCCGCCGGTGTAGGCAAACAAATTGAGCACCTGGGGCGTGGCGGGCAGCTGTTTGACGCTGTCGTAGATGAAATCCCAGTTGGCCGCCTGTTCGGGAAACAGGCCGACATGCTTGAAAGAGGTCATCCCCAGGCGGAAGCAAAGCTGCTGCTGGCGGCAGGGATAGGTCACCGTCCAGCGGTCGGGCATTTGGGGGCGCAAGAGCCATTCGCCCCGCTCGGAACCATCGACGGCGGCAGCGCCCGAACTGCGCTTGAACCAGGCATCGGCCTGTTGCCACTCCGATTGAGGGAGTGCCTTGGGCCAGATGGCCTGCGGCTCGGGACGACGCAGGCGATAGCGACCGAAGCGTTCGAGTTTTTCGAAATCGCCGCAGTCAATCAGTTCGTAGTCTTTGCCAAATGCTGTGATCATGGAACGTCTCTTGAATCAAGTGGTAAAGATACAGCAAGTAAGAGCGCAATCCAAAATTTTTGCACTATCTTTGTGACCCTTGAAATAATCCATAATAGTATGGCATATCTGTTCACTTCCGAATCTGTATCCGAAGGTCACCCCGACAAGGTGGCCGATCAGATTTCCGACGCGCTGGTCGATAATTTCCTGGCCTACGATCCCCAGTCGAAAACCGCCTGTGAGACCCTGGTCACCACCGGACAGGTCATTCTGGCCGGCGAAGTCAAATCGAGCATCTACATCGATGTGCAGGAAATCGCCCGTCAGGTCATCAACCATATCGGCTACACCAAGAGTGAATACAAATTCGACGGCTCGTCGTGCGGCGTGCTGTCGGCCATCCACGAGCAGTCGGACGACATCAACCGCGGTGTCGACGGCACGGCCAAGGAAGACCCCATGAACCAGGGGGCCGGCGACCAGGGCATGATGTTCGGCTATGCCTGCCGTGACACCGACAACTACATGCCCCTGCCGCTCGAACTCTCACACCGTCTGCTCAAAGAACTGGCCGCCATCCGTCGCGAAGGCAAGGTGATGACCTACCTGCGTCCCGACTCCAAGGCCCAGGTCACCGTCGAGTATCACGACGACGGACGCCCCATGCGCATCCATACCATCGTGGTGTCCACCCAGCACGACGAATTTATCCAGGCCGGCGCCAAACTATCGCAGGATGAAGCCGATGCCCAGATGCTCGAACAGATCCGCCAGGATGTGAAACGCTATCTCCTGCCCCGGGTGTTCGGCAAGGACGACCGCCTGCGCGCCCTGCTCGACGACCGCCTCATCCTGTTTGTCAACCCCACCGGCAAGTTCGTCATCGGCGGCCCTCACGGCGACAGCGGTCTGACAGGCCGGAAGATCATCGTCGATACCTACGGGGGCAAAGGAGCCCACGGGGGCGGTGCCTTCTCGGGCAAGGATCCTTCCAAGGTGGACCGTTCGGCCGCCTACGCAGCCCGTCACATCGCCAAGAACCTGGTGGCTGCCGGGGTATCGGACGAGGTGCTCATCCAGATTTCCTATGCCATCGGCGTGGCCGAGCCCGTCAATATCTATGTCAACACCTACGGCAAATCCAAGGTGGCCATGACCGACGGGCAGATCGCCCAGGAAGTGGGCCGCCTGTTCGACCTCAGACCCAAGGCCATCGAAGAGCGCTTGCAACTGCGCAAACCGATCTACTCGGAAACAGCCGCCTACGGCCATTTCGGCCGTGAGCCGCAAAAGTTGGTCAAGCATTTCGAGTCACGCTACGAAGGCAACCGCGATGTCGAAGTCGAGCTTTTCACCTGGGAAAAACTCGATTATGTCGATAAAATCCGGGAAGTTTTCCACCTATAATTCCCCCTGCTCGATGAGGACGGCCACCTGCTCGATCATGGCATCCCGTCCTTCGGGCTGGTAGTCGGTCTTCAGATCGGCCGTGAAGAGTTTGGCCACCCCCTGCCAGAAATTGGCCGAGAAGGTGCCGATGTAGCCTTTCAGTATATCGTAGGGCGTGGAATCGCATTCGCGGGCAATCAGCCGCAGCAGCACCTTGCCCTGGCTGTAGGTCATCTTGCGCAGCACGGGTTCATACTCCTTGACCAGGTCTTTTTCCATCTGCCTCAGATGTTTTTCGCGAGCCTTGTCGTCGGGCAGGGTCTGGATGTACTCCGTGGTCTCGATCAGCGTACTGGCCACCAGCTTGGCCAGCGGCAGACACTTGCGCACGTCGCGGACGGTTTTCCAATAGAGTTTTTCCTGCTTCTGGGAGCGGAAGCGCAAGGGGCCATAGATATAATAAGGTTTGAGCGCGACATAGGGAACCGTGTCACCATAGGCATTGACATAGGCCGGCACGGTCACGTTTCTCGACGACAACGACACATAGTCGGCCGGCTGCTGGGCCACCGATATCCATGCCAAAGGCAGAAAACATAGCAGAAGTATCAGTTTTCGCATGGCGCAAAATTAGACATTATAATTATAAGATTCTACTTTGGGGAAGTATTATCAACTCTTGGGGCATGAGATTTTCCGGCCAGGCTTCCTATTTTTGCCGCCAACCTTGAATCCGTTCTATCATGAAACACTTCCTGTCACTGCAGGCCGTCTGCCTGACGGCCGCCTGTCTGTGGGCTGCAACAGTCCCTGCCCAAAGGCTCACTGCCGCCGATTGCCTGGGCAATGCCGTCTGCCTGGGAATGGGCGACCTACTGTTCTTCCCCGAAGAAATGAGGCCCCCGGCTGGCGAAACCAGGCTGCCGGCTGGCGATGCGCCCTCCCCTGTTTTTCAAATCGATCACCTGCAAGCCACGCTGCGCCTGCCTCACGGTCAGAGAGGGCTTTCACGCTACTCATGGCAAGCCGACGGCAAATGCCGCCAGACCGGACTGCAGCTGCACCTGGGCTGTTCGGGGCCTTCCACCCTGGCCGGGCAAGACCTGCTGCTGACGGCAAGCAGAAGCCTGTCCGACAAGATTGCGGGGAGTCTGGGCTTGGGTGGACAACGGCTTGCCGTGGGCCGTGACAGTCATTGGCTGTGGCTCATGCACTGCCGGATGGCCTGCCGGCTCGACCACCTGAGGACTGTCTATCTGCACACCTTCAACCTGCTTCCCCACAGCGACTATGGCTTTCACTGCGACTGCCGGATAGGGATGCTGCGGCGGGTATCCTCCGACCTGCTGGCAGCCGGGGAACTGGAAAAACAAATCGGCGAGCCCTGCTTGTGGCGTTTGGGAGGCGAATACCACATCATCCCCGACTGCTTTCTGCTGCGGCTGGGAGCGCGCTGGCCCTATCCCTGCCTAAGCGCCGGCCTAGGCTATCAGACTAGGCGTTGGGGCATCGACCTGGGACTGTCCTATCAAGCGGAGCTGCCGCTGTCTCTGGCGGGGAGTCTGCACTATCGTCTGTCGCGGCCATGAAAAAGAGATGGATCCTATGGCTGGCCGGGGCGCTTGTGCTGGGAAGCGTCCATCTTCCGGCCCAGGAAGCAGGCAGCGTGTCCCAGGAGTTGGAGCGCCTGTGGGAGGAGTGGCTGGAAGGGCATTCCGAAGAGGAGATGGAAAGCCTCTACGAAGACCTCGCCGACCTGCTCGAGCATCCCATCGACCTGAACCAGGCCGGTGAGCAGGAGCTGGCCCGGCTGCCTTTCCTTGATGAGCGCCAGAAAGCAGCGCTGGCAGGCTTTCTCGACCGCCACCGTCCGCTGGCCGGGGTTTCCGACCTGCTGCTCATCGAAGGATGGGACGAATGGACGGTCAGGGCCCTGCGTCCCTTCATCGTAGTGGAGACAAGCCGGGACAACGACAGGAAAGGCCCGGGATACGGCCCATTCCGCCAGCGCCTGAGGATCAAGACCGATGGCAGTCTGCAACGAAAAAAAGGCTATCTCGACTCGGACAGCCTGCGTCGATTGTCCAAGGCCTACCTGGGTTCGCCGCTGGCCGCCTCCCTGGTATGGCAGGGCCAGTATAGCCGGCACTGGCAGGGCGGCCTGGCCACAGAAAAGGATGCGGGCGAAAAAGGGATCGACTACCTGTCCGGTTATCTCCAGTACAAGGAGGGCGGCAGGCTGAAAAACCTGGTCCTGGGCGACTATCATGTATCGATGGGCCGGGGGCTGGTGTGCCACGCGGGGACCTTCGGGGGCAAGGCGGCCGCCGCCGCGGCCCTGATGGGCCAGGGGAGCGGCCTTCGGCCGCACCGCTCGACAGCCGAGACGGGCTGTCTGCGCGGCGGCGGCCTCCAGCTCGACCTGGGCCGCCACTGGTCACTGATGGCCTTCTACTCCCGCCAGCGCATCGATACCCGCAAACAGGACAGCCTTTTCACCTCGCTCAAAAAAGACGGCCTGCACCGTACGCTCAACGAGCAGACCTGCCGAGCCAACACGGGGCTCATCCAAAGCGGCGGACAGCTCGGCTACCGGCAGTCCTGGGCACAATGGTCGGTCAACGCACTCTACTATCTGTTCGACACCACGTGGCAACCCGACAGCCAACCCTACCGCCGCTACCAGTTCCGGGGCCGGCAAGGCGGCAACCTTTCCCTGGACGGCCGCCTGAGATACCGCCAACTGCTCCTGGGCGGCGAACTGGCCTGCGATGCCCGGGGCAGCCTGTCGGGACTGGCCAGTCTGAGCTGGCAGGCGCATCCCCTGTTGCACTGCCTGCTGTCGTACCGGCACTACGGCACCGGCTACCAGGCGCCCTTTGCCGCCGCCTTCGGGGAAAACAGCAGTGCCGCCAACGAAGAAGGCATGTTTGCCTGGATCGACTGCCGCCTGCTGAAAAACTGGGCCTTGACGGCCTATCTCGACTGCTACCGCTTCCCTTGGCTCAAGTACCAGGTCAATGCCCCTTCGAAGGGCAGCGAACTGATGGTCGAAGGACGCTATGCCGCCGACCGCCGCACAGAATGCCTGCTGCGCTTCAAGGAAAAGATCGGCCCGCGCCAGTTGCCCGCCGACGAATGCCTGCCCGGTGTCGCCCCCCTGCAGGCGCGGCGACGCCGCCAGGCCCGCCTGCAGCTGAGCCTCACAAACGAGGGTTGGCGCTACCGGGCCACCGCCGATATCCATTGGCAAAAAATCCTGCAAGAAGCCGCAGGCCGGCAAGGCTGCGTGGTCAGTCAGGAACTCCGGCTCAATCCCGACCGGCAGCCCTGGGTGCTGAGCCTGCAACACAGCCTGTTCGACACCGGAGGGTTAAGCCTTTCCTCCTATCAGCCCGACCTGGCCGGCGGCCTGCCCTTTGCCTCGGTTTCGGGCCAGGGCCAGCGCACCGTCCTGTTGCTGGGACTGCGCCCCAGCCCCTGTTGGCAGGTGGATTTGCGCCTGAGGCACACCCGCTACAGCGACCGCTCCTCTGTAGGCAGCGGCCTGGAAAGCATCGATGGTTGCCGGCAGACACAAATGGGGGCCGTTTTCGTATTGAAATTGTGAGGCTTTTTCTGTACTTTTACCGCCCGAAAAGCAAATCATCACCATTATGAATATCCTACTGCTCGGTTCAGGCGGCCGCGAACACGCCCTGGCATGGAAAATTGCCCAAAGTCCCAAAGTCGACCAACTCTACATCGCTCCCGGCAACGCCGGCACAGCCCAGGTCGGAACCAACCTGCCCGTCATGGCCGACGACTTCCCCGCCTTGAAACAAGCCGTATTGGACCATCACATCGACATGGTGGTGGTCGGGCCGGAAGATCCGCTGGTCAAGGGTGTGGTCGATTATTTCAGGGCCGACGCCAGTCTGAGCCGCATCCCGGTCATCGGCCCCTCCAAGAGCGGCGCCCGGCTCGAAGGCAGCAAGGATTTTTCGAAAGCCTTCATGCTGCGGCATCAGATACCCACGGCCCGCTATTTCAGCGTCACGAAAGACAACCTGGAAGAGGGCCTGGCCTTCATGCAGCAACTCAGGGCCCCCTATGTACTCAAAGCCGACGGACTGGCTGCCGGTAAAGGCGTGCTCATCATCGACGACCTCGACGAGGCCCGGACGGAACTGCGCAACATGCTCGACGGCAAATTCGGCGAAGCCAGCCGCACCGTGCTGCTCGAAGAATTCCTCTCGGGCATCGAGTGCTCGGTCTTTGTCCTGACCGACGGCCGCCACTATCAGATACTGCCCGAGGCCAAAGACTACAAGCGCGTGGGCGAAGGCAACACCGGTCTGAACACCGGCGGCATGGGCGCCGTTTCCCCCGTGCCCTTTGCCAATGAAGTGTTCATGAAAAAGGTCGAAGACCGCATCATCCGTCCCACCGTCGAGGGACTGGCCGCCGAAGGCATCGACTACCGGGGCTTCATCTTCTTCGGCCTGATCGAAGTGGACATGGAACCCTATGTCATCGAATACAACGCCCGCATGGGCGACCCCGAGACCGAAGTGGTCATGCTGCGGCTCAAAAGCGACATCGTCGAGCTGTTCGAAGGCGTCGCCGCCGGCCGGCTCGACCAGTGTCAGGTCACTTTCGACCCCCGTGCCGCCGTCACCGTCATGCTCGTTTCGGGCGGCTATCCCGAAGCCTATGAGAAAGGCAAGGTCATCAGCGGGCTCGACCAGGTACAAGACAGCATCGTCTTCCATGCCGGCACCAAGGCCGAAAACGGCCAAATCCTGACCAACGGCGGCCGCGTGCTGGCCGTCAGCTCCTACGGTGCCGACAAGCAGGCAGCCCTGGCAAAGAGCTTCGCCAATGCCCGCAAGATCCACTTCGACAAGGTCTATTTCCGCTCCGACATCGGTTTTGATCTATAAGCCCCATGAACCTGAAATCACTCACCCGCAGCGACTGGCTCTGGCAGATAGCCTTGATCCTGTTTGCCCTGATGATGGCTTTCGCCGTCAAATGGCAGCCGCAGGTGTTTCAGGCTCTCACCCCCGAACGCCCCGCACTGGTTTCACCCCTGGCCTGGCAGACCGATCATTTCACCTCCATGGCCTGGCTCACCGCCCTGGTCCATTTCTGCCTGGTCGGGCTGAACCTGTTTCTCGTGCACACCCTGGTGCGGCGCTACGAGCTGATTGATTCGCTCAGCATTTTCCCGGTCTTCTTCTACCTGGTCTTTTCGGCCTGCTACCCGCCGGCCTATGGCGCCAATTCAGCCCTGGTGGCCAGCGCGCTGATGGTGGTGGCCACGATCAATGTCTTCGACTGCTACCAGGCCAAGAATTGCCAGATACAGGTGTTCAATGTTTTCCTGTTCACCACGCTGGCTGCCGCCTTTGTCCCCGCCCTGCTGCTCATACTGCCCCTGCTGTGGCTCAGTTTCAACTGGGTCAATCCATTCAATTTCAGCCGCCTGCTGGCTTCCATTGCGGGCATCCTGACTGTGGTGTGGATTTTTGCCGGTCTCAGCTTCCTGTTGGGACGATGGGAAATGCTGCTCGACTGCCTGGCCTGTCTGCCCGACTACCTCGATTTCCAATGGCCCGGTCCCTGGCAGGAAATGCTCTTCCTGGGGTGCTGCGCCCTGCTGTTCCTGGTGGCCGCCCTGTATCGGCTCAACAAGTTCTACAGCGAGAAAAACAGCGTCAGAGGCTATCTTTCCTTCCTGATATTCAATTGGTTTGTGCTGGTATTCCTGGGCATGTTGATCTCGCCCCTCAAGAATGAATGTCTCACGCTGAGCGTCCTGCCCTGGTCTGTGATGATGGGACATTTCTTCAATGCCAACGACAACTGGGCCAGCCGCATCCTGCTCCTGCTCCTGCTGAGCTCCGGGCTCTTCTGCTATTTTTCCTGGTTCCTGTTCTAAGGGAAAAAACTATCCTGCCACCGAAACCTTCACTTCCAGTCCGGCGGCCCGGGTGGCGGCCTGCAGCCTGTCGCCTATCTGCCGCAAGGTCGCTGCAGGTATCTTTTCCAGCGTGCTGACGGGTGCTTCCCGGTCGAGCGAATAGATCATCACCCCATGAGGGGCGATTTCGGTGACCAGGCGTATCCAGGCGCTCACCTCCTGCTCGGTGGTATTGTCGAACAAGCGGCCCTGGTATGTGCCCCTCAGGAACATGGTCTGAATGATGAGACGGCCCTGGAAGGCCTTCAGGTTTTCGACCAGGGTGGCCACGCTAAATTCCTTGCGCCAGGGCCGGTTCATCTGCCGCATTGTCTCTTCAAAGGCGCTGTCCAGCTTCAGGATGTTGTTATCGACCCGCAGCAGGGCCTGGCGGATTTCCGGGCGGCCGATTTGGGTAGCGTTGGACAACACCGATATTTTGGCCGTCGGAAACAGCTCGTCGCGCACCTTCCTGACCCGCTCCACGATTTCGGGAAATTCAGGGTGCAAGGTGGGTTCGCCGTTGCCGGCAAAAGTCAGCACATCGGGGCACTGGCCTTCGGCGCGCATCTTTTCGAGCCGGGTGCGCAGGGCGGTCTCCAACTGGTCGGCTGTCGGCAGTTTTTTGACACCCTCCATGTCGCCCAGGCCGCATTCGCAATAGACACAGTCGAAGGTGCAGAACTTGCGCTGGATGGGCAGCAGATTGATGCCCAGCGACAAGCCCAGACGGCGGCTGTGGACCGGGCCGAAGATGATATCGGGATACAGAACGGTTGACATAGGTGTAAAGATTTCTGGCGACTACTCCGCCTTTTTGTTGGGATAGTCGATGGTATAGTGCAGACCGCGGCTCTCCTTGCGTTCCATGGCCTGACGGGTGATCAGGTAGCCCACATTGATCATGTTGCGCAGTTCGCAAAGCTCGCGGGTGGCCTTGCTGCGCTTGAACAGGGCTTCGGTCTCCTCGTAGAGGATGTCGAGGCGGTTCCAGGCACGGGCCAGGCGGGTGTTGCTGCGCACGATGCCCACATAGGCTTCCATGATCTGGTTCACCTCCTTCATACTCTGGGTGATGAGCACGCGCTCCTCATTGCTGATGGTGCCTTCGTCGTTCCATTCGGGAATATCCTCGTTGAATTCGTAACGGTCGAGCACCTCGAGTGAATGCTTGGCTGCCGCGTCGGCATAGACCACCGCCTCGATCAGCGAGTTGCTGGCCAGACGGTTGCCGCCGTGCAGGCCGGTGCAGGAGCATTCGCCGATGGCATAGAGCCGGCGGATGCTGCTCTGTCCGTCCAGATCGACCTTGATGCCGCCGCAGAGATAATGGGCCGCCGGTGCCACCGGAATGTATTCCTTGGTGATGTCAATGCCGATCGACAGGCATTTCTTGTAGATATTCGGGAAATGCCGGCGCGTCTCTTCCGGATCCTTATGAGTCACATCCAGATAGACATGGTCCTCGCCGCGTGTCTTGAGCTCGTTGTCGATGGCGCGGGCCACGATGTCACGCGGGGCCAGCGACAGACGCGCATCGTATTTCTGCATGAACTCGGCTCCGTCCTGGGTGCGCAGCACGCCGCCGTAACCGCGCATGGCCTCGGTGATGAGGTAGGCCGGACGGTCGCCCGGGTGATAGAGGGCCGTGGGATGGAACTGGATGAACTCCATGTCCTTGACCTGCCCCTTGGCACGATAGACCATGGCGATGCCGTCGCCCGTGGCCACCAGCGGATTGGTGGTGGTGCGATAGACGGCTTCGCAGCCGCCCGTGGCCATGACCGTGATCTTCGACAGGAAAGTGTCCACCTCGCCCGTCTGCTCGTTCAGCACATAGGCGCCGTAGCACTTGATACCCGGCGTATAACGGGTCACGATGATGCCCAGGTGGTGCTGGGTGATGATCTCGACGGCATAGAAATTCTCAAACACCGTGATGTTGGGATGCCGCTGCACGGCCTTGATCAGCGAAGTCTGGATTTCAGCGCCGGTATTGTCGGCATGGTGCAGGATGCGGAATTCGCTGTGGCCGCCCTCGCGGTGCAGGTCGAACTCACCGTTCTCCTTCTTGTCGAAGTTGACACCCCAGTCGATGAGGGCCTGGATCTGGGCCGGCGCATTGCGTACCACCTTCTCGACGGCGGCGCGGTCGCTGATCCAGTCGCCGGCGATCATCGTATCCTTGATGTGTTTGTCGAAATTGTCCACCTTGAAATCGGTGACCGAGGCGATGCCGCCTTGCGCAAAATAGGTGTTGGCTTCTTCCAGACCGGCTTTGCAGATAAGTGCCACAGTGCCTTTGTGCGCCACTTTCAGGGCGAAACTCATACCGGCGATACCCGAGCCGATAACGAGATAATCAAATTTCCTGACCATAGTTACAGACTTGATGGCAAGCTGCCTGGACTACCCTGTCCGGGCGGCTTGGGAACGCAAAAATAATAAGCACGGAGGGTAATAGCAAATTAATTGTGACGGCACGGGAAAAATGTGTAACTTGCAGGCAAAACAAAAAACCATGCTACCGGCACCCTACATCTTCGAACTGAGGCAGAAAGTCCGCGATTACGAATGTGATTTGCAAGGCATTGTCAACAACGCCAACTACCAGCACTACCTGGAGCATGCCCGTCATGAATTCCTGCTCAGCGCCAACATCAGCTTTGCCGACTACCACGACCAGGGAGTCGATTTCATCGTTTCACGGGTGGAAATAGACTACAAGCATCCGCTCCGCAGCCGCGACGAGTATCTGACCCGGTTGTATATCCGCAAGCTGGGGGTCCGTTGGATTTTCTACCAGGACATCTACCAGGCCGACAGCATGACGCTCTGTGTCAAGGCCAAGGTGACCACTGTGGCACTGGTCAACGGCCGGCCCAAGTTTTTCCCGGAGCTGGAGACCAAACTCCGGGCGGCCATTCCCGACATACAGCTGAGCGATTGACGCCCGCCCCCTGCCAGCGATCCGATTTTAAACACACCATACCATGAACAACACCCAATTCCACTACCTGACACTGTCATTCCTGCATCCGCTCTCACCGGCCAAGGCCCGTGAGCTGCTGGCTTTTTTCGACAACGACATCGAGGCCCTGCTCGATCCCGTCCGACTCGCCCAAGTGCCCAACATCCGACCCGCTTTGCCGGCCCTGCTGCAGAGCGGACAGCCCCAGCGGCAGGCCGAAGCGGAACTGCGCTTTATCGATGACCGGCAACTCGGCCTCAGCTGTCTGGCCGACGAAGACTATCCCCGCCGCCTGGCAGCCTGCGCCGATGCGCCTCTGGTCTTGTACCGTAAAGGTCGCTGCGATCTGGAAGCCCGCCGCATTGTCTCCATCGTGGGCACACGACGCCTCACCGCCTACGGGCGCCAACAGACCGAAAAGCTGGTGGCCGGCCTGGCCCGTGCCTGCCCCAACCTGCTGGTGGTGAGCGGGCTGGCCAGCGGCATCGACGGCTGCGCCCATCGTGCCGCCCTGGACCATGGCCTGCAGACGGTCGGTGTACTGGCCCACGGGCTGGACCAGATCTATCCTGCCCAACACTGGCGCCTGGCCGGCGAAATGGTCCGACAAGGCGCCCTGCTCAGTGAGTTTCCGCACGGCACCCTGCCCTTTGCCGCCAATTTCGTCCAGCGCAACCGCATCGTGGCCGGCCTGTGCGACGCCTGCATCGTCATCGAGTCGGCCGAAAAGGGAGGCTCGCTCATCACCGCCCGCCTGGCCCGCGACTACGACCGCGAAGTGTTTGCCCTGCCCGGCCGAAACATCGATCCTTGCTCAAGGGGGTGCAACTGGCTCATCAAAACGCAGGTGGCCGCCCTTTTCGAGACGGCCGACGACTTGCTTCGCGAAATGAACTGGGACCTGGGCCGGCCGCAAGAAGCCAGCCAACCCAGTCTCTTCCCCACCTTGGAACCATCGCTGGCAGAGATTCTGGCCTTGATGGAAGAAGGACAGGATTACAGTCTCGAAGAGCTGATGGCCTTGCGACAGCAAATCCGTCAAAAAAGAGGGGAACAGCCCGCCAGGGGCAATATCGGGGAATTGCTGGGGCAGATGATGCAGCTCGAACTGGCCGGCGCCGTCATCTCGCTCAGCGGCGGCCGCTACCGTCTGGCATAGTATAGTTTCCGGGCTGTTTCCAAGCAGTTTCCGGGCAGGCTCGCCGTGCAAACCCGTGGCCGCCCACGGCTTCGTGAGTGGGAGGGATGAGCGAAGCGAAGGTTTGTCAGGCGACCTGCCCGGAAACCTTGAAACTACAGTACGATGTTGACGATTTTCTTGGGAACGACAATCACCTTGCGCGGGGTGCGGCCCTCGATATACTTCTGGGCCTGCTCGTTGGCCAAAACCTGAGCCTCGATTTCCTGGGCGGTGGCATCCATCGGGAACTCCATCGTGAAACGGGTCTTGCCGTTGAACGAGATGCTATAGACGGCCGTGTCCTCGACCAGATAAGCCTCGTTGCAGACGGGCCACCGGGCATCGCACACCGAGCCTTCGCCGCCGGAGGCCTGCCACAGCTCCTCGCAGATATGCGGAGCGAAGGGAGTGAGCAGTACAATGAGCGGCTGGATGATCTCGCGCTTGTTGCACTTGCCCAGTTCGTTCAAGCAGATCATGAAGGCACTGACGGCCGTGTTGAATGAGAAATGCTCGATATCCCAGGTGAGTTTCTTGATCAGTTTGTGCAGGCTCTTGAGCTCGGCAGCCGTGGCCTTCTCGTCGCTGAAGGCAAAGCCCTCGCCGGCGGCCACCATGTTCCACAGGCGCTTGAGGAAGCGGTGCACACCATCTATGCCGTTGGTATCCCAGGGCTTGGAGGCCTCCAGCGGGCCGAGGAACATCTCATACAGACGCAGCGTGTCGGCACCGAACTTCTCGACCACCGAGTCGGGATTGACCACATTGAACATCGACTTGGACATTTTTTCGATGGCCCAGCCGCAGACATACTTGCCGTCTTCCAGGATGAACTCGGCCGTCTGGTATTCGGGGTTCCAGGCACGGAAAGCCTCGATGTCGAGCACGTCGTTCGATACGATGTTGACATCCACATGGATGGCTGTGGTCTCGTATTGGTCTTTCAGGCCGTAAGAGACGAAGGTATTGGTCTCCTTGATGCGATAGACAAAATTGGAACGGCCCTGGATCATGCCCTGGTTGACCAGCTTGTGGAAGGGCTCGTCCTGGCATACATACCCCAGGTCGTAGAGGAACTTGTTCCAAAAACGGCTGTAGATGAGGTGGCCGGTGGCATGCTCCGTACCGCCGATATAGAGGTCGACCTGCTGCCAGTAGTCGTTGGCCGCCTTCGAAACCAGGGCCTTGTCGTTGTGCGGATCCATGTAGCGCAGGTAATAGGCCGACGAGCCGGCAAAGCCCGGCATGGTGTTCAGTTCGAGCGGATAACCTTCGGGAGTCTTCCAGTTCTTGGCATGACCCAACGGAGGTTCGCCCTGGGCCGTAGGCTTGAAGTCGGAGACTTCGGGCAGCTCCAAGGGCAGACGGCTCTCATCGAGCATATAAGGCATGCCATCCTTGTAATAGACGGGGAAAGGCTCGCCCCAGTAGCGCTGGCGGCTGAAGATGGCGTCGCGCAGACGGTAGTTCACTTTGACGCGGCCCAGATGATGCTCGGTCACATACTGTTTGGTGCGCTGGATAGCCTCCTTGACGGTGAGACCGTTGAGGAAGCCGGAGTTCATCATGATGCCTTCCTTGGCATCAAAACTCTCTTCCGACACATCGCAGCCCTCGATGAGCGGGATGATGGGCAGGTTGAAATGCTTGGCAAACGCATAGTCGCGGCTGTCGTGGGCAGGCACGGCCATGATGGCACCCGTGCCGTATCCGGCCAGCACATAGTCGCTGATCCAGACGGGGATGGCCTCTTTGGTGAGGGGGTTGACAGCATAGCTGCCCGAAAAGACGCCCGTCACGCGGCGGTCGGCCTGGCGTTCACGCTCGGTACGCTTCTTGACAGCGTCCAGATAGGCATCGACCTCGGCCCGCTGGGCCGCGGTGGTGAGTACGGGCACCAGCTCGCTTTCGGGGGCCAGCACCATGAAGGTGACACCGAAGATGGTGTCGGCGCGGGTGGTGAAGATGGTGAATTCGACATCGGAGTCCTTCACCTTGAACTGCATTTCCGTACCCTCGCTGCGGCCGATCCAGTTGCGCTGGGTCTCCTTGAGCGAGTCGCTCCAGTCGATGCGGTCCAGGCCGTCCAGCAGCCGCTGGGCATAGGCCGATACACGCAGGCACCACTGGCGCATGAGTTTCTGTTCCACGGGATAGCCGCCACGGATCGACAGGCCTTCGCTCACCTCGTCGTTGGCCAGCACCGTACCCAGCTTGGGGCACCAGTTGACGATGGTGTCGCCCAGGTAGGCCAGGCGGTAGTTCATCAGCGTCTCCTGCTGCTGTTTCTCGGTTTTGGCCTTCCATTCGGCGGCTGTAAATGAGAGCTCTTCCGTGCAGCAGGCATTCAGACCCTGGGTACCCTGCTTTTCGAAACGGGCCACCAGCTCTGTGATCGGACGGGCCTTGTCGGCCTCGTTGTCGTAGTAGCAGTTGAACATCTGGATGAAGGCCCACTGCGTCCATTTGTAATAGCCCGGCTCGCAGGTGCGCACCTCACGGTCCCAGTCGTAGCAGAAGCCGATCTTGTCGAGCTGCTCACGGTAACGGGCGATGTTCTTGGCAGTGGTCACGGCCGGATGCTGCCCGGTCTGGATGGCATATTGCTCGGCCGGCAGGCCATAGGAGTCGTAGCCCATGGGGTGCAGCACGTTGTAGCCCTGAAGACGTTTGAAACGGGATACAATGTCCGAGGCGATATAGCCCAGCGGATGTCCCACATGCAACCCTGCTCCCGAAGGATAGGGGAACATGTCGAGCACATAATACTTAGGTTTGCCGGGGTCTTCGGTCACCTTGTAGGTGCCGCGCCTTACCCATTCTTGCTGCCACTTCTGCTCAATGGCTCTGAAATCATACTCCATGATCGGAAAATTTGGGTGCAAAAGTACTCATTATTCCGCATTAATCACTATCTTGCGGGCAAAATTCAAGACCATGGAAGGAAACAACGAACCCAAAAAACTCAGACGCTCACGCACCAACAAGGTGCTCGGCGGCGTGCTGGGAGGTATTGCCGAATACTTCGACCTGGACCCCGTACTCGTCAGAGTCATCTATTGCTTTCTGACGCTCTTCACGGCCGGTTTTCCGGGTGTGCTGATGTACATCCTGATGCTCATCCTGATTCCCACCGACAAGCTCATCCAATAGCTCCCTGTTCAGCGCGAACAATCTTGTACAAGGTGTCTGAAGGACGGATTTTGTCTTTCAGGGGGATGGATACGCGCTGTCCCTTGCGGGCCACGTCCACGCAGCGGTCGTCCAGGCGGATTTCCGTGACGACGGCCTCGATGACGCCGGTCGTCGGGCCGGTCACCAGGATTTCGTCGCCCACTCGGAGGTCGTAGCTCTCGATTTGGAACTCGGCCACCTGCAGGCGCGAGAAATAGTTGACGCCCCGCCCTATCTTCACCTTTCTGGTCGTGGCCGACGAGCCGTAGCGGTGCGACCACTCACCCAGGCGCTGCCCCAGGTAATAGCCGTCCCAGAAACCCCGGTTGAAGACCCGGGCCAGGCGCTCGTCCCAGGCAGCGATCCTGGGCACGATCACTTCGTCCTGGGAGTACTCTCCCGCCCGGTATGCCTCGACGGCCTCCCGGTAGCAACTGGCCACCGTAAAGACATACTCCGGACCGCGGGCGCGGCCTTCGATCTTGAACACCTCCACCCCGGCATCGATCATCTTGTTCAGGAAATGAATGGTCTTGAGGTCCTTGGGTGAAAGGACATACTGGTTGTCGACGGTCATTTCGATATCGCTGCCGGTCTCTATGTCGGTCACCCGGTAGGCCCGCCGGCATATCTGCATGCACTCGCCCCGGTTGGCCGAGGCGTTCATTTCGTGCAGGCTCATGTAGCACTTGCCCGAAATCGACACACACAGTGCCCCGTGACAAAACATCTCGATACGCACCAGCTCCCCCTTGGGACCCCGGATCTGCTGCCGGACGATCTCATCGTGGATGTAGGCCACCTGTTGGAGGTTGAGTTCGCGGGCCAGCACCACCACATCGGCAAAGCGGGCATAGAATTTCAAGGCCTCCACATTGGAGATGTTCAGCTGGGTGGAAAGATGCACTTCCACCCCCCGGGAGCAGGCATATTCCATGGCGGCCACGTCGCAGGCGATGATGGCCGAGATGCCGGCCTGCCGGGCGGCATCGACGATGCGCCGCATCAGGGCCAGGTCGTTGTCGTAGAGCACCGTGTTGACCGTCAGGTAGCACTTGACTCCCTTTTCGTGGCAGAGCGAGGCAATGTGCGCCAGGTCGTCAAGTGTGAAATTGGCCGACGAATGGGAACGCATGTTCAGGGCCTCCACCCCGAAATAGACCGAGTCGGCACCGGCCTGGAAAGCGGCCGCCAGCGCCTCATAGGAGCCCACAGGGGCCATGATTTCCAACGACTGATGAGGCATGGCTTATTTGGTTTTGGGTTTTTCGTCGGCCTGCACCTTGTCGAAGACCACCGAATGGAAAGCCTCCTGATGGTTTTGGACATCGTCGGCCCAGACCTTGATGTCCTGGAAGACGAAATCGGAGAGTTCGTACTCCTCGTCGTTGCGGCGGGTGTTGACAAAACGCTGGCAATCGATGTCCAGGTGCCGCATGGTGATGTGGCTGGCATACGACTTGGGGATGTCGCTCCTGTCTTTCAGGTTGAAGAACTGCCGCCACGAACCGGCCTCGAACAGCCGCCGGCACGAACCCTTGACATTTTCCACCGTGATGTATTCATACAGCTGGGGCGTGTCGGGCCGCAGCTTGAGCAGCAGCAGATGCGAAGCGCCATCGACCTGGCAGTTGCGCATCAAGACATTGCGCACATGGATCGACTCACTGCCGCAGGTCAGGCAGCTGCCCGTCGTGTTGTCGAAATGGCAATTCTCCACCAGGATGTTGCGACAAGGGCCGTTGGTCGTGTCGCGGTCGGCCCAGGGACCTTTGCCGCCTTTTAGACAGACAGCATCGTCGTTGACCGTGAAACGGCATTCACGTATCAGGAAATTGGAGCAGGCATCCATGTCGATGCCGTCGGCACTGGCCGAAGCAATCGGACGTATGGGCGAAAAGAGCCTGAGGCCGATCAGCTGCACATGGTCGCTCTTGTAGCAATGACAGGTCCAGAAAGGGGAATTCTGCAGGCTCACGCCCGACACCTGCACATTGGTGCAATGGGCCAGATAGAGCAGCCGGGGTCGCATCTCGTCCTTGTTGGTGCACTGGGGATTCCACTGGCGGCGAAGCCGGAAGGCCCGCCAATAGTCCGAACCGTTGCCGTCGATGGTGCCCTGCCCGCAGATGGTGAAGCCGTCCAGGCCTTCGGCATTGACCAGGGCCGGGAAATAACGGCAGATCTCCCCTTCGATGCGCGTTTGGCAGAGGGGGAAGTCGAATATGCTCTCACTGCCCAGCAGCACGGCCCCTTTGGCCAGATACAGGTGGGTCCCCTGCCGGAAATGCAGGGCGCCGCTCTTGTAGATCCCTTCGGGTATCATCACCACGCCGCCGCTCTTGGCCGCCCGGTCGATGACCGACTGGATCAATTCGGTCTGCACCTTTTCCGTACTGCTCACCGCCCCGTAGTCGGCGATATTGTAGATCCGTCCCAGCGATTCGGGGGTGCGCGGTTCAGCTTTCAGGAACCATTCGTCCACAGGGGTGCCGTCGGGGAACACGACGGTCTGCTTTTTGGCCGCCGACAGGGGCAGCATACAGGCCAGCAAAGCGACAATGGCCAATATCTTTCTCATAATCAATTATTTATCAATTATTTCACCTGCCGCGTCCATTTCACCTGCCGCTTCCGTGCCACCCGCCGCCACCTCCTGGAGCCGGGGCAGGGTCGAATCCATGATGCGGAACAGTTCCCCAACGGTCTCCGCCCGCAGCATGGCGATGCGTGTCTCCCGGAAATTGGGAATCCCCTTGAACAAAGGGGTGGCCGCCAAGTGCCGGCGGATATGCAGGATGCCCCGCTTCTCCGGGCTGTTGTATTTCTCCTCGCCCTGGGCCTCGATCATCCTGACACTCTGCAGCACTTCCTCCTTGAGCACTTCCAGCTTCCACTCAGGCGTCTCGTCCCAGGTTTCGCCGGTCTGCAGGTAATGCTTGATTTCCTTGAAGATCCAGGGACGTCCGAAAGTGGCCCGGCCCACCATGACGGCATCCACGCCCGTCTCCTGGAAACGGCGGCGGCAATCCTCTCCGCAGGTGATGTCGCCGTTGCCGATGATGGGGATGTGCATCCGGGGATTGCGCTTCACCTCTCCGATGAGCGACCAGTCGGCCGGGCCGGTGTAGAGCTGGCTGCGCGTGCGGCCATGGATGGTGAGGGCGGCGATGCCGCAATCCTGCAAGGCCTCGGCGATGGAGACGATCTCGCGGTGTTCCTGGTCCCAGCCCAGCCGGGTCTTGACCGTGACGGGCAACTTGACCGCATCGACCACGGCCCGGGTAATGGCCAGCATCCGGGGAATGTCGCGCAACAGGCCCGCACCCGCGCCCTTGCCGGCCACCTTCTTGACCGGGCAGCCGAAATTGATGTCGATGATGTCGGGATGGGCCTCTTCGCTGATCCGGGCAGCCTCGGCCATGGCCTGCGGGTCCTTGCCGTAGAGCTGGATGGCCACAGGCCGTTCCTCGTCACAGATCTCCAGTTTGCGCTGCGTGCTGCTCACCGAGCGGATCAAGGCATCGGACGAGACAAACTCCGTATAGACCATGTCCGCTCCGAAGCGCTTGCACATGAGCCGGAACGAAGGATCGGTCACATCTTCCATCGGTGCCAGGAAGACGGCCTGCTCGGGAAAAGTGATCGGGCCGATTTGCATGGTCGAAAAAAAGACTATTCCAGTCCGTAGCGTTTTTTCAGTTTCTTGTCCGACAGGATGCGGAGGGCCTCCTGCAGCGGCTCGTTCTCGGGAGCCATCACCTTGTAGTAGGCCGCCGTGGCATAGAGGTCGCGGGCAATGTAGGCCTTGAGCTGCAACTTGAGCACGCTCCGGTCGGCAGCCAGTTGCTCGTCGGTGGGATTGAACTTCTCCTCGCGGGCCAGGCGCAACAGGTCTTCAACCACCTCATCCGTCACCGTGAACGACTTGATAAACTCTTCCTCGCTCTGGTACTGCGCCTTGAGTTCCTGCCGATGGTCGTCGGTATAGCGCAGCGTGAACTGGTTCAGGAGGCCCTTGTTGATGAGCTGGCGGTGCAGGTCGGTGAAACGGGTGGTGTCGTAGGGGACGAACACATCGGGCATGATGCCTCCGCCGCCATAGACCGTACGCCCCTTGAGCAGGGTCGTGTATTTGAGGGAATCGGGGAAATGGATGCTGTCGGCACTGAGCATCTCGCCCCGGTTGTAACGATCGATCAGGTCTTTGCTGTAAGCTTCCTTGCCTTCCTCGTAAGGCTTCTGGATGCAGCGTCCGCTGGGCGTGTGATAGCGCGACACGGTCACCTTCAGGGCCGTCCCGTCGCCCATGGGGACAACACGCTGCACCAGGCCCTTGCCGAAACTGCGGCGGCCGATGACCAGGCCGCGGTCCCAGTCCTGGATGGCACCGGTGACGATTTCCGAAGAAGAAGCCGAATACTCGTCGATGAGCACGATGAGGTTGCCCCGCTCGAAACTGCCTTTTTCCGTGGCATCGGCCTGCTGGCGCGGATTGTGCAGCCCCTCGGTATAGACGATGCACTGGCCCTTGCCCAGGAATTCATCCGACAGTTCGATGGCCGTGTTCATGTATCCGCCGCCGTTCGACTGCAGGTCCAGCACCAGCTGTTTCATCCCCTGCTTCTGCAGATCGGCAAAAGCCTTGTGGAACTCGTCCATGGTGGTGGCCCCGAAGCGGCTGATCTTGATATAGCCCGTCTGCTTGTCCACCATGAAGGAGGCGTCGAGGCTGTAGAGGGGTATCTTGTCACGGGTGATGCGGAAATCGGTCAGGCCGCTCTGTCCGCGGCGCTTCACGCTGACGGTCACCTTGGTGCCCTTGGGCCCTTTGAGGCGCTTCATCACTTCCTTGTTCGACATCTTCACCCCGGCAATCGTCTCGCCGTTCACTTTGATGATGCGGTCACCGGCCAGCAGGCCCACCTTCTCGGAAGGGCCGCCCGTGATGACCTCCACGATGAAAAGGGTGTCCTTCATCATGTTGAACGAGATGCCGATGCCGTCGAAACCGCCTTGCAGCGGCTCGTTCAGTTCCTTCATTTCCTCGCGGGTCATGTATTCGGTATGCGGGTCGAGCAGTTTGACCATGGCCCTGACAGCCTCCTCGGCCAACTTGTCGCAATTGACCGTGTCGACATACATCTCGTTGAAAATATAGAGGGCCGACTGTAACTTGCGGGCCGACATCACGAAATCCTGGGCCAGGAGCGAGGCTGAAACCAGTCCGGCCAAAACAAGCAAAGCTAATCTTTTCATGGTTATTTGGATTGATCTGATTTAACCAGCAAGGGCAGGACAGCCTGCGGCACGAAGGCCGAGACATCCTGTCCGTGCGACAGAAGTTCACGCACCACCGACGACTGCAAAGCCTCCTGACCGGGCTCGGCCAGCAACAAAACGGTCTCGACAGTGTGATGGGACAAAACATCGTTGACCTGGGCCATATTGCGTTCGTATTCGTAGTCGGCCACCGAGCGCACGCTGCGAAGGATGAACCCGGCCCCCTTTTCACGGGCCAGATCCACTGTCAGGCCGTCCCACACACAAACTTCCACCCGTTTGTCGCCGGCGTGGCAGGCCGCTATCTGGCGGCGGCGCTCTTCGGCACTGAAAAGGGTCCGCTTGTCGGGATTCAGGCCGACCACGACGATGACCTTGTCAAACAGCGACAAGGCCCGGCGGACAACCGACTCGTGTCCTTTGGTATAGGGATCGAATGATCCGGGAAAAAGTGCTGTCTTCATAGGCTGATATCTTCTTCGACCACCAGGTTCTCGATCATGAAGTTCTGACGCTCGGAGGTGTTCTTGCCCATATAGAACTCCAGCAGTTCCTTGACGGCATCCTCCTTGCGCAGGGAGACCTGGTCCAGTCGCATGTCCTTGCCGATGAAATCCTTGAACTCCTCGGGCGAAATCTCACCCAGGCCTTTGAAGCGGGTGATCTCGGGATTCGGACCCAGTTCGGAGATGGCCTGGAGGCGCTCGTCCTCACTGTAGCAGTAGCGCGATTCCTTTTTGTTGCGCACGCGGAACAGGGGCGTTTGCAGGATATGCACGTGGCCCTTCTTGATGAGGTCGGGGAAGAACTGCAGGAAGAATGTGAGCATCAGCAGGCGGATGTGCATGCCGTCGACATCGGCATCGGTGGCGATGATCACCTTGTTGTAGCGCAGGTCGTCCAGGCTGTCCTCGATATTGAGCGCCGCCTGGAGCAGGTTGAACTCCTCGTTCTCATAGACCACCTTCTTGGTTTTGCCGAAAGTGTTGAGCGGCTTGCCGCGGAGGCTGAACACGGCCTGGTAGTTGACATCACGGCTCTTGGTGATGGAGCCGCTGGCCGAATCGCCCTCGGTGATGAATATGCAGGTGTCTTCCAGATTCTCCCCCCGGGCGTCGTTGAAGTGGTAGCGGCAGTCGCGCAGCTTGCGGTTGTTGAGGTTGGCCTTCTTGGCCACTTCGCGAGCCTTCTTGGTGACCACGTCGATGGCCTTGCGCTCCTTCTCCGAGTTGTTGATCTTCTTGAGCATGATATCGGCGGTCTCCGGATTGCGGTACATGTAGTTATCCAGTTCCTTTTTCAGGAAATCGCTGATAAACTTGTTGATCGTAGGCCCGTCCTTGCCCATGTCCTTGGAGCCGAGCTTGGTCTTGGTCTGCGACTCGAAGATGGGCTCCTCAACCTTGATGCTGACGGCCGAGACCATACCCATGCGGATATCAGAAAAATCGTGGTTCTTGGCAAAGAAATCGCGCAAGGTGCGCGACACAGCCTCGCGGAACACGGTCTGATGCGTGCCGCCGGCCGATGTGTGCTGGCCGTTGACAAAAGAGTAGCACTCCTCGCCATACTGGTTGGTATGCGTGAAGGCGATCTCGATGTCCTCGCCGCTCAGGTGGATGATGGGATACAGCCCGTCGGCCGTCATCTTGTCGTTGAGCAGGTCTTCCAGGCCGTTTTTCGAACTGAACCTTTGTCCGTTATAGACGATCGTCAGGCCCGTGTTCAGATAGACATAGTTCTTGAGCATCGTCTCGACGAAACTGTCGTCGTAGGCGTAGCCCACAAAGAGCTTGCCGTCGGGCATGAACTCCACCAGGGTGCCGTTGCCTTCGGCCGAAGGCTCGATGTCGGTCTGCTTGAGCAACACACCGCGCTCGAACTCGGCGCTGGTCGTCTCGTTGTCGCGGAAACTCTGCACCCGGAAATACGACGACAGGGCGTTGACCGCCTTGATGCCGACACCGTTCAAGCCCACCGACTTGTGGAAGGTCTTGGTGTCGTATTTGGCACCGGTGTTCATTTTCGAACAGGCGTCCACCAGTTTGTTCAAGGGGATGCCGTGGCCGTAGTCGCGCACGGAGACATAACCCTCCTTGATATCGACCTTGATGACCTTGCCGCAGCCCATCATGAATTCATCGATACTGTTGTCGATGACCTCCTTGAGCAGGACATAGATGCCATCCTCCGGGCTGGTGCCGTCGCCCAGCCGGCCGATATACATACCCGGGCGCAGGCGGATATGCTCGTTCCACTTGAGGGTTTTGATACTGTCGTCCCCGTAATTGGCGGCCGGGGCCTCAGGCAGTTGCTGCTCGATCTGACTTTCCATGCTGAAAAATGTCTCTTGGTACTTTCTAGCAAAGATACTGTTTATATCTTAGCCAAACAAGCCTTCCGGCGCATATTTAAGACTTCTTTTCCCTCTAGCGGAAAAAGAGGGTCGCACCGGCCGACAACGTATAGAAATCGTAGGTGAATTTCGAAGCCTCGCTCATGTTGTCGAAAAATCCCAGGCCGAGTCCCAGACGGAATTTCACCTTCTCCGAGCCGATCCGCATCTGCAGCATCGGTTCGAGCAGGTAGTTCATGGTCGTGAAGTGCTCGTAGTCGGCAGGGATCTCCGCGCCGTCCGAATCATACTTGTGATACTCGAAATCGGGGAAGAAAAGACCGCCCTTCAAACCGAGCCCCACGTCGATATGGGGCTTGCCCAGGTCGATGAATCCGCAATCGAACTGCACGAAGGGCAGATGGTAGTTGCCCGAATACTCGTAGTTGTGGTCTTCGTCCCTTCCACGCCAGGCACCGCCGTAGCCGTAGCCCAGATAGCCTTCCAGGAGGAAGTGGCTGGCGGTCTGTTTGTAAACACCGGCGGCCAGCTGGCCGTAAGCATTCTCGCCACCGTAGTTGGCATGCCCCTGGAGGGCGATCAGGTCGGTCAAACCATAGCTCACGGAGGTGTTGATCGTCATGACATCGGGCAGCAGCCAGCCCGACATGGCCACCGCACCGTCGGCATGGACTTCGCCTTTCTGGGAGATCATGGGCATTTCGACGGCATGGGGATGATAGATGCTGCAGGAAGAGCCCAGCATCAGGCAGGTCAGAAGGGCCAAAGCCCCCGAAAAGAACTTTTTCATCATATCCGCGACTGAATGATTAAGTTGAGGCAAATATAGCATTTGACGCATACTTATCCAAACAACCGGGAGAAATATGCAGGCTCCGGGCGGCAATAAAAAAACCGGCTCCGCCAGGCGAAACCGGTCATTTTTCTCAGGACTACAGACTTAACGTCTGATACCCAGTTCTTTGATCAGAGCACGATATTTCTCAATATCTTTCTCCTTGAGGTAGTCGAGCAAACGACGACGCTTGCCGACCAGCATTTTCAAAGAACGCGAAGTGCTATAATCTTTCCGATTTAACTTGAGGTGCTCAGTTAAATGAGAAATACGGTAGGAGAACAAGGCGATCTGCGACTCAGGAGAGCCGGTATCCGTGTTGGACTTCCCGTATTTTTCGAAGATTTCCTGCTTTTTTTCTTTCGTCAAATACATAATGAAACTTGTTTGTGTTTGAAATTTAGCGGCGCAAAGGTAGTACTATTTTTTCACGCAGCAAGTGTTTTGCGTAAAATAATTTTCAAATCGCTCAGTATCAATCGCGACGGCGGCCCGGCTTGCCCTTGGCAGGCCTGCGGTCGAAGCGGTCGCGACCCGGTCGGGCATCACGGTCGATGCGGTCTTCCCGCGCGGGCCGTTCGGGGCGGACGATCCCGTCGAAGCGGCGGTCGGGGCGATGCACACGGCGGTCGAGGCGGTCGAGGCGGTCGAGGCGCTGGGTGCGGTCGCCGTAGCTGCGACGGTGCGACTGCCCGCGGTTGTCGGCCCTGTCTTGCGAAGCCTGGCGGATCTGGCTGTCGGAGGCAATCTCCACCTTCACCCCACGGCCCAGGAAGTCGAGCGAGCGCAGGCCGGCCACCACCTTGCGGGCCGATTTCTCATCGACATCGAACAGGGCATAGTCGGGCAGCAAGTCGATGCGGCCCACTTCCACACGGCCTTCCACCGCGCTGTTGATCAGGTCGAGCAGATTCTTGGGCATCAGGCCGTCGGCCTTGCCCAGGGAGATAAAGACCTTGGCATAGCCCTGCTCGCGCACCACGGCCGTGCGGTC
>JAFSRR010000044.1 GCA_017446025.1 Bacteroidales bacterium | reverse complement strand
TTCCATTGAGGGACGTGGGAGACTACCACGTTGATAGGCCGAAGATGTAAAGGCAGCAATGTCAAAGTCGATCGGTACTAATATCCCGAATACTTCGCTTGAGAGAAGAAGCATAGAGTTGTGAGTAGGGAGTACGTATCAAGTTTTCTTTCTCCTAGAGATATAATGAAAGGCGGTTATAGCGGTGAGGATCCACCTCTTCCCATTCCGAACAGAGAAGTTAAGCTCACTTGCGCCGATGGTACTGCTACACCAAGTGGGAGAGTAGGTTGCCGCCAAGCTTGAGCCCTGAGTGTCTTCGACACCCAGGGCTTTTTTTTTGCTTGGCGGCAACCCTGCCGCCCTTTCCTACCGGGGGCTCTGCCCCCGAACCCCCGCGTACCTTCGGTACGGCCTGCTGAAGCAGGCAGAGTCAGGCTGAGGCAGGCAGAGTCAGGCAGAGGTGTGGGCGTTCCTTTTTTTTCGCTGCAACGGACGCAGGTGAGTATCAGGTGTTTATGCAAGTTGATCCCCCTCTTTTTAAGGGGGATCAGGTTGCGTAATTAACTGTCAATCAAGTGCGTACATTGCAGCGCAAGGGAGGGGCGTGAATGGTTGGTGAAGGGTTTTTTGCGCAGGGGGACGCAACATTTTGTGGGTTTGTGCATCTTATGGATAGATTGTGTAATTTTGTAAGGGCTTTTTAAGGTTTTTGGCTATGAAAACGAGATATTATCTGTCTGGTTTGATGATGGTGGTGCTGGGGTTTGTGGCTGGCGGTTGTGAATTTTTGTCGCAGGGAAGTGGGAATGACGGGAAGGAGGCGCAGACGATTGTGCTGACCAAGTCACAGCAGGTCGTGCTGGACAAGGGAAATGATTTTGGATTCAAGCTTTTGCGGGAGACTTTCGTGGAGAATGGCGGGGGGAATGTTTTCCTGTCGCCGATGGGGGTCACGATCGTTTCCAGTATGTTGGCCAATGGTGCGGTCGGGGAGACGTATGACGAGATCGTCGCTGCCATCGGCATGAAGGGCTATTCGCTGGACGAGATCAACAGTTGCTATTCCACCATGGTATCGGGCCTTTCGAAGGCGGACCCCAGCGTGGCTTTGTCGCTGGCCAATTCCATCTGGGTGGCGAAGGATCTGGGACTGCGCAAGCAGTTCAGCAGCAACATGAGCAAGGTTTTTGACGCGGAGTCTTTCGCCGTGGAGTTCGGCCCTTCCAAAACCCTCGATCAAGTGAACAACTGGTGCAGCAAGAAGACCTCCGGTCTGATCCCCAAAATGTTCGACGAGTTGGATCCCCGGATCCGCATGCTGCTGATCAATGCCCTGTACTTCAAGGGAGACTGGGCCCATGCCTTCTTGGAGGCCAATACGAGGGAGGAGGATTTCCAGACGATCTCCGGCCAGACCGTTAAGATGCCTATCATGGCGCTTATGGCGGAAGTGCTTGATGTCTACCAAGATAAGACGGTCTCGCTCGTGAAGATGCCCTACGGCAACGGCGCCTTCTATATGGAGGCGATCCTCCCTTCCGGTGATTTCAAGGCTTTCCTCGAGAATCTTTCGCTGGATAAAGTGAATCTTTGGGACGCATCCGCCGTTTTGACGAAAGTCACGCTCCGCTTTCCGAAATTCAAGGCGGAATTTGATACGGACGAGATGCTGGTGCCGGTGCTCAATCGCCTGGGCATGAAACGCGCCTTCTCCTATGCTGCCGATTTCTCCAATATGTCGGACGAGAGCTTGTATGTGGACAAGTTCCGGCAGAAGACCTATATTTCGGTCGATGAGAAAGGCACTGAGGCCGCCGCCGTGACTGTGGCGGAAATGCGGAAGAACGGCGCCTCGATGGGGACGTTCGTCGATTTCAACCGGCCGTTCATCTATCTCATCCGCGAATCCAGCACGGGCGCCATCCTCTTCATCGGAACCAAAGTCAAATAGAGATATGAAACGTATTTTGCTCTTTTGTACGGTATTGCTGCTTGCTGCAGGATGTGGCGAGTGGAGCGAAAGCGAAAGCGCCCGTCTGTACGGTAGCTGGAAACCGGTTTATGTTGAAAATGGTGACATTGTGGGTGCGCTGGATGAGTCTGGAGGCATAGCTGTTACATTCAGCGCGGATGATCCTGATTATACGGAAGACTTGTACCAGATTTCATACCGTTTCCCGTTTTTGAGTTTTTTCAATCAGGCCGGAGAAAAATGGTTCTCGGCGCGTGTATCCGGGGAATGCAAGCAAGCCGATCCGATACATTATATGGTGAAGGACGGAAAGATATTCTTCGAAATGCCGGAGAATATGATTGCCAAGGAGGCTGGGCAGGCAGAAAGCCGGGCGCTGAAGGATATCCAATATGATGAGGGCCATGACCTGGTCTTTTTCGGTGACGATTCCATCAAGATTGACTACGTGACCTACAAAAGAATGTAGATTCCCGGTCAAGCCCGGAATGACGCAGGTCAAGCCGGGGTTGGCGTTTTTTTCGTAACTTTATCGGTTGTAATCTGAAAACGTATGTTCAAGGGTCAACCGAAAGGTCTTTATGCGCTGGCGCTGGCCAATACGGGCGAGCGCTTCGGTTATTATACGATGCTGGCCATCTTTATGCTGTTCCTCCAGGCGAAGTTCGGCTGGGAGCAGGCGGCGGCCAGCCAGCTTTATGCCATTTTCATGGCAGTCATCTATTTCCTCCCTGTTCTCGGCGGCATGGTGGCCGACCGGATCGGCTACGGGAAATGCGTCGTGGCGGGTATCTGCGTGATGTTCCTGGGCTACGTGCTGCTGACCATCCCTACGGCGCCCAACGCCCTGGGCATCGCCCTGATGATCGGGGCGCTGCTGCTCGTCGCGCTGGGCACCGGCCTGTTCAAGGGCAATTTGCAGGTGCTCATCGGCAATCTTTATGATGATCCGAAATATGCCGACAAGCGCGACTCGGCCTTCAGCCTCTTCTATCTGTCCATCAACATCGGCGCGCTGTTCGCGCCTTTCGCCGCCACGGCCATCACCAACCGCTTCCTGTCGAAGGCCGGCCTGGTTTACAAGGCCGATATCCCGGCGCTGGCCCATCAGCTGCTGGGCGGCACCATTTCGCCGGAGAATACGGACCGGCTGGCCGGCTTGCAGGCCCAGATGCCCGATGCAGCCGTGACGGCCCTTTCCCTGCCGGATTTCAGCAGCTACTATGTCGAGCATCTTTCATCGGCCTACAATATGGGCTTTGCCGTAGCCTGCGTGTCGCTGGTTGTGTCCATCGCCATCTACCTGGCCTGCAAACCTTGGTTCAAGCATGCCGATGTCAACGCAAAGCAGGCAGCTGCCGCGAATGCGCATATCGTTGAACTTACACCCAAACAGACCCGCGACCGCGTTGTCGCGCTCTGCATGGTGTTCGCCGTGGTAATCTTCTTCTGGATGGCCTTCCAACAGAACGGGCAGGCGTTGACCTGGTTCGCCCGCGACTACACGCAGCAGACGGTCAGCGGATGGCCCAGGGCCGGGTTCAGCGTGTGGATCCTGGGCCTGCTGGCCGTGTCGGTCTATACGCTGTTCGGCACCTTCCAGTCGGAAAAACGAGGCAGCAAGATGCTCTGCGGCATCGTGACGATGGCCCTGTGGGCTGCCGCCATCATCATCTACCGGGGGATGCCTGCCGTGCTGGACATCCAGCCGCAGCTCTTCCAGCAGTTCAATCCGTTCTTCGTGGTGCTCCTGACCCCTGTCGTCATTGCGATCTTCGGCGCCCTGGCCAAGAAGCACAGGGAACCTACGGCCCCGATGAAGATCGGAATCGGCATGATCGTGGCGGCGCTGGGCTATCTGGTGATGATCTTCGGCTCCGTCGGTCAGCCTTCGCCGGCCGCTCTCTCAGGGACCGTATCACCCGACCCGGTTGTACCGACCTATCTGATGGGAACCTATCTGGTGCTGACCTTCGCCGAGCTGCTGCTCAGCCCGATGGGCATCTCCTTCGTCACGAAGGTGGCGCCGCCCAAGATGAAAGGCCTGATGATGGGCCTCTGGTTCGCCGCCTCAGCCGTCGGCAACTACCTGACCATGGTCCCCGGCCTGCTCTGGATGCGCGTCCCCCTCTGGGCCAACTGGGCTATCCTCGCCGGCCTCTGCGCCATCGCCGGCCTGATCATGTTCGCCATGCTCAAGCGCATCAACGCTGCCACGCAATAGTCTTTAAAGCCTTTACAGCGCCGCCAGGATCAGGATCTGGGCGGAGACGACCCGAAGGAACATCGTGAGGGGGTAAACGGTGGAGTAGCTGACGGCCGGGATGTCGTTGGGGGAGTTGCTTGTGACGAACGACAGGGCGATGGGATTGGTCATACTGCCCGAGAGGGTGCCCATCAGGGCGAAGTAGTTGAGTTTGAAGACCCAGCGGCCGAGCAGGCCCATCACCAGGATGGGGATGACCGTGATCAGGAAACCATAGCCGACCCAGACGTAGCCGCCGCCGGAAAGGGTACTGACGAACTCCGGACCTGCCGAAAGCCCCACTGCCGCCAGGAAGAGCGAGATGCCGATTTCACGCAGCATGAGGCTGGCGCTGATGGTGGTGTAGGTCACCAGGTGGAAGCGTGCACCGAAGCGGCTGAGCAGGATGGCCACGATGAGCGGGCCGCCTGCCAGGCCGAGTTTCACCGGCAGGGGAATGCCGCTGATATGGAAGGGGATCATGCCGACCAGCACGCCGAGCAGGATGCCGATGAACATCGGGATGATGTTCGGCTCGCGGAGGCGCTTCTGCGAGTTGCCCAGCATACCGGCCACTTCTGCGATGGCGCTCTCGGCGCCGACTACCGTTACGCGGTCGCCCAGCAGCAGTTCCAGCGAAGGCGTGGCGATCAGGTCGACGCCCGAGCGGTTGACGCGGGTCACGTTGACCTTGAAGTTCTTGCGCAGCTGCAGCGAACCGAGCTGCTTGCCGTTGATGTTGCTGCGCGTGACCAGGATGCGGCGCGATACGAGTTCGGTGTCGCGGCTTTGTGCGTCCCAGGCTTCCTGCGGCATCTCGATCTGTCGGCCCAGGAAGACGATGACGGCCTCGGTGTCGCGCGGGTCTGAGACGAAAAAGACTTTGTCGCCCAGCGAGATGACGGTCTGCGCATCGGCCAGGGCGGGCGCGCTGCCTTCCTTGAGGACGCGCGAAATGATGAAGCTGCGGTTGAGCAGCCGTGCGATCTCCCAGACCTTCTTGCCGTCGAGTTGCGGGTTGGTGATTTCGACCGTGACACGGTCCGGGTCGTGGGTCTCGATGACGTGCTCCTTGTGCAGCCGTTCGTCTTCCTTGGCGGGATCGACCCGGAAGATCTTCCGCATCAGGATCAGGGCGAGGATCAGGCCGATGACGCCCAGCGGATAGGCGACGGCATAGCCCAGGGCAATGGAGGGCTCGTTGGTCCCCATCGTGTCGAGATAGGTCTGCTGCGCGGAACCCAGGGCAGGCGTGTTGGTAACGGCGCCGGACATCACGCCGGTCATCGTGATCAGGCTCGTGCCGCTTATCGCTGCGACCAGGCACGTGACCAGAATGCCCAGCAGGATGACGCCGATGGAGAGCAGGTTCAGTTTCAGCCCGTTCTGCTTGAGTGAAGCGAAGAAGCCGGGGCCTACCTGCATACCGACAGAATAGATGAACAGGATCAGGCCGAATTCCTTGACAAAGCCCAGTACTTTCGGGTCGATGCCCATGCCGAAATGTCCCAGTGCGATGCCTACGAAGAGAATCCAGGTAACGCCCAGGGTAATGCCGCCGATCTTGACTTTTCCGAGCAGGGTGCCCAGGGCGATGGTGGCGGCGAGGATAAATATGATGTGTGCGGTACTGCTTCCGAACAAAAGGTCTGCAAACATAACGTTTCCAAAATTTGCTGCAAAAATAGCGATTTTTGATACAACGGTAGAATCTTTTCCATATCTTTGTGATGGAAAGTCCAAAACTAAGCAATGAGAAGAATCAACAATAGCTGGTGGTGGCGCTTGCAACTCGATTAGTCGCAAGTGAATCAGCTATTTGTTAATTTTATACAAATAAGGCCTGTCGAACTTGCGACAGGCCTTTTTAGTTATCGAAAATCCTAATAAATTATTAACAAAATAAACGATTCAATTATGAAACAGAAGAAATTCCTGCTCCCGGAGAGCGAGATCCCGACCCACTTTTTCAATATGCAGGCCGTAATGCCCAACAAGCCGCTGCCCATCCTGAATCCTGCGACAAAGAAACCGCTCAGCGTGGAGGACCTCTTCCCCATCTTCTGTGAAGAGTGCGCCCGCCAGGAACTCAACCAGACCGACGAGTGGATTCCTATCCCGGAGCCTGTCCGCGAGCAATATGCAGCGTACCGCTGCACTCCGCTCGTGCGTGCGTACGAACTCGAGCAGGCACTCGGCACCCCGGCGCACATCTATTTCAAAAATGAGAGCGTGAGCCCGGCCGGCAGCCATAAACTCAATTCCGCACTTGCGCAGGCATATTATGCCAAGGAGCAGGGCATTACCAACATTACCACGGAGACCGGTGCCGGCCAGTGGGGTGGTGCGCTTTCCTATGCCGCGAAGAAATTCGGGCTGGAACTTGCGGTCTATATGGTCAAGCTGAGCTATGAGCAGAAGCCCTATCGCCGCTCCATCATGCAGACCTTCGGTGCGGCCATCACACCTTCGCCGTCGATGTCCACCCGTGCGGGCAAGGATATCCTGACCATCAA
The DNA here is from genome assembly GCA_017446025.1 of Bacteroidales bacterium. Taxonomy (GTDB): domain Bacteria; phylum Bacteroidota; class Bacteroidia; order Bacteroidales; family UBA1402; genus UBA1757. The sequence goes on along the minus strand of JAFSRR010000044.1, from coordinate 92 downwards.
TCCGAATGACCGCGGTTCGTTGGGCTGTGCCATCTCCGAAGCCATCGAACTGGCCGTCACCACACCGAACTGCAAATATACCCTGGGTTCCG
>JAFSRR010000043.1 GCA_017446025.1 Bacteroidales bacterium | reverse complement strand
TCGCTCATCACCTGGTACCGCTGCCGCGATGCCCGGGGCAAAGACGCCATTCCTGTAGCTGTGTCGCGGCTCAACGTGCCTGAGCTGGTCTATCCGCTCACAAGGGCCGATGTGGGCTATTACATCATGGTCAAGGTGGAGCCCAAGCACATCCGCAGCCTACCGGGCGAACCTGTGACAGCCATCACCGCCTTTCCTATCTACGAGGCCGACCTCAAGCACGACTATGCCATCCATACCAACTTCCGCAATTTCGCCACCCAATGGCAGCCCCGCATCCTGCCCGGTTTCTGGACCGTGGACGGCTTCAAGCCCGCCGACACGAAGGAATACAGCTGGGTAGCCCCCTCGGGCCGCGACACCTGGTTCTATGGCAAGGGGCAGGACGGTGCTGTGGGCAATGGCCTGCTGCAGCAACTCAAGGGCGCCCGCCTGCTCTACACACCCGTCGAGGGGCGCTACGGCGACATGAGTGTCTCGCTGGTAGTCGATCCCAGCAAGACGGCCGGCCAGGGTTTTGGCAGCGCCACGGGCCAGTATCTCGACATCTACATCAAGTTTGACACCCGCACGCTCACGGGCTATGCCCTGCGCATTGTCCGCACCACCAAATATGCCAATGCTGTCGATTTTGTCCTGATGAGATACCGCGACGGTCAGATTGAGGCCATCACCGAGCCCGTCTCGGCCACGTGCTTCCGCACCGGCTGTCATATCGACCTGCGTGTTCGCGGCAATGTGCTGACGGCCGATGTGACCACTGTCACGCCTCTGGGTCAGCATCCCGACGGTCTGCCGGGCGAGGTACACCTGAGCGCCCCGGTCGAGCCCAACGACTTCGGCGGCACGGGCATCCAGCACACCGGCTCGGTGGGAGCCAGCGCCATCATGCTTCACCAGCTGGATGTGGAATGGCGCTAAGCATCGTGAGCGGTCGGACTTCCCTGACCGCGTCAGCGGGAAGCGCGTACAGACAAAACAGAAGGCCGTCGGTTTGCACCGGCGGCCTTCTTGGTTTGATTATGGTTCAAAGTACTTATTAATATACCTTGCTGTTTACTCGGCCTCAGCCTCGACCGTCTCTTCCACATCGACAACATTCTGAAGCTTGTCGAATTCGTCCTTCGGGCCCACGATGAGCTTGTCGAACTCACGCTGGCCGGTACCGGCAGGAATCAGGTTACCGGTGATGACGTTCTCCTTCATGCCTTCGAGGTAATCGACCTTGCCCTGGATGGCAGCTTCGTTGAGCACCTTGGTGGTCTCCTGGAAGGAGGCAGCCGACATGAAGCTGCTCGTCTGCAATGCTGCACGGGTGATACCCTGCAGGATCTGGTTTGAGGTGGCGGGAATAGCGTCACGCACTTCGACCAGCTTCAGGTCGCGGCGCTTCAGGCTGGAGTTCTCGTCGCGCAGCTTACGGGGCGTTACGATCATACCGGGCTTCATGGTCTGGGAGTCGCCGGCATCGATGACAACCTTCTTGCCCCAGATGCGATCGTTCTCTTCCATGAATTCGTTCTTATCGACCTCCTGCTGTTCGAGGAAACGGGTATCGCCGGCATCGACAATCTCGACCTTGCGCATCATCTGACGCACAATGACTTCGAAGTGCTTGTCGTTGATCTTTACATCCTGCAGACGATAGACGTTCTTGACTTCGTTTACGATGTACTCCTGGACAGCCGTCGGGCCCTTGATAGCCAGGATGTCGGCGGGAGTGACCACACCGTCCGACAGGGGCGTGCCGGCGCGGACAAAGTCGTTGACCTGGACCAGCACCTGCTTGGACAGGGGCACGAGATACTTCTTGATGTCGCCCGTCTTGGACTGGATGGCAATCTCACGGTTACCGCGCTTGATGCGTCCCAGTTCGATGACATCACCGTCGATTTCGGAAACCACGGCGGGGTTCGACGGGTTACGAGCTTCAAACAACTCGGTGACACGAGGCAGACCGCCGGTGATATCGCCCGACTTGGCCACGGCACGCGGGATCTTGACCAGGATCTGACCGGCCTCGATCTTTTCACCGTCTTCCTTGAGCAGGTGGGCACCGGCAGGCAGGTTATAGGAGTGGACACGCTGGCCGTTGGCATCCAGGATGTGGATGGCAGGCACTTTGGAGCGGTCCTTGGGTTCGATGATGATCTTGTCCTTGACCTTGGTCGTGTCATCGACATAGGTCTGGAAGGTGACACCGTCTTCGATGGTATCGAACTGCAGACGACCGGACTCTTCGCAGATGATCACGGCGTTGTAGTTGTCCCATTCGCAGATGAGCGTACCCTGTTTCACCTTGTCGCCCGGCTTGACATACAGTTTGGAACCGTACGACAGCTGGTGGGTGGTGACCGTGTTGGTCTGGGGATCGATCAGGCGGATTTCACCGTAACGGCCCACAACGATCTGTGCATTGGGATCGTCGGCCGAGGGAACGGTATGGAGCTCGTCGATATAGACGTCGCAGTCGTAGGGAGCCTTCAAATCGGAAGCCACCGTGTCGCTCTTGGCCACACCACCGGCGTGGAACGTACGAAGGGTAAGCTGTGTACCCGGTTCGCCGATCGACTGGGCGGCAATGACACCGACAGCCTCGCCCTTCTGTACCATGCGGCCCGTGGCCAGGTTGCGGCCATAGCACTTGGCGCAGACACCCTTGCGCGATTCGCACGTGAGCACCGAACGGATTTCGACGCGGTCGATGGTGGAGTTCTGGATGCGCTCGGCAATGGGTTCGGTGATCTGCTCACCGGCGGCGACGATCAAATCTTCGGGATTCTCGGGATCGTAGATGTCGTGTACCGATACACGGCCCAGGATGCGTTCGTAGAGCGTGCAGACGCCCTTCACGCCCATGGCCGTCAGGCCGCGCAGCGTGCCGCAGTCTTCCTCGTTGATGATGACATCGTGCGAGACATCGACCAGACGACGGGTCAGATAACCAGCGTCGGCGGTCTTCAGGGCGGTATCCGACAGAGACTTACGGGCACCGTGGGTAGAGATGAAGTATTCCAGTACCGACAGGCCTTCCTTGAAGTTGGCCAAAATCGGGTTCTCGATGATCTGAGCACCTTCCGAAGCGGAATTCTGCGGCTTGTTCATCAGACCACGCATACCGGACAGCTGACGGATCTGTTCCTTCGAACCACGGGCACCCGAATCCATCATCATATAGACGGAGTTGAAGCCCTGGTCGTCTTCGGCCAGCTGTTTGATCAGGATCTCGGAGAGTTTCTTGTTGACATCGGTCCAGACGTCGATCACCTTGTTGTAACGTTCGTTGTTGGTGATCAGACCCATCTTGTATTCGTCGGAGATGGCCTCGACAGCATCGTGGCCTTCCTGTACCAGCTGGGCCTTTTCCTCAGGAATGATCACGTCGGACAGGTTGAACGACAGACCACCTTCGAAGGCCATGCGGTAACCCAGGTTCTTGATATCGTCCAGGAACTGGGCCGTACGGGCCACACCGCACTTGGCGATGACATCGGAGATGATGTTGCGCAGCTCCTTCTTGGAGAGCAGCTTGTTGACGAAACCGACCTCTTCGGGCACAAACTCGTTGGCGATGATGCGGCCGATGGTCGTGTCGATGAGTTCACCGTTGATGCGTACCTTGACTTTGGCGTGCATGTCGGCACGGCCTTCGTTCAGGGCGATCTTGGCCTCTTCCGGAGAATAGAACACCAGACCTTCACCCTTCACGCCGGCGCGTTCCTTGGTGATATAGTACAGACCCAGCACCATATCCTGCGACGGAACGGTGATAGGCGAGCCATTGCTCGGATTCAGGATGTTGTGCGATGCCAGCATCAGGAGCTGGGCCTCGGCGATGGCCTCGTTGCCCAGGGGAAGATGCACAGCCATCTGGTCGCCGTCGAAGTCGGCGTTGAAAGCCGTACAAGCCAGCGGATGCAGCTGGATGGCCTTGCCTTCGATCATCTTGGGCTGGAAGGCCTGGATACCCAGACGGTGCAGCGTCGGGGCACGGTTCAGCAACACGGGATGGCCCTTCATGACATACTCGAGGATGTCCCAGACGACCGGATCCTTGCGATCGACGATCTTCTTGGCCGACTTGACGGTCTTGACAATGCCTCTTTCGATGAGCTTGCGGATGATGAACGGCTTGTAGAGCTCGGCAGCCATGTCCTTGGGCAGACCGCACTCGTGCGTCTGCAGTTCGGGACCGACCACGATGACCGAACGGGCCGAATAATCGACACGCTTACCCAGCAAGTTCTGACGGAAACGACCTTGTTTACCCTTCAGCGAGTCGGACAGACTCTTGAGCGGACGGTTCGAATCGGTCTTGACGGCGCTGGCCTTGCGCGAGTTGTCGAACAGCGAGTCGACGGCCTCCTGCAGCATGCGCTTTTCGTTGCGTAGGATGACTTCGGGAGCCTTGATCTCGATGAGTTTCTTCAGACGGTTGTTGCGGATGATGACACGACGGTAGAGGTCGTTGACATCGGTCGTAGCGAAACGGCCACCGTCGAGGGGCACCAACGGACGCAGCTCAGGCGGGATGACCGGAATGACATTCAGGATCATCCATTCGGGCTTGCTGGTGTCTTTGGCCATGCGGAAGGCTTCGACCACCTGCAGGCGCTTCAGGGCCTCGTTCTTGCGCTGAACGGAAGTCTCCCGACCGGCGCGGTCGCGCAGCTCGTAGGAGAGTTCGTCCAGATCGACACGCTGCAGCATGTCCTGGATAGCCTCGGCACCCATCTTGGCAATGAACTTGTCGGGATCCTTGTCGTCGAGAAACTGGTTCTCGCGCGGCAGTTTCTCCATCAGGGCCAGGTATTCTTCTTCGAGCAACATGTCGCCGGCCTGGACGGGATTCTCACCCTGCCCCAGGATACCGGGCTGGATGACGATGTAGCGCTCGTAGTAGATGACAGCGTTGAGCTTCTTGGTGGGCAGGCCCAGCAGATAGCCGATCTTGTTGGGCAGGGAGCGGAAGTACCAGATATGAGCCACGGGTACGACCAGCTGGATATGACCCATGCGTTCGCGACGCACCTTCTTTTCGGTGACTTCCACACCGCAACGGTCGCAGACGATGCCTTTGTAGCGGATGCGTTTGTATTTGCCGCAGTGGCATTCGTAGTCTTTCACCGGACCGAAGATACGCTCACAGAACAGACCATCACGTTCGGGCTTATAGGTGCGGTAATTGATGGTTTCGGGCTTGAGCACTTCACCCTTCGACATGGACTTGATTTCGTCGGGAGAGGCCAGGCCGATGGTGATCTTGGTGAAATTACCGCCTGTCTTGATATCTTTCTTGAAAGTCATATAGTGTAGTAATATTGTCGTTAATTAATCCCAGTGAATACTCAGGCCTAAGCCTCTCAGTTCGTGAACCAGTACGTTGAGCGATTCGGGCACACCGGCAGGCGGCATGGGATCGCCCTTGACGATGGCTTCGAAGGCCTTGCTGCGGCCCGTCACATCGTCCGACTTGATGGTCAGGATTTCCTGCAGGATATGGGCGGCACCGAAAGCTTCCAGTGCCCAGACTTCCATTTCACCGAAACGCTGGCCACCGAACTGGGCCTTACCGCCCAGAGGCTGCTGCGTGATGAGGGAGTACGGGCCGATGGAACGGGCATGCATCTTGTCATCGACCATGTGGCCGAGTTTCAGCATGTAGATGACGCCGACCGTAGCAGGCTGGTCGAAGCGTTCACCGGTTCCGCCGTCGTAGAGGTAGGTCTTGCCGTAGCGGGGCACACCGGCCTTGTCGGCCCACTTCTCGAGGTCTTCCAGACTGGCACCGTCGAAGATCGGGGTGGCAAACTTGACACCCAGTTCCTTACCGGCCCAGCCCAGGACGGTCTCGAAAATCTGTCCCAGGTTCATACGTGAAGGCACACCCAGCGGGTTGAGCACAATATCGACTGGCGTACCGTCGGCCAGGAAAGGCATGTCCTCCTGACGGACAATACGTGAGACAATACCCTTGTTACCATGGCGACCAGCCATCTTGTCACCGACGCGGATCTTGCGCTTCTTGGCTACATAGATCTTGGCCAGTTTGATGATACCGGAGGGCAGTTCGTCGCCGATGGTTTCGTTGAATTTCTGACGTTTCAGCTTGGCATCCAGATCCTTCACCTTCCTCAGATAGTTGGTGATGAGGTCTCTTACCATATCGTTTCGGTGGGCGTCGGAGGTCCAGCGGCTCAGCTGTACGGTCGTGTAGTTGATTTCCGACAGACGGGTCTGGTTGAATTTCACTCCCTTGGGAATGACTTCGACATCCAGATTGTCCTTGATGCCCTGGCAGGTCTTGCCGTTGAGCAGCGTCCACAGCTTGCTAAGCAGGATTTCCTTGAGACGGTCCATTTCGGCTTCGTACTCCTCTTCGATCTTCGGCATCTTGGCCTTGTCCACCAGGTGGCTCTTGCGGGTCTTGATGGCCTTTTCGTAGAGGTGCGAACCGATGACGACACCGCGCAGCGAGGGAGTGGCCTTCAGGGAGGCGTCCTTCACATCGCCGGCCTTGTCGCCGAAGATGGCGCGCAGCAGCTTCTCCTCGGGTGAAGGATCGGATTCGCCCTTGGGCGTGATCTTACCGATGAGGATATCGCCGGGCTCGACATGGGCACCGATGCGGATGATACCGTTTTCGTCCAGGTCCTTGGTGGCTTCTTCGCTGACATTGGGGATATCGGAAGTGAGTTCTTCCAAACCGCGCTTGGTCTCGCGTACCTCCAGGGTGTATTCATCGACATGGACCGACGTGAAGATATCTTCGCGGACCATGCGTTCGTTCAAGACGATGGCATCTTCGTAGTTGTAACCCTTCCAAGGCATGAAGGCCACCTTCAGGTTGCGGCCCAGGGCCAGCTCGCCGTTCTGGGTGGCGAAGCCTTCGGTGAGCAGCTGACCATATTCCACACGGTCGCCCGTGCGCACGATAGGACGCAGGTCGATGGTCGTGCTCTGGTTGGTCTTCTGGAACTTGGTGATGGTATAGGTCTTGACAGCATCGTCGAAGCTGACGAATTCCTCGTCTTCGGTGCGGTCGTAACGGATCTTGATGGTCGTGGCATCGACATATTCCACTACGCCCGAACCTTCAGCCATGAGCTGGGTGCGGGAGTCGCGGATGATCTGTCCTTCCAGGCCGGTACCGACGATAGGAGCTTCGGGACGAAGCAGGGGCACGGCCTGACGCATCATGTTCGATCCCATCAGGGCACGGTTGGCATCGTCGTGCTCGAGGAAAGGAATGAGCGATGCGGCGATGGAGGCAATCTGCGAAGGCGAAACGTCCATGAGGTTGACCTCGCTCGGTTCGACAACCGGGAAGTCGGCTTCCAGACGGGCTTTGACGCGGTTGCGGATAAACTCGCCCTTTTCGTTGAGCGGAGCGTTACCCTGGGCCACCACCTTGTTTTCTTCTTCCTCGGCGGTCATATAGACCACCTCATCGAGGTTGACCTTGCCGTTCTCGACGGTGCGGTAGGGAGTCTCGATAAATCCCAAGTCGTTGATCTTGGCATAGACGCAGAGCGACGAGATCAGACCGATGTTGGGGCCTTCAGGGGTCTCGATCGGGCAGAGACGGCCGTAGTGGGTGTAGTGTACGTCACGCACTTCGAAGCCGGCACGCTCACGCGACAGACCGCCGGGGCCCAGGGCCGACAGACGGCGCTTGTGGGTCATCTCGGCCAGGGGGTTGGTCTGGTCCATGAACTGCGACAGAGCGTTGGTGCCGAAGAACGAGTTGATGACCGACGAAATGGTCTTGGCGTTGATCAGGTCGACGGGATAGAACACTTCGTTGTCACGCACGTTCATGCGGTCGCGGATGGTGCGGGCCATACGGGCCAGACCGATGCCGAACTGGTTGTTGAGCTGTTCGCCCACCGTGCGGACACGACGGTTGCTCAGGTGGTCGATATCATCGACATCGGCGTTGGAGTTGACCAGTTCGATCAGGTAATTGATGATATGGATAATGTCTTCCTTGGTCAGGACACGGATATCCATGTCGATGTCCTGATTGAGTTTCTTGTTGATGCGGTAGCGGCCCACATCGCCCAGGTCGTAGCGCTTGTCCGAGAAGAACAGGTTCTGGATGACTTCGCGGGCGCTGGCGTCGTCGGCAGGGTCGGCGTTGCGCAGCTGACGGTAGATGTAGTTGACAGCTTCCTTCTCCGAGTTGCTCGGGTCTTTCTGCAGGGTGTTGAAGATGATGCTGTAGTCCGAGCGGCCTTCCTGTTCGCGGTGCAAAAGGATGGTCTGGGAGCCCGATTCGAGGATGTCGTCGATATGACTGGTCTCGAGCACGGTCTCACGGTCGATGACCACCTCGTTGCGTTCGATGGAAACCACTTCACCGGTATCCTCATCGACAAAGTCTTCCACCCAGCTCTTCAGCACGCGGGCAGCCAGCTTGCGGCCCACCAGGCGCTTGAGGCCGGCTTTCGACACCTTCACTTCTTCGGCCAGGTCGAAAATCTCAAGGATGTCCTTGTCGGATTCGAAACCGATGGCACGCAGCAGCGTGGTGACGGGCAATTTCTTCTTACGGTCGATGTAAGCGTACATGACATTGTTGATGTCAGTGGCAAACTCGATCCACGACCCCTTGAAGGGGATGATACGGGCCGAATAAAGCTTCGTACCATTGGCATGGGTGCTCTGTCCGAAGAACACACCGGGCGAACGGTGCAACTGCGATACGATGACGCGCTCGGCACCGTTGATGACAAAGGTGCCCTTGGGGGTCATGTAGGGGATGGCGCCGAGGTACACATCCTGTACCTTGGTTTCAAAATCTTCGTGGTCGGGGTCTGTGCAGTAGAGCTTCAGTTTGGCTTTGAGGGGCACGCTGTAGGTCAGACCTCTTTCGATACATTCTTCGAGGCTGTAGCGGGGAGAATCGATGTAATAGTCCAGAAATTCGAGGACGAAATTATTTCTCGTATCCGCGATCGGGAAACTCTCGGCGAATACTTTGTACAATCCTTCGTTTTTTCGTTTTTCAGGGGGTGTATCTAACTGTAAAAAGTCTTGGAACGACTTCAATTGCACTTCCAGGAAGTCCGGATAGCTGATCGGGCTCTGAATGGAGGCAAAATTTACTCTGTTATTCGGTGTATTTGAAGACATTATCGAGGGATTTGAAACTTGAAAAAGATATAGACACAAAAAGGCATAGAATCCCCTTGCATCGGGGATTCTAAGCCTAGGCACCTGAATACCAGGTGAGTACTTTATTTCAGTTCAATTTCTGCGCCTGCCTCTTCGAGGGCTTTCTTCAAAGCTTCAGCCTCGTCTTTTGCAGCACCTTCCTTCAGAACAGAGGGAGCAGCATCAACCAGGTCTTTGGCTTCCTTCAGGCCGAGACCGCAAGATTCCTTGACAGCCTTGACAACAGCCAGCTTAGCAGCACCGGCCGACTTGAGAACGACGTCGAAAGAAGTCTTCTCGGCGGGAGCTTCAGCAGCACCGGCGGCAGGACCAGCAGCAACAGCAACAGCAGCAGCGGCGGGTTCGATACCATATTCTTCTTTCAGGATCGTAGCAAGTTCGTTCACTTCCTTAACGGTCAAATTTACTAATTGTTCAGCAAAAGCTTTCAGATCTGCCATTTTCGTAATGTATTAAATTGTTTGTAATAATTTGATTGTGAATAAAATCGTAGGGCTACCTACGCTTCTCTTTCGCCGAGGGTCTTCAACACACCGTGCAGGGTGTTGCCTCCGCTCTGGAGTGCAGAAACCACGTTTTTGGCCGGTGATTGCAGCAAGGCAATGACGTCTGCGATAAGATCGTTCTTGCTCTTGACATGAACCAGGGTCTCCAACTGGTCGGGACCGATATAGAAACACTCTTCAACATAGGCGGCTTTCAAAGCGGGGACACCGTCTTTACCGACTTCCTTGATGAGCTTGGCAGGCACGTTGCCCGTGTTGCAGAACATCAGGGCAGTGTTGCCTTTCAGCACCGGATCGAGGGCCGTAAAATCGGCTTCGAGGCTTTCCAGGGCCTTCTTGAGCAAAGTGTTCTTGACGACAACCAGCTTGATACCGTCGTTGAAGCAACGTCTTCTCAAAGCGCTTGTCTTCTCGGAATTCAGGGCAGTGATGTCCGTCACATAGAAATGTGCGTACTCCTGAATCAATGATGCGATAGACGCAACAACAGAGACTTTATCTTCCTTCTTCATAATTACATGTTTTATTCTTCAATGCTCTTCGGGTCAACTTTGATACCGCGACTCATTGTTGTTGAAAGATAAATGCTCTTGATATAGGTACCCTTGGCGACGGTGGGTTTCAGCTTGATCAGGGTCTGGACAAATTCGCGGGCGTTGCCGAAAATCTGGTCCGGGGTGAAGGAGACCTTGCCGATCGACGTGTGAACGATACCGCTCTTGTCAACCTTGAAGTCGATCTTACCCTGTTTTACTTCCTTGACAGCTTTGCCGATTTCCATCGTCACTGTGCCGCTCTTGGGGTTAGGCATCAAGCCACGCGGACCCAGAACACGGCCCAAAGCACCGATTTTACCCATAATGGAAGGCATTGTGATGATTACATCCACATCCGTCCAACCGCCTTTGATCTTTTCGATATACTCGTCCAGACCTACATAATCAGCTCCGGCTTCTTTAGCTTCAGCTTCTTTATCCGGAGTACATAAAGCTAGCACACGGACCTGCTTGCCTGTGCCGTTGGGCAACGAGACAACGCCACGTACCATTTGATTGGCCTTTCTCGGATCTACGCCAAGGCGAACGTCGATATCGACAGAGGCATCGAATTTGGTGAAGGTGATTTCCTTCAGCAGTTCGGAAGCTTCTCTGAGCGTATAGATCTTACCCACCTCAATCTTATCCTTGACCAACTTCTGATTTTTTGTCAGTTTACTCATCTTCGTTGTTCTTTTTAATTGTTAGTGGGAAATTCACCTTTGACCGTAATACCCATGCTCCGGGCCGTACCGGCAACGAGTCTCATAGCCGATTCGACGGTGAAGCAGTTCAGGTCGGACATCTTGTCTTCGGCGATCGCCTTGATCTGATCCCAGGTGACAGAAGCAACTTTCTTACGGTTGGGTTCTGCACTGCCCGATTTCAGCTTGGCAGCCTCAAGCAGCTGAACGGCTGCCGGGGGCGTCTTGACGATGAAGTCGAAAGACTTGTCAGTGTAGTACGTGATCACTACAGGCAAAACCTTACCGGCCTTGTCCTGAGTTCTGGCGTTGAATTGCTTACAAAAGTCCATGATGTTGACGCCCTTCGAACCCAAAGCGGGACCTACTGGCGGAGAGGGGTTTGCAGCACCTCCCTTAATCTGCAGTTTAATTTGTCCGGCAATTTCCTTAGCCATTTTCTTAGAATTTTAAATTTGTGGATTGTTTGTCGTGAGATGGACACGAGCAGCGCGTAACCCCTGCTATTCCTTCTCAACTTGCATATAACCGAGTTCGAGCGGAGTCTTGCGCCCGAAGATTTTCACCATAACTTTGAGCTTCTTCTTTTCGGTGTTCACTTCCTCGATCACCCCGCTGAAGCCGCTGAACGGACCATAGTTGATCTTGACGTTCTCGCCGACGATGTATTCGATGTTGAATTCTTCGCCAGCCTCCTGCAATTCATCGACCTTACCCAGGATACGATTCATTTCGGATTCCTGAACGCACTGCGGTGCATCCATGCCGCCCAAAAATCCGAGGACATTGGGGACATTGCGCAGGGTGTGGGGAACTTCACCGACGAGTTCAGCCTCCACCAGCACATAACCGGGCAGGTAAGAACGTTCTTTGAGAACCTTCTTGCCGTTCCGCTGCTGATAAACCTTTTCGGTGGGTATCAATACTTGGAAGACATGTTGACCCAGGGAAGTGTGTGCCATGGCTTGTTCCAGGTACTCCTTCACTTTGGTCTCCTTGCCGCTGATGGCACGCAGGACGTACCACTTTCTCGCTGTATTAGCCATCACTGCTAAAGATTAAAAGACTCTCTCGTAAATGAAGGTGAGCAGGTTTTCGAAACCTAAATCTATGACAAACACAATCAGCGCAATCACCAAGGAAGCAGTTAATACGACAACTGCGCTGTTGCTGAGTTCGGAAAGCGTAGGCCAGGAGACCTTGTGCACCAACTCGTTGTAAGACTCCGAGATATAGGTTGCGATCCTATTAAAAAACTTTTTCATTATGATGCGGTTTTATTTGGCACGGGACGAGAGACTCGAACTCCCGACACTCGGTTTTGGAGACCGATGCTCTACCAACTGAGCTAGTCCCGTAAAACATTGGAAAGCCCCACGAAGGGACTTTCCAATGAATTTGTTTAGTCAATCAGCTTGGTAATCTGACCGGAACCGACGGTACGACCGCCTTCACGGATAGCGAAACGCAGACCTTCGCTGCAAGCTACCGGGTAGATCAGGGTAACAGTGATTTCCAGGTTATCACCAGGCATTACCATTTCCGTGCCTTCGGGAAGGGTGATTTCACCGGTAACGTCCAAAGTACGGATGTAGAACTGCGGGCGATATTTGTTGTGGAACGGGGTGTGACGACCACCTTCCTTCTGAGTCAGGATATAGACAGAGGCCTTGAAGGAGGTATGAGGAGTTACCTGCCCCGGATGGGTGATAACCATACCACGCTTGATTTCGTCCTTGTCGATACCACGGAGCAGCAGACCGACGTTATCACCGGCTTCGCCCTGATCCAGGATCTTGCGGAACATTTCAACACCCGTAACAACGGATTTCAGCTTTTCGGCACCCAGACCGATGATCTGGACTTCGTCGCCGGTCTTGATGACACCAGCTTCGATACGACCGGTGGCAACAGTACCACGACCGGTGATCGAGAAGACGTCTTCGACGGGCATCAGGAAGGGCTTGTCGGTAGCGCGGACGGGCAGGTCGATCCAGTTGTCGACAGCATCCATCAGCTCAATGATCTTTTCTTCCCACTTGGGATCGCCGTTCATGGCACCCAGGGCAGAACCGCGGATGAACGGAGTGTTCTCGGAATCGAACTGATACTGATCCAGCAGATCGCGCATTTCCATTTCAACTAGGTCGAGCATTTCGGGGTCGTCGACCATGTCGCACTTGTTCATGAAAACAACCAGCTTCGGTACGTTTACCTGACGGGCCAACAGGATGTGTTCGCGGGTCTGGGGCATCGGACCGTCGGTGGCGGCGACAACGATGATAGCACCGTCCATCTGGGCAGCACCGGTAACCATGTTCTTTACATAGTCGGCGTGACCCGGGCAGTCAACGTGAGCGTAGTGACGATTGGCGGTTTCGTATTCAACGTGAGCCGTGTTGATCGTAATACCTCTTTCCTTTTCTTCAGGAGCGTTGTCGATCTGATCGAAAGACTTGACTTCGGAAAGACCTTTCTTGGCCAGAACCATGGTGATGGCAGCGGTCAGGGTCGTTTTGCCGTGGTCAACGTGGCCGATAGTACCGATGTTGACATGGGGCTTCGTTCTTACAAATTGTTCTTTTGCCATAATCAAAAAGTTTATATTAATAAGTAATCAATCTTCCACTTGAACTTTGAGCCGGTGCCGAGAGTTGAACTCGGGACCTCTTCCTTACCAAGGAAGCGCTCTACCACTGAGCTACACAGGCAAAAAAAGAGCGGGAAACGGGACTCAAACCCGCGACCCTCAGCTTGGAAGGCTAATGCTCTATCAACTGAGCTATTCCCGCAACTTTACTCTTCCTTCTTTAATTAAGCGAAGTCTGATAGTGGAGATTGCCTAGCCGGCCGCGGACCGTGCCATCGATACCCTTAATCAAAGAATTTGCACCAATATTTCAATTTCGGGAGCAAAAGCTCAACCAAACACTCTCTTGTGGGCAGTGATGGATTCGAACCACCGAAGGGAAGACCCAGCAGATTTACAGTCTGCCCCATTTGGCCACTCTGGTAACTGCCCGACACTCAATTATTTATGCCTCAACGAAATACAGCCGTCTCGACGGCTTACAAATCGGCGAAACGGCTGCAAAGATACGGACTATTTTTGAATAGCAAAACTTTTCTCTCAAAAAAATTATTTGGAGCGCATTTTTTCCTTGAACTTCATTAGCTGTTTCTGAAGGGCATCCACATCGGCGTCAATGGATTCTTCAAAAGTGTCGCTCGTCTTGGAGGCAAACAGGTCTTGTCCGGCCACAGCCAGTCGGATTTGCGCTTCCTTGTTGGCTGCCGTCTCGGGTTTGACCACCTTGAGGGTCACTTCGGCAGACAAAATGCCATCATAGTACTGATCCAGTTTCGACACTTTCTTCTGGATAAAGCTTTTCAAAGCTTCGGTTGCATCGAAATGCACATCTTGAATTCTGATTTCCATAGCAAATCGTTTTTTTAGGTTTTCAGCCCCGGGGGTGGGCCTGTTTGTATACTTTTTTGAGTTCTTCGAAAGTCGTATGGGTATAGACCTCCGTGGCCGCCAGACTGGCATGTCCGAGCAACTCCTTCACCGCATTCAGCTCAGCGCCGTTGTTGAGCATGGATGTGGCAAAAGTGTGCCGCAGCACGTGCGGGCTCTTCTTGGCCAGCGAGCCGACAGTGGACAGACTTTCGTGCACAAGACGATAGACCTGCATGGGATAGAGGCTTAGGCCGCCTTCCCTGACAAAGAACGCCTCGGCCGACGCCACGCCCTGCTCAGCCAGGAAACGGCTCCTGGCTTCCAGGTAGGAGGCTATCTGATCTTTCAAACCCGGTCCGAAGGGGATGAGACGCTGCTTGCTGCGCTTACCCTCGACGCGCAGCAGGCCTGCCGGCAGATCGACGCCAGGCAGAGTCAACCCAATCAGCTCCGCCCGTCTCATTCCGGTTTGGACCAACATTTCAAGGATCAGCCTGTCGCGGACAGCGCGGAAATCGTCCGGTTCGCCTGCAGGCTCGTCGAGCAGCTGCTCCACTTCCCCGTCCTTGAGGAAGGAAGGCAGCGGCTTGTGCACCTTGGGCGGTCGGACGCGGGCCACCGGATCGCTCTGCACGGCCGATTCACGCAGCAGGAAGCGCCAAAAGGAGCGCAGGGCCGACAATTTGCGGCAGACCGTACGGGCCCCGGCGCCTTCTTCCATGAGCGACACCATCCAACTGCGGACCATGTCGGCATCGATATCGGTGATCTCTGTCGTCTGACAGGTGTCGTCGACATAGGCCAGGAACTGTTCTATATCCCTTTTATACGCAAAAACGGTATGGGAAGAACAATTCTTCTCATACCGCAGGTATTTTATAAAACGCTCCAGCCACATCTCGTTGCACTTTGTTATCCGGCAACGAATATAGCAAAGCTATTTCTTCAAAACAATTTTTTCGGGGACTTTTTTCGTCCTTTCGTTCTACACCTCCTGTAAATCGGGATTCAACACTTTGTTTACCAATGAATGGGCAAGGCCGGCGTCGAAGACTACTCTTCAGACTGCTGGAGCTGCTGCACGTAAATGGCCTTCATCTTCTGCTGGCGCTTGGTGACGGAAGGTTTCGTAAAAGCCTGTCTGTTTCTGAGTTCTTTTACGGTACCCGTCTTTTCAAATTTACGTTTGAATTTCTTCAGAGCCCGTTCGATGTTTTCTCCTTCTTTGATGGGAACTACGATCATAGCTAATTGTTTAGTTGAGTTGTTGATAAATTCGGAGCGCAAAAGTATAGAATGCTTTTGACATGACAAAATTTTTCCCTCGATTATTTTTTCGCAGCCTTGGCAGCCTTGGCGGCGGCCTTCGGCTTGGAAGCAGCCTTCGATTTGGCAGCAGTCTTGGCTTTGGCGGCCGTTTTAGACTTGGCGTCAGCTTTGGCTTTGGCAACGGCTTTCGACTTGGCGGCAGCCTTCGACTTGGCGGCCGGCTGGCTTTCGATCAGCTTGAGGCAGTCGGCATAGCTGAGCGAGGCGGCATCGGTCTTCTTGGGGATCTTGTAGTTGACCCCGTCCTTGGCGATATAGGGGCCGAAGCGGCCGTTCATCACCGTCAGGGTGGCGTCCTCGGCATAGCTGCGGAGCACCTTGCGGCTGTCGGCTTCGCGCTTGTCGGCGATCAGGGCGGCAGCCTCCTCCAGGCTGACAGTCAGGGGATCGTAAGTCTTGGGCAGCGACACAAACTTGCCGTCGTGACGCAGGTAGGGACCGAAACGGCCCACGCCGACCACGACGCTCTTGCCTTCCAGCTCGCCCAGGTTGCGCGGCAGCCGGAACAGTTCGAGCGCCTCTTCCAGGGTGATGGTCTCCATCAGCTGGTTCTTCTTGAGCGAAGCAAAAAGCGGCTTGACTTTGTCTTCGACCGTGCCGATCTGCGCGATGGGGCCGAAACGGCCGATTCTCACCGAAACGGGGCGGCCCGAGGCAGGATCGGTGCCCAACAGACGGGCACCCACCTTTTCCTTGGAATAGGTGTTGGCCTCCTCCACCTGGGGATGGAAGTTCTTATAGAAACTATCCATCATCTTCTGCCAGTCCTTCTTGCCCTCAGCCACCTGGTCGAACTGTTGCTCGACCGAAGCCGTGAAGTTGTAGTCCATGATCTTGGGGAAGTGCTCGGTCAAAAAATCGTTGACCACCATGCCCGTGTCGGTGGGGAAAAGCTTGCCTTTCTCGGCACCGGCGCTCTCGGTCTTGGTCTTGTCGCTGATCTTTCCGCTCTTGCCCAGTTCAAGGATATTGTATTCGCGCTTCTCACCTTCGCGGTTGCCCTTGACGATGTAGTCGCGCTGCTGGATGGTGCTGATGATGGGGGCATAGGTCGAAGGACGGCCGATGCCCAGTTCTTCGAGCTTGTGCACCAGCGAAGCCTCGGTGTAGCGGGGCGGACGCTGCGAGAAATGCTCCGTGGCGACAGCCTTGTCGAGTGTCAGGACCTGGCCCTTCTTGACGGGCGGCAGCACAGCGGCCGTCTCGTCGTCCTCGCCTTCGCTGCGATAGCCATAGACCTTGAGGAAACCGTCAAACTTGACCACTTCGCCTACGGCGGTGAGCTTTTCCGGCTGGCCGTCGAGGCCCACCGTGACGGTAGTCTTCTCAATCAGGGCGTCGGCCATCTGCGAGGCAGCCGTGCGTTTCCAGATGAGGTCGTAGAGGCGCTTCTCGGGGGTGGTGCCTTCGATGCTGCGCACGTTCATATAGGTGGGGCGGATGGCTTCGTGGGCCTCTTGCGCACCCTTGCTGCTGGTGTGGTACTGACGGGTCTTGACATACTCGGGGCCCATCGAGGCCTCGATCTCGGCGCGGGCCGTGTTCAGGGCCAGCGAGGAGAGATGGACCGAGTCGGTACGCATATAGGTGATCTTACCCGATTCGTACAGACCCTGGGCGATACGCATGGTCTGCGAGATGGAAAAGCCCAGCTGACGGGCGGCTTCCTGCTGCAGGGTCGAGGTGGTGAAGGGGGCTGCCGGGGTGCGGCGGGCCGGCTTGCGGCTGATGTCTTCGATGACAAATCCGGCCGTCTTGAACTTCTCAAGCAGGGCCAATGCCTGCTGCTTGTCGGCGAGCTTGTCGGGATAGTCGGTCTTGAGGGCGGTCACGCCGCCGTTGCCGTCGGGCACCATGAAGACGACCGTTGCCTTGTAATAAGGTTCCGGCTGGAAATGCATGATTTCGCGCTCGCGTTCCACAATCAGTCTCACAGCCACCGACTGTACGCGGCCGGCCGACAGGGAGGGCTTGATGCGCTTCCACAGGATGGGCGACAGTTCGAAACCCACCAGGCGGTCCAACACGCGGCGGGCCTGCTGGGCGTTGACCAGGTTGGCGTCGATGCCGCGGGGATGCTTGATGGCCTCCTCGATGGCATTCTTGGTGATCTCGTGGAAAACAATGCGGCGGGTATGGTCGTCCTTCAGGCCCAGGACATCGAACAGATGCCAGGCGATGGCTTCTCCTTCGCGGTCTTCATCGGAAGCCAGCCAGACGGTCTCGGCCTTGCGGGTAGCCTCGGTCAGTTCGCCGACCAGTTTCTTCTTGTCGGGCGAAATTTCGTACAAAGGCTGGAATCCATGATCTATATCTATGCCGAATCCTTTCTTGCGCAAGTCCCTGATATGACCGAAGCTCGACATCACTTTGTAGTCCTTTCCCAGGAAGCGTTCGATAGTCTTGGCTTTGGCGGGCGATTCGACAATGACTAAATTTTTCTGCATTAGACAGTGTGTTGTTACGTGCGACAAAAAACGGCGCAAAAGTACTACAAAACCCTTCTCGCACAAAGGGCCGCCGATAAAAAAACCTGCACCCGCCTGCCGGAAGCCCTCCAAACAGCGATGCAAAATGGTGATTAATAATTATTTATACCAGCTTGCGTAGAACTGATAATTATCTGAAATCCGCCGGTTGATGGTCTGGGTCTGCTCGGGGTCGGCAAACTTGACGAACTTGGCCGGCACCCCGGCATAGATGCTGTAGGGCTCGATCTGGGTGCCGCTCAGCACCACGGCTCCGGCTGCCACGATGGCGCCCTCGCCCACCACGACATGGTCCATCACCACCGAGCCCATGCCGATTAGGGCCAGATTTTCGATCTTGGCCCCGTGGATGGTTACATTGTGGCCAATGGAGACATTGTCGCCGATTTCTATGGTCGATTTCTGATAGAGGGTATGCAAGACGGAGCCGTCCTGGATGTTGACATTGTTGCCGATACGGATGGAGTTCACATCACCGCGCACCACGGCGTTGAACCAGACGGTACAGCCGTCGCCCATCACCACGTCGCCGATGACGGTGGCGTTTTCGGCCAGGAAGCAGTCCTTGCCGATTTGCGGCTCGAAGCCGCGCACAGACTTGATTAAAGCCATATAAAGTCGTTTTTTATATACCTATATATTATATGTCAGCCGGCGATGGGCCGGGTCTTGTCGTGGAGCCAGGCTTTTTCCTCTTCGTCGAGAAGGGGACTGAGGCTTTCTTCCACCCTTTGGTGGTAGGCATCGATCCAGGCGATTTCCTCCTTGCTATAGAGGGCGGGGTCAATCGATCGGCGGTCGAAAGGACATAGCGTCAACACCTCGAAGCCCAGGAAACGGCCATACTCGCTGGTGAAGCGTTCGGTTACGAGCAGCAGGTTTTCCAGACGGATACCGTAGCGGCCCGTGCGGTAGATGCCCGGTTCGTCGGAAAGCACCATGCCCTCCTGGAGGACGACGGGATTCTCTTCCATGCGGATGCTCTGCGGACCTTCGTGCACGTTGAGAAAATGCCCCACCCCATGGCCGGTGCCGTGCAGGTATTGGCCACCCGCCTGCCACAGGAACTGACGGGCCAGCACGTCGAGCTGGCAGCCCCGCGTATAGTCGGGAAAGACAGCCTGCGACAGGGCGATGTTGCCCCGAAGGATGGCGGCATAGTCGCAAAGATAGTCGCGAGGAGCCTGCCCCGGTGCGTAGAGGCTGTGCGTGCGGGTCATGTCGGTGGTGCCTTGCAGGTACTGCCCGCCCTGGTCGATGAGCAGGATATCGCCCGCAGCCACGCGGGCACTGCCCTCTTGCGCCGGCTCGTAATGGACGATGGCGCCGTTCGCTCCATAGGCCACGATAGGCTCGAAGCTCTCGCCCCGGCAGCCTTCCTGAGCCAGGCGCAGTGTCTGCAGCCGGCGCGAAAGCGTCATCTCGTCGAGGTTCTCTCCCCTGGCCAGGGCCGTTTCCAGCCAACGCCAGAACCGGACATAGGCCACACCGTCCTTGACCATGGCCTCGCGCAGCCCGGCTATCTCCGTAGCGTTCTTGACGGCTTTCAGGGGCGTGGTGGGCGACGGGGCCTCCACTACCTGGCAGGAGGCGGGCACATGCCCATAGACGTCATAGTTGAGCCTTAGTCGGTCGATCATCACGCGGCTGCCCGAAGGCAGGGCATCGAGGTGGTCGCCCAGGGCCGCATAGGGAGCCGTGTCGATATGGTTCTGAGCCAGATACTCCTTGACAGCGGGGGTGAGTTTGCGCGCTTCGGTAAAGAGTGTGCAGCGCTGTAGGCCCAGCAGCAAATAGGCCAGCCCCACCGGATTGAAGTCGATGTCGCTGCCCCGGAGGTTGAGCAACCAGGCAATGTCGTCGAGCGACGACAGGGGCAGGTAGTCGGCCCCCGCCTGCTGCATTTTGGTGCGGACGGCCGCAAGCTTGTCCTGGCACGATTGACCGGCATAGCGTTCCTCCAGCACGAAGAAAGGTGCGCCGGGCAAAGCGGGACGGTCTATCCACACCTGGTCGTACGAGCGGAAATCGCTCCGAAGGCGGCAACCGCCGACCGAAAGCCTGTCTTTCATATCGAGCACCGTCTGGGCAGGGAACACCTCCCCGTCCAGTCCGACCATCTGGCAGCCTTGGGCCAGCAACCAATCGACCATGTCGGGACAATCGGGCATCTTAAGGCGCATCAAATCGATGCCGCTGCCCGAAAGCTGCTCGGAGGCTTGCAAAAAATAACGTGAGTCGGTCCAAAGGCCGGCCCCTTTGAGGGACACGGCCAATGTACCGGCACTTCCGCTGAACCCGCTCAGAAACTCGCGGTATTTGAAATGCTCAGCGACATATTCGCTTTGGTGGACATCGTCGCTGGGGACGATGCAGGCATCCACGCCGCAGGAACGCATGTACCCCCTGAGGGCAGCCAGACGCTCCGTCACACTGCTCATCGCTTAGCGCTTGGAGGTGACCTTCTTTTCGTACTGCTGGATGCAGCCGATGAAATCTTCGCCCACGGGCACGCCGTTCTTGAGGTTGAAGTAATCGAAGACGGCGGCGAAAGGCATCGACTTGGCCTCTTCCATCAGGGCAAGGCGCTCGAAATACTGACCCTTGTCCTCGTATTCACGCAGCTTGGCCTTGGGTTCGAGCAGGGCCTGCAGGATACACTTCTGAGTGGCGCGCGAACCAATGATGTAGGCACCGATGCGGTTGATCGAAGCGTCGAAATAGTCGAGCCCCACATGGGCGCGGTCCAGGGCGTCGGCGCGGACCAGCTCCTTGAACAGATCCAGGGTCTGGTCGTTCATGATGGTGACATGGTCGGAGTCCCAGCGTACCGGACGGCTTACGTGCAGCATCAGCTCGGGCACGTACATGAGCAGGGTGCTCACAAAGTCGCTCACGTTCTCAGTGGGCTCATAGTGGCCGGTGTCGAGGGTGAACATTTGCTTGCGGGTGGCGCAATAGGCCGTATAGAAGTCGTGCGAACCCACCGTGAGCTTTCCAGGCCGATGCCGAAC
>JAFSRR010000042.1 GCA_017446025.1 Bacteroidales bacterium | reverse complement strand
TTTTGTTTTTCCCGGACAGGGAGCCCAGTTTACAGGGATGGGCAAGGATCTTTACGACAGCTCAGCCGAAGCCAAGGCGCTTTTTGAAAAAGCCAACCAGATACTGGGATTCAGCATTACCGACCTGATGTTTGCCGGCACCGCCGAGGACCTTCGCCAGACGAAGGTGACCCAGCCGGCTGTCTTCCTCCATTCAGTGATTTCAGCCAAGACGCTGGGCAAGGATTTTGTTCCCGATATGACTGCCGGTCATTCGCTGGGCGAGTTTTCCGCGCTGACTGCTGCCGGCGCCCTCACTTTCGAGGATGGTCTGACGCTGGTTTCGAAGCGTGCCATGGCCATGCAGAAGGCATGCGAAATGAACCCTTCGACCATGGCCGCCGTGTTGGGACTCAAAGACGAGATCGTCGAGGAAATCTGTGCCTCCATCAGCGGTGAAATCGTGGTGGCTGCCAATTACAACTGCCCCGGACAGATAGTCATTTCCGGCACGAAAGCCGGTATCGAGGCCGCCGGAGAAAAGATGAAGGCTGCCGGTGCCAAGCGGGTGCTGCCCCTGAGTGTGGGCGGTGCTTTCCATTCCCCGCTCATGGAACCGGCTCGCGTCGAACTGGCTGCCGCTATCGAGGCTACCACCGTTTCCAAGCCGATATGCCCGGTCTTCCAGAATGTGGATGCCCAGCCTTATACCGATCCGGCCAAGATCAAGGCCAATCTGGTGGCTCAACTCACCTCGCCCGTCCGCTGGACACAGACCGTCAAAAACATGATGGCCGCTGGAGCAGAGGAGTTTGTCGAACTGGGTCCCGGCACCGTTTTGACCGGCTTGATTGCCAAGATCAAGGCCAGTTGCTAAGGGACGGATGTCCAAAATAGTCATATATCAGGTCTTTCCCCGCTATTTCGGCAATTGTGGGGGTTGCAACCTTCCTGGTGGAACGATAGAAGAGAACGGGGTGGGAAAGTTCAAGGACTTTTCCACCCGTGCCTTGTCGTCCATCCGTCAGATGGGCGTGACACACATCTGGTACACGGGGGTGCTGGAGCATGCCACCCGGACCGACTATACGGCATTCGGCATCGCCGCTGACCATCCGGCCGTGGTCAAAGGCCGGGCCGGCTCCCCCTATGCTGTCAAGGACTATTACGATGTCGACCCCGATCTGGCCGTCTCCGTGCCCGACCGGCTCAAGGAGTTCAAGTCGCTGGTTGGTCGTACGCATCGGGCCGGCATGAAGGTGATCATCGATTTCGTGCCCAACCATCTGGCCCGCCGGTATCATTCCGATGTGGCCCCGGAGACCGATTTTGGCCGCAACGACGATGTCAACGTCGCTTTTTCTCCCCGTAACAATTTCTATTATCTTCCCGGCCAGGCCTTCCAGCCTCAGTTCGACCGGCAGGCGACGGCCGCAACCCCTTACGAGGAATATCCGGCCAAGGTCACCGGCAACGACTGCTTCACGGCCAGCCCTTCGGTGAGCGACTGGTATGAGACGGTCAAACTAAATTACGGCGTGGACTATCAGGGCGGTCGTGCCGAACATTTCAACCCGGTGCCCGACACCTGGGAGAAAATGCTGCACATATTGGACTACTGGGCCGGTTTCGGGGTGGACGGCTTCCGCTGCGACATGGCCGAGATGGTGCCCCCGGCTTTCTGGCGCTGGGTCATCGCCAGGGTCCGACAAAAGCACAAATCGCTCCTTTTCATCGGGGAAGTTTACAATCCGGGCTTGTACCGCACGTATTTGGAGGCAGGGTTCGACTATCTCTACGACAAGGTGGGCCTTTACGACACGCTCAAAGCGGTAACCCGCGGCTATGCCCCCGCATTTGCCATCACCAGTTGCTGGCAGCGCCTGGGCGATCTGCAGGACCGGATGCTGAATTTCCTGGAAAACCACGATGAGCAGCGCATCGCTTCCCCCTTTTTTGCCGGCGATCCCTGGAAGGCCGTTCCTGCATTGATTGTGTCGGCCTGCCTGCGTAACAATCCTTTCATGCTCTATGCCGGGCAGGAACTGGGCGAAAGGGGTATGTATAGCGAGGGCTTCAGCGGGGAGGACGGCCGCAGCACCATCTTCGACTACTGGCGCCTCGACTCGCTGGCCAAATGGAACAATCACGGTCGTTTCGACGCCTCCTTGCTGCCAGCGTCAACTCGCGAACTGAGGGCTTTGTATGGCCGTCTGTTACAGCTCTGCCAGTCGGAACCGGCATTGTCGCAAGGCTTGTTCTTCGACTTGATGTATGTCAACGGCGACCAGCCTTATTTCGACACGGCCAGGCAGTATGCTTTTTTGCGTCGCTCGGAACGTACGCTTCTGTTGGTTGTAGTCAATTTTGACGATCAGCCCAAGTTGTTGCATGTCAATATCCCCCGACATGCTTTCGACTATCTCCAACTGGACGAAACTTCTTCTTGGGAGGCCCGTGAACTGCTTACTGGCGAGAGTCGGACATTGCCCCTGGCCCCCGATAGTTTTGTTTCGCTGCACATCGCCGGAAGAAGGGGTTGTCTCTGGAAATATGAGCTGGAAAAATAATCGGGAGATTTGTTATCGCATAGCGAAAAAGAAATTATCTTTGCGTGCAGAACAAAAACAAATCCTGATATGCTAGAAAGTCCTATCAAAGTCTTTTCGGGTACCAATTCCCAATACCTTGCTGAGAAAATTTGTGCTGCTTTGGATTGCCCCCTGGGCAAAATGAATATCCAGCATTTTGCAGACGGCGAGTTTTCGGTTTCTTACGAAGAATCCATTCGAGGAAACTATGTTTTTTTGGTACAATCGACTTTCCCGAATTCCGACAATCTGATGGAACTCCTGCTGATGATCGATGCGGCCAAGCGCGCTTCGGCAGGTAAGATCATCGCGGTGATCCCCTATTTCGGCTGGGCTCGCCAGGACCGCAAAGACAAGCCTCGTGTGTCGATCGGCGCCAAGCTGATTGCCGACCTGCTGTCGGTGGCCGGTATCGACCGTCTCATCACAATGGACCTTCATGCCGACCAGATTCAGGGTTTCTTCGACGTCCCGGTCGATCATCTGTATGCGTCTACTATCTTCCTTCCATATATCAAATCTCTTAAGATCAAGGATTTGTGTATTGCCACGCCGGATGTGGGCGGTTCCAAGCGGGCCAACTCCTATGCCAAATACCTGGGTGTACCCCTGGTGATTTGCTACAAGTCGCGCAACAAACCCAATGAGATTGGCGAAATGCGTCTCATTGGCGAGGTGGAGGGCAAGAATGTGCTGCTGGTGGACGATATGGTCGATACTGCCGGCACGCTGACCAAGGCTGCCAACCTGATGCTCGAAAACGGCGCGCTCTCGGTGCGTGGCATCGCATCGCACTGCGTCATGTCGGGCGATGCCTGCAAGCGTGTTCAGGAATCTGCTTTGAGCGAAATGATTTTCACCGACAGTATTCCTTTCAATAAGGAATGTTCCAAAGTGAAAATCCTCAGTATTGCGGAGATGTTTGCCGACACCATCCAGCGTGTCTATGACAACCGCTCCATTTCATCGCAATATCTTCTCTAACCTTTAGAGCTGTTTTTTGAGCAGCTCGGTCATGGAGACTTCCTTGGCGACAATGTCTTTGAGCTTGTCGATGGGGATGCGCTCCTGCTGCATGGTGTCGCGGTTGCGCAGGGTGACGCAGCCGTCTGCGAGCGTGTCGTGATCGACCGTGGCGCAGAAGGGCGTACCGATGGCATCCTGGCGGCGATAGCGCTTGCCGATGGAATCCTTCTCGTCATACTGGCACTTGAAGTTGAACTTCAGGTCGTCCATGATTTCACGGGCTTTCTCGGGCAGACCGTCTTTCTTGACCAGCGGCAGGATGGCCAGCTTGACCGGGGCTAGGGTGGCCGGCAGGTGCAGCACGATGCGGGTCTCGCCGTTTGACAGTGCCTCTTCTTCGTAGCAACCGGCCAGGATGCTGAGGAAGGTGCGGTCAACACCGATGGAAGTCTCGATGACATAGGGCGTATAAGACTCGTTGGTCTCGGGATCGAAGTATTTGATGCTCTTGCCGGAGTATTTCTCGTGGTTGCTCAAATCGAAATTGGTGCGGGAATGGATACCTTCCACTTCCTTGAAGCCGAAGGGCATGAGGAATTCGATGTCGGTGGCGGCGTTGGCATAGTGGGCCAGTTTCTCGTGGTCGTGGAAACGGTATTTCTGGTCGCCCAGTCCGAGGGCTTTGTGCCATTTCAGACGGGTCTGTTTCCATTTTTCAAACCATTCCAGTTCGGTGCCGGGCTTGACGAAGAACTGCATTTCCATCTGCTCGAACTCACGCATGCGGAAAATGAACTGACGGGCCACAATCTCGTTGCGGAAGGCCTTGCCTATCTGGGCGATGCCGAAGGGGATCTTCATGCGGCCGGTCTTTTGCACATTGAGGTAGTTGAC
>JAFSRR010000041.1 GCA_017446025.1 Bacteroidales bacterium | reverse complement strand
TAGTGGCCCACGTCGCCATTGGCCGAGCCTGTCCGCCAGTTGACAGCGGCCGGACGTCCTTCGTAACCGCCGGCAGCCATCTGGCTCTTGTCGAGCCAACCCGACACTGTGCCGGCCTCATCGCGCAGCACCAGTTGCACGGCGTCGTTGTCTTCGGAGATGAAGTCGGCCTTGCGGGCACTGCCGCCGCTCTGCCAGAAGTCCCAGCCGACAATGTAATCGCAGGCGGCAAAAGTGGCTGTCAGGGCCGTGTCACGGGTCATGGGCAGACTGATTTCGCCCTTGGTCTCACCGTTGCTCCAGCCGGCAAAGCTCATGATGCGGTTAGGCATGGTGGTCAGCGTCACCGTGGTGCCTTCTTCGTACATCTTCTTGCCGTCAACCATCACCGGCGCGGGATTGAGCTGCACCTGATAGTCGTTGGCCGGAGCCTCCACTGCGATAGCCAGCTCGTAGGTGTTGATCTTCTCCAGATTGGCCCTGAGGCTGGTAGCGGCATTGACCGTATATTTGAACTGGGCCTCGGTGGAAACCACCTCGCCCGCCTGGTCGGTCCAGTTGACAAAGCGATAGCCGAAATTGCGCTCGGCCGTGACGGTCACTTCGCCGCCAGCTTCGTAAGTGGCGGCATTGGGATTGAGCGACACCTGGGCCGAACCGGCCGGACTTGCTTCGACACTGAGGGCATATTTGGCCACTTCGATTTCGGTG
The DNA here is from genome assembly GCA_017446025.1 of Bacteroidales bacterium. Classification (GTDB taxonomy): domain Bacteria; phylum Bacteroidota; class Bacteroidia; order Bacteroidales; family UBA1402; genus UBA1757. The sequence goes on along the minus strand of JAFSRR010000041.1, from coordinate 17,003 downwards.
CCGTTGAGCAGGCCGTAGATGCGGACATCGCTGAACCCGCCTTCCTTGCCGGCGCCCACACCCACCGTGGCGGAAAGCGAGAAGATGCCCGATGTGGTCAGTTGGGTGCGCTGCTCTGTGGTGAGGGTGATATCGACGAAATTGGTGTAGTTGGCGTTGCTGCCAAATTTGTCATCGGCCTGCGACTTGTTGTAGCGCGGAGCCGTGAAGTTGCCAAGCGACACACTGGCACTGCCTTCGACCGAGGCCGAAAAGGAGACGCCGTTCTCGGCATCGGTGGCAAAACGCTGGATGTAGGCGGTGATCCGGGTGGGGGTGAACCTGAGTCCGGCAGCAGGCTTGACATTCCAGCTGACGGCCTTGGAGGTGCCGGCCGGGTTCAATTTGACAAAAGTGACCTTCTGCCCTTCGGGGGTCTGAGCCTGGCCTGTACCCGTACCTGTGACGGTCAGGTCGCCCAGGTCGGCAGTGGCCAGGCTGAAAGCACCTTCAGGAGTCACCGCATCCGCTGCTGTTGGATTGGAGGTGTTGAAATTCCAGACAACCGAGGCTTCTGTATTCTCATACACAGTGCCGGGGGCTTTCATCCCCGCTTTCATACTGGCAGCCTCCATTGGCAGCACAGCCGTTGCCACCAAGGCAAGCATCACGGCAAATAACTTCTTCGCTTTCATTCTCGTCGGCTCTTTGAGGTGATTATGCATAAATATTTATTTCTAACGCATATTGGGGACAAAAGTAGCAATAATCAATGACATGACGCTGTTTTTATTTCATAAAATAAGCATTAAAGATTGGAATATGCGTTACATATTCTATCTTTGTCCGTCATGGGAATAGCAATCACCCCATTGGAACCCTCACTCAAACAACAACACTATGAAAAAAAGTCTGTTCTCCTTACTGGTCATGAGCCTGATGTGTTTCGTCGCAGGCCATGCCGCACAGAAGGGCGGGATCATCGCCACCACGGAAGGCAGCATCACCTTCACGGTCGATGAAAACCTGCCGGCCCCCGAAAGACACCTGAAAACTTACAACTGCGACCGGATTCAGTCGTTACTGCTGTCCGATCACCAGATTTCCAAGGAACAAGGGCAGTTCCTTGCCCTCAGTTTCGACCAGGAGCAGATGGCCTACCTGGGCAAAGGGATATTCTTCCGCTGCCTGGTCGAAGCCTATGCCACCCATCGGCCCCTGACCTTGTCGCCCGACATGGTCTGGCTGCTCATCAGCCAAGGATTCTCCAGCTATGTCAATGCCCACAGTGAAGAGCTGCGCGACAGGATTGTCAGCCACAGCGGCAAAGTGGACATCGTGGTCCAGTCCGACTACGACCTGCTCGCCGGAAAAGCCGACTACGAAAAGATTTTGAATGATTTTTCCAAAGAGATCGGCAAGAACACCAAGCAGGAGATCGCCGGCATCGTCACGGCCGGTTTCAGCACCACCGGCGTCAATGAGCGCATTGCCTCGCAAATCACCCTGATGGAGACGGTCAAGTCTTATTTTGAATACACCGTCATGTACATGGCTTGTGGCATCCCTTCCATCACCTTGGAAGGCACTCCCGCCGACTGGCAGCAGGTACTCGACAAGACCCGCCAATTGGAACGATACGGCCTGTCGGCCTGGGTCAAGGAATTGGAACCCATACTCCGGGAATTTGTCCGAGCCTCCCAGGGTCAGCCCAGGCAGAACTTCTGGCAAGGCATCGTCAAGAAAAAGAGAGTCGATGAATTGCGCGGCGGCGCCTGCAGCCCGGAGAATCCCACCCAACTCGACGGCTGGTTCCTGACATTCTTCCCCGATGAGAACGGCAGCACCCCAAAACAGGTGAGCTGGCTGGACAAAATGCAGCCCGAAATCAAGCGTGTCCCCTTCAAATACCTGCGCATCAATCCCTTTGACGGCAGCGTCATCGACGAGACACCCATGGAAATGTGGGCCGGTTTTGTCGGCATCCGGGAAGACAGCCTCACCTACGGCCTTCGCCCCCATATCGGCTGGCTCATCAGACGCAGCGATCCGGAAGAGGAAAGCCTCGACAGGCTCAGACAGCAAGAAAAAAACAACGGAGAAATACGCCTCAGGATCAATGAAGTGCCCCAGGCATTGGCCAAATTGCCGCATATCAGGACCTTGATATTGCAATTCACCGGCCCGGTCGTGCTGCCCGAGTGGATGGACCACATGCAGATCGACCGCCTGGTCATCCAGGGGAGGATCTACGAAGAAGAGCTCGCCGATATCAAAAAGCGCTTCCCCGAGGCCGAGATTATCCGGGAGAATGCTTTCGAAAGGCCGAAACAACTCCGCTGACCCACCAGGATACAGGACCTGGTCCGACAAAAAACCGGGGCACCGTCGCCAAAGACAGTGCCCCGGATTCTTTTATGCCGAACCTGTGGCCCTCGGCTTAGTTGCGGGCCTGAGCAGCACGGAACCACTTGAGGTCTTCCTCGATATAGCTCTTCACATAGACGCTCTTGCCAATGACATCCTCCTGGGCCATACGCACATAGACATTGGCCGACTTGAAGAAGCGCTCGGCGCACTCGTGACCGCTTTGATGGGCACGGGTGGCATCGTCCAGGATGAGCAGCGACATGATGATTTCGGCGGTCATGTCGTAGAGGCGGCGGGCCAGGAAATCCTGTACCTCCTGATTGTCGGCCTCCTTGACGTAGTTGACGCTCTGCTCGTAGAATTCCACCATCTTTTCGACACGCTCCTTGAGCGGCATCAACTCCTCAGCCACCTTGGCGGTGAGCATGTCCTTGATGAGCGACAGATAGGTGCCGTTGGTGATGTAGCGGATGGCTGCCACCACCTGCAGCTGGGTCGTACCCTCGTAGATGGAGAAGATACGGGCGTCGCGGTAGAGGCGCTGGCTCTTGTATTCCATGATGAAGCCAGAGCCGCCGTGGATGGAGATGGCGTCGTAGGCGTTCTGGTTGGCATATTCCGAATTCATACCCTTGGCCAGGGGCGTGAAAGCGTCGGCTAGACGGGAGAATTTTTTCATTTCCTCACGTTCCTCGGCCGTGAGGGCACGGTCGCGCTGGATGTCCTCAAGCGACTTGTAGATATCGACATATCGTGAGGTCTGGTACAGCAGTGAACGTCCGGCATCGAGTTTGGCCTGCATACGCGACAGCATGTCATAGACGGCCGGGAATTCGATGATCTTCTGGCCGAACTGGGCACGCTCTTTGGCATAGGCCAGACCCTCGTTGTAGGCTTCCTGCTCCACGCCGACGCTCTGGGCGGCAATACCCAGGCGGGCACCGTTCATCAGGGCCATCACATATTTGATCAGACCCAATTTGCGGGAACCGCAGAGCTCGGCCTTGGCGTTCTTGTAGGTGAGCTCACAGGTGGGACTGCCGTGAATACCCAGCTTGTGCTCGATGTGGCGGACATTCACCCCACCCTGGTTCTTGTCGTAGATAAACATCGACAGACCGCGGCCGTCCTTGGTGCCTTCCTCGCTTCGGGCCAGCACCAGGTGGATGTCGCTATCGCCGTTGGTGATGAAACGCTTCACGCCGTTCAGGCGCCAGCAGTCCTCCTTCTCGTCGTAGGTGGCCTTGAGCATGACGCGCTGCAGGTCGCTGCCGGCATCGGGCTCGGTCAGGTCCATCGACATGGTCTCACCGGCGCAGATGCGCGGGATGTACTTCTGGCGCTGTTCTTCAGAACCGAACTCATAGAGCGTGTCGATACAGCTCTGCAAGCTCCAGATGTTCTGGAAACCGGCATCGGCTGCCGAGATGATTTCGCTCATCATGGAGAAGACCACGCTGGGCACGTTCAGGCCGCCGTAACGACGGGGCATGGAGACACCGTACAGACCGGCCTTGCGGGTGGCATCCAGGTTTTCGAAGGTTTTGGAGGCATAGATCATGCGGCCGTTTTCCAGATGCGGACCTTCCAGGTCGACGCTTTCCGAATTGGGTTCGATGATGTTGGCGGCCACGTCGCCGGTGATATCAAGTATCTGACGGTAGTTCTCGATGGCATCGGCATAATCGACGGGGGCATCTTCAAATTGTTCCTTGTCGGCATAGCCTTTTTCCTTGAGCTCCACCAGGCGCTGCATGAGCGGATGGTCCAGGTGGAACGCTATTTCGGGATGATCGCTGAAATAATTAGCCATGATATGGTGTGTATTTATTTGCTGTTCTGTTTGTAGTATTTGATGAGTTTAGGCACCACTTCCTCGACCGTTCCGACGATGACATAGTCGGCAATCTGGTTGATGGGAGCCTCGGGATCGCTGTTCACGGAGATGATGATGCCGCTGTCCTGCATACCGGCCAGGTGCTGGATCTGTCCGGAGATACCACAGGCGATATATACCTTGGGGTGCACCGTGATACCGGTCTGTCCTATCTGACGGTCGTGGTCAAGCCAGCCGGCATCGACTGCGGCGCGCGAGCCGCCCACCTCGCCGTGGAGCACCTTGGCCAGCTGGAAAAGCTGGTCGAAACCTTCCTTGGAACCGACGCCATAGCCGCCGGCCACCACGATGGGAGCGCCTTTCAGGTTGTGCTTGGCAGCCTCCACATGATGGTCGAGCACCTGGACTACGAAAGCCTCGGGGCTGACATATTTGGCCACGGCAGGATAGACCGTCTCGTTCTTGGCCTTGCCCTCGTAGAGGGCCTTCTGCATCACGCCGCTGCGCACGGTGGCCATCTGGGGACGATGGTCGGGATTGACAATCGTAGCCACGATATTGCCGCCAAAGGCGGGACGGATCTGATAGAGCAGCTGCTCATAGGTCTTGCCCGATTTCTTGTCTTCGTAGGGGCCGATTTCCAGCTCGGTGCAGTCGGCTGTCAGGCCGCTGGTGAGCGAAGAGGAAACCCGGGGACCCAGGTCGCGGCCGATCACGGTGGCACCCATCAGACAAATCTGCGGTTGTTCCTCCTTGAAGAGGTTGACCAGGATGTCGGAGTGCGGGGCCGAAGTGTAGGGAAACAAGCCGGGCGCGTCAAACACAAAGAGTTTATCGACACCGTAGGGCAGGATCTGCGGCTCTACCTGGCCTTTGATACCGGTGCCGGCCACGACGGCATGGAGTTCCACGCCCAGGGTGTTGGCCAGCTTGCGGCCCTTGGTCAGGAGTTCCTGGGAGACTTCCTGCACGGTGGTGCCTTCTATTTCGACATATACAAATACGTTGTTCATAATTCTTCCTTTAGGTGGTTAGCACAAAGGGCTGCAAAAAGCCTTAGCCGATGATCTTTTCGTCGAGCAGCTCGCGGATCATGCCTTCGATGTCGGCATCGGCGGCTGTCAGGGTCTTCGATTCCTTGGCCTGGAAAACGATATTTTTCACAGCTTTGACCTTGGTCGGAGAACCGGCCAGGCCGCACTGCTCGGGATCGCCGTCCACATCGGCCACCGACCACTGGTTCAGCGTCAGATAGGGACGCTCCTCGTAGAGATGGTCGTAGGGAGTGCCTTCGGCAGGACGCTCCATGGGGCAGGTGGCGCGCTTGTACTTGAGCACCAGCTTGGCGTTCTGGGGGCGGCAGGGCGCAGCGCTGCCGTTGACGGTGATGACCACAGGCAGCGGAGCCACGACGGTTTCCACGCCACCGTCGATATGACGGCGAATGGTAGCTTTGCCATCCTCGACCTTGAGGATTTCCTCGGCATAGGTCACCAGGTTGAGTCCCAGTTTCTGGGCCACCTGGGGACCGACCTGGGCCGTGTCGCCGTCGATGGCCTGACGGCCGCCAATGACGATATCGACGTCGCCGATCTTGCGGATGGCCGTAGCCAGGGCATAAGAGGTGGCCAGGGTGTCGGCACCGGCAAACAGACGGTCGGTGAGCAGCCAACCCGTGTCGGCCCCGCGATACAAGCCTTGGCGGATGATTTCACCGGCGCGGGGAGGGCCCATAGTCAGGACACCTACCGTCGATCCGGGGTGTTGTTCCTTGAGGCGGAGGGCCTGTTCCAAAGCGTTCAGATCCTCCGGATTAAAAATTGCCGGCAAAGCTGCGCGGTTGACAGTCCCTTCGGCTGTCATCGCATCTTTGCCGACATTTCTCGTATCCGGTACTTGCTTGGCAAGTACTACTATTTTCAATCCCATATAATTTACCTTATTAGTAAAACAAACGTGTTCGGTTTAGCGGCAGCAAAGGTACAAACTTTCCCCCCATCCGCCAAATCCACCGCAAGGCTTCTTTCGCCTTTCAGGGGCGCAGAGCGCCCCATAGATGTTGGGGGTTAATCCTTCAGGCAGCCGATGGGGATTACATAAACCCCATCTTTTCTTCGGTATGCATACTTTCCGACACCAATGATTACCGTCATGAATGAAGGTGCTGGCATCTTGTCTGTATCGATGTTTTCCGCAAGCTCTATCATGCTTGCAGCCCCATCATTGATGTGATCTTCGCCTCCAAGTTTTACTTCAAGAAGGGCATAGTCTCCGTTACGACGGTGAAGTACTGTGTCACATTCCAAACCGCTACTATCTCTATAGTGATAGAGCTGACCATTCAAAGCCTCGGCATATACTCGCAAGTCTCTCACGGCCATATCCTCAAAGAATAGGCCAAACGATTCTAAGTCATTAATTAAATCTTCGGGGCCAAGGCCTAAAGCGGCTGTTCCGATGCTCGGATCTACAAAATGGCGCGTGTCACTGGTCCTGATTGCTGCCTTACTACGGATGTTGGGATTCCAGGCTGCCAGGTCCTCAATGACGAATAGTTTCTTTAGTGCCTTGATATAGTCGGCCACAGTATCCTCGTCTAATGTGCTTGCATCGTTGGAGAGCATATCCTTTCTTATAGTGGAATATGATACTTGCTGAGATATGTTTCGGGCATATGAACGCAAAAGCAACCTTGCCCGCTCCGGGCTTCTTTTTACCTTATCCACACGTTGTATGTCTCTCTTGATGACTGAATCCACATAGTCGAATGCTTGGTCAAGCGCAACTTTTGGCGATATCAATGTTGCCCACGGCCATCCTCCACGGCAGGTCAGATAAGCGATATCTTCTATCTCCAATTTGTTTTCTTGTACATCTGGGGTCTTTCCATCAAACAAGTCCTTCAAGCTGATGGTACCATTAGACTCACCAGACTCATACAAACTCATCGGGCGCATCATAACATGAGCAAACCTGCCAGTTCCGCTGTGTATAGTCTCATCCGCATCAGGAAGTACAGATGAACCCGTGAGAATGAACTGAGATGGTTCACCACGTTTATCCACCTCGCTTCTTATCGAATCCCAGATGGGCGGCAAGGCCTGCCACTCGTCTATCAAACGGGGATTCGCACCTTCCAACAGCGACTTAGGACTTATTTCAATCATCTGAGAGCTTTGCTTTAGCACAGAAGCATCCCCCAGATCCAGCACGCTCTTCGCCAATTGTTTGGCAGTTGTTGTTTTGCCACACCATTTAGGGCCTTCTATCAATACTGCCCCCATTCCAAGAACTTTACGCTCAAGAATCCTGTCTGCTATTCGTTGTTTGTATTCTGCCATAACCTATTTGCTTTGGTGCAAAGGTGCGGCTTTTATTTCATTCCACCAAACTCTTAAATGATTTTTCGGTGATTTGTGGCGATTCCATTCGGTGATTTGTTGTAAAATCATTCGGTGATTTGATGTGAAATTTTTCAGTCATGTATTGCTTCTTTCGCCTTTCAGCGTCGCGGGCTCCTCTCGATTATCACCTCGTAATGCCTGGCCACCGGGAAGTAGCGTCGAGTCTCGACCATGTCTTCGTCTTCTGTAAGGGGCGCCACCCTCTTCATGAGTTTTCCCTTTATCTTATCGGGATGCACCCGCAACACACGGAGATACTCCAAATCGGGTGGCAGGATGATTTTCTCAATCGCCGGCTGATGATTGAACGCCACCGTCAAAGATTTGAGTGATTTACATCTCCTGAGATTGACCACCTTAGGATAATAGGTGGCTACCGACAAAAGGGCACACTGGCTTCTGCTTCCGAGTTTCAATTTTGGGACAGCATTAATGACCTGTATCCTCTTGACATCATCTGGAAAGACTGTGCTCTTACCGGTAATGACAACCGGCAAGCGAACTAAAAGTATCGCGGCTATCGGATATGCCTTGAATAATGAGTAACTTTGCAGCCGTTTTATCCGGCTTTTGAAAAGCAACACATAACAACGTAACCTCTTATGGAACAATCCCCTGCGCAGAGCATCGACAAGACACGTGAACTGGAGACCCGCAACATCGGCCAGTTGCTGTGGATCTATGCCCTACCCTCCGTGGTGAGCCAAGTCATCGCTTCTCTGTATAATATCGTGGACCGCGTCTTCATCGGACAGGGTGTCGGTGCCCTGGCCATCGCCGGCCTGGCCATCACCATGCCGCTGATGAACATCATCCATGCCTTCGGCTCGCTGGTGGGTGCCGGTTCGGCCGCACGGTTGTCGATCGTACTGGGCAAGAAAGACATCAACTGGGCCGAGAAGATTGTCGGCAACAGTATGCTGCTCACCTTCCTGCTCGGTGCCTTGTTTGTGCCGGGCATCTACCTGTTCATGGACCGGATTCTGGAGATGTTCGGTGCCACCGACAACACCATCGCTTACGCCAAGGAATATATGGTCATCGTGCTGCCGGGTATGTTCCTGACCACCCTCACCTTCAACCTCACGGGTCTGATCCGTGCCTCGGGCTATCCCAACAAGTCGATGTTCATCCTGGCCGGCGGCGCGCTGCTCAACATCGTGCTCGACCCGATCTTCATCTTTGCCCTCGACTGGGGCATCGCCGGTGCCGCCTGGGCCACCACCATTTCCATGGCCATCTCGTCGGTCGTAGCTGTGGCCCATTTCATCAGTCCGAAATCCTTTATCCGCTTCCGCGCCCATGCCTGGGCTCCCAAGCTGTATATCTTCCGCAACATCACCATGATCGGCCTGAGCCCCTTCTCGATGAACGTGGCTGCTGCCGGCGTGGTGGCCCTGCTCAACGCCCAACTCATCCGCTACGGCGGCGACCTGGCCGTCGGCAGCGTGGGTATCGTCAACACCTACAGCAATTTCCTGGTGCTGCTCATTCTGGGCATCTGCCAGGGCATGCAGCCCATCGCTGGCTATAATTACGGGGCTGGACATCCGCAGCGCCTCAAACAGGTCTATGTGCTGACTTCCAAGATCTGCATCCTGGTGGGTCTGGTGGGAAGTGTGCTTGCCTGTGGTCTGCCACGGCTGCTGCTCAGGGCCTTTACATCCGATCATGAGCTCATCAACTTGTCTGTGCCGGCCATGCGCTATCTGATGGTGATGTTTCCGCTCATCGGATTCACCATCACCAACTCCAACTTTTTCCAGTCGATCGACAAACCCTGGATTGCCATCACCACCAGCCTGTCGCGTCAGGTGCTGTTTCTGGCGCCTATGAGCGTGCTTATCCCCCATCTGTTCGAACTCTGGCAGTGGGGCGGTCTGAAGGGTGTGTGGATTTCCTGCACCATCTCCGATGTGCTGGGGGCGCTGCTGGCTGCCATCCTGCTCTATTCGCAACGAAAAGTATTCATACATAAACCTTCTTCCGCTTTATGAAAAAAATGAGTTATTGGACCGTGATGTTTGCGGTCCTGGCCTTTACCGGCTGTCAAAACCGTCAGGAAATGAAACTGAAAGAAATTATCCAACACACCGAAGAGCAAGCCCGTCCGCTCATGAAAGAGGCCAACCTGGCCTACTGGCAGGGCGCCGTCAACGGTGATGCCGAAGCTTTCGAGCGCTACGCCAACCTAAACATGCAGCTCACAGAGTTGCTGTCCGATCAGGAGACCTTCGCCACCTTGAAACAACTCAAGGAAAACGGTGGCATCAAGGACGCCTCGCTGGCCCGCCAGCTGGAAATCCTCTATCCCATGTATCTCGAAAACCAGGCCGACACGAGCCTGCTCAATCTCATCAGCCAGAAAGAGGCCGCCCTGGAGCTGAAATATGCCGAGTACCGTGCCCAGTACCATGGCCGTGCCATCAACGACAACGAGGTGGAGCAACTGCTCAGCGACCTGACCGACAGCCGTGAGCTGGAGGCCGTCTGGACTGCCCACAAGGCCCTGGGCCGGGTGGTGGCCGACGATGTGCTGGAGGTGGTCCGCCTGCGCAACCAGGTGGCCCGTCAGCTGGGTTTCGACAACTACCACACCATGAGCCTGACGCTCTCCGGACAGGATCCCGCCGAGATTTCCGCCCTCTTCGACGAACTGGACGACATGACCCGCGACGGTTTCAAGGCCCTGAAAGACGAGATGGACGCCGCTTTTGCCAAGCGTTGCCATGTCCGTGTCGATGAGTTGCGTCCCTGGCATTTCCAGGACCGCTTCTTCCAGGAGGCTCCCGTGCTCTACCCCATCGACCTGGACAAGTATTACCGCGGACAGTCGCTCGAGCAGCTCACCACCGATTTCTATGCCAGTCTGGGCCTGGATGTCAAAGCCATCATGTCAAACAGCGACCTTTATCCCAAGGACAACAAAAACCAGCATGCCTTCTGCACCGACATCGACAGCGAAGGTGACGTCCGCATCCTGTGCAACATCACCGACAATGAGCAATGGATGAATACCATGCTGCACGAGTTCGGCCATGGTGTCTATGCCCTGGGCCACGACCAACAACCCGACTACCTTTTCCGCGAAGCCGCCCACACCTTCACCACCGAAGGCATTGCCATGATGTTCGAGAAAATGTCGCGCAATCCCGAGTGGATGCAGAAGCGCTTCGGCTTCTCCGACGAAGAGAAGCTGGCCATTGCCGAGAACTGCTTCAAGTCGCTGCGCCTGCAGCAGCTGGTCTTCTCGCGCTGGACCCAGGTGGTCTATCGCTTCGAGAAAGCCATGTATGCCGATCCCGACCAGGACTTGAACGCTGTCTGGAAAGAGCTGGTTGAGAAGTATCAGCTGCTCAGTTATCCCGAAGGGCGCAACGAGCCCGACTGGGCCGCCAAGATCCATATTGCCCTCTATCCCTGCTACTACCACAACTACCAGCTGGGGGCCCTGTTTGCCTCGCAGGTGCACCACTACATCACGGCCAACATCACGGGCCGAAACGACATGAAGTTTGACGACTACAGTGTCAACCCCACCGCCATCGGCCAGTGGCTGCAGGACAACATTTTCCGCCCCGGCCGCCAGTATCCCTGGAACGAGATGATCGAGCGCGCCACAGGCGAAAAGCTCACAGCCAAATACTATAAAATGCAGTTTGTAGATTAATATCTTTCGGCCACGGGTTTGCTAGTCGACCTGCCCGAAAGAATATCCCAAACAAGGGGGAAAACAAAAGTGGGTGACCGATAAATCAGTCACCCACTTTTTATTTGGCTGTATCTGTGATCAGAGGACCAGTTCGTTGCCGACCTTGCGGGCACGGTCGGGCTTGTCCAGGTCGATACCGGTGGCCAGGCCGATCTCGACCAGCAGGTTCCAACCGGCGCAGAGATAAGCATAGGGAGTCAATTCGCCGCAGTCGGGAATGATGACCGTGGGGAACGGCGTGGGATGGGTCGAAAGAGCCACCACCTTGCAGCCAACGCCCTTTTCGAGCACTTCCTGGAACTTTTCAATTTCAGCTTCAATGGGGTCGATCACAAAGACGATGTCGCAGGGTTTCATCACCTCTTCGATACCATGGACGGCATAGGTGCCTTCCAGGAAATCGGATTTGCGACGGGTGATTTCGTTGGTCTTGAGGGTCAGCTCTTCAGCCACGCCGTCGTTGTAGCCCGAGAAATAGATGGTCTCGGCACCGATGGCAGCCTTGACGATATCCTTGGGGATTTCCAAAGTCAGGGCCTTTTCCAACTGGCCAGGCAGCGCCTTGAGGGCAGCCGTCTTGTCTTCGCCCTTGATATGCCAAAGGATGGATTCATAAAAGAGGGTCTGCTCAATGACGCTCTTGGTGGCAGCCACGGCCTGTTCCCAACCACAGTTGAGCACGTGGGTGGCATGGCACTGCTTGGAGAGCATGGTGTCCTCACAGGCGGTCAGACCGAATACATCCTTCTTGCCGGCTTCGGTCAGCTTCTTGGCCAGCAGGATGACCTCCTTGGTGCGGCCCGAGTTGGAAGCGCAATAGACAGTGTATTTCGACAGATCGTATTCATAAGACTGGCGGCTGCCGTCGGTCTGGATATTGAGGTCCAGGCCCCAACGTTTGGCCTTGCGCATGGCGTTCTTGGCCGGGAAAATACGGCTCGAGCCCTCACCCGTCAGGAAGAGGCGCCCCGAGCGGCGGATGATTTCGGCCACTTCGCGCGTGACACTCGGATCGAACTTGCGGACCGTGTCCACCGTGCCCATCATTTCCTGCACCAGGCAGTACTTTGCATAATTTTTGTCAGTAAGGTTCATACTTATATACGTTTATAAAGTTTGGAGATGTCATCGTTGAAGACAGCCGTCTGCTCGCGGATCTGCTGGATGAAGCCGTCCTTCTCGATCGGCTTGATGGCTGCCAGCATTTCTTCGTCGTTGCGGTAGGTGGCGCGACGGTAGATGTTGTCGTAGTCCTTCTTGCGGGAGATATATACCTGGTCGCAGACATACTGCTGGAGTTCGCGACCGCGGTCGAGCACCATTTTCCACTGCTCATTGGTGATGTGGTCGGTCTCGAGCAGGTAGCACAGCGACAGGTAGGCATGGCGCAGCTTGTCGATGTCGTATTTTTCCCAGATTTCGTCGTAACGGTGATGGATGGCGTCCCAGGAGTCGAGCACACCCGAGCGGATGTCGGCGATCAAGGCATCCAGGTCGCGTGTCATCATGAGCTGGCCGCCCAGGTTGCTCCAGCCCTTTTCGCGACGGTCTTCCTGCACAGCCTCCACCATGTCGCCAAAGCTTGCCTTGGGATGGTCCTGCATGTATTTCATCACGTTCTTGACGGCATAGTAGGTGAGCATGTCGGCATAGGCATGATAGGCTTCCCACACTTTGAGAATGCGCACGCGGCGCTTGCCTTTCTCCATGTTTTCGCCGAAGATGTCCAGCGCGGCCACCACGGAGCGGTCGCCCCCGAGAATCTTCTGTCCCATTTCGCGCAGTTCCTTGTGCGACAAACCCTCAGTGCTGCGGCCCTCTTTCTTGAGCCAGGCCTTGGCCGTCCACACTTCGAGCAGTTTGCGACCCTGGATCACCTCTTCCATGCTGTCGGGGGCATAGGTGTCGAACTCGATGTGCTGGAACTTGCGTTTGCGTTTGTCGCGCTTGTTGTACTTCCAAGAGTTGCGTGCCAGGGCATACATGTTGTACATCCACCAGAAGGCAGGCATGACTTCCAGCTCGTTGTGGTGGATATTGTTGTTGACCAGCGAGAAAGGCAGGGTGATATCCATTTCACTGGGATAGTCGGCCTTGCTCAGCATGGTGTAGGAGGCAAAACGGCAGGAGTGCTTCACGCTGGAGCACAGTCCCGGCCAGAATCCGCGGCCGGCCTGGATTTCGTTGTCGTTGGTGCGGCTGTTGTGGTTGGAGCCGATGGTGGCACCGGCGGCGATATTGGTCTGGCCCATCAGGACGGCGGCCACCAGGAAAGAGTTGTTGTGGTGCTGCTCGTGGGCCGGGAAAATCAGGTTGTTCAACACCTCGCAGCAGGAGATGGTCGAGTTGTCACCCAGGAAAGAGTGAATCAGACGGGCCCCGTACTTGAGGTTGGAATTGTTGCCCATGACAAAGCGCACGCCGATGCAGGAATAGAAAATATGGCAGCCGTAGCCGACGATGCCGTTGACCAGCACCACCCCTTCGCCGATCTGGGTCGGTTCCTCAAGGGAAGAGTTGATGGTGATGTTTTTCAGTTTGCTGGCGCCCTTGATGTAGCAGGAGTCACCGATTTTCACATCCTTGATGATGGCCGAGTTCTTGACCACGCAATCCATGCCCACCGTGCCGTAATAGCCGCGACGGCTGTCGAAGCGGCGCTGGGTCAGTTCGGCGAGTTTGGCCTGCAGCTCGCGGTCGTCGATGAACTTGGCACTGAGGTAGGCGTCGGCCGCAATCATGCCGTCGAAAGGATAGACGCAGCGGGTACCCGTCTCGTTCATCACATCCAGGCAGACACGCACTTCGGGGTCTTCCCCGTCCTTGAGGATGCCGTTGCCGAACTTGGCATGGTTGGTCACGCACATTTCCTGCACGTTGAACAGGATGCAGCGGTCGCCGATGATGTAGTGCGACAGATAGTGGACATCGTGCACGGCTACATAGTCGCCGATGTCGCACGAATCGATCAGACTGTTGGTGATACCCACCTTCAGACGCAGATCGTGGTACTGCAGCAGGCCGTCTGAGACAGCGCCGATGCGCACCATGCCGTAAAACTTGTTGTTCTTGATCTGACGGGGATCGAAAACATCCGTCACAAAGATGTTGTCCCAGTTGTCGGAAGTGTTGTTGTTCTTGACCAGGCGCTCGATTTCGTCGGAATGCAGGTGGCGCCAGCCGCCGGCAGGTTTTTTGGCCTGTTTGTTACGAAGAAAGTATTCATCCTTGCCCGCAGGCAGATAGGGACTTTCGATAAACGGAGTCCGCTGCGAGGGACCGGACAACAGAGTGACGGTATTTTCCATAATATAAACAATTTGGGCGGACCGGCCACGACAAATAGTTAATTCACTGTCTGTCTTGACTTAGTCCGCCGCAAAAATACATATTTCATCCAAAAAGTGAACAGAAGGGAATAAAATATTATCAAAATTTTTATCCCCACCTCATGCTACTGGCAAACGATGGTGTAGCTCTTACCCGGCTTGGTCATGAAATCGACCGTGTAATACTGTTTCTGAGGCAGTCCGGGCAATGGTCGCTCGGCGAAGTTTTCCACCTTGCCGGCAGCCACCGTATGGAACAGGGCGTTGGGATTCTCGCCCTGGGCCGTGCGGGCCGTGGCACCTTTCACCTTGACAGGCACTTCGGTGCGCAGACGGCAGTTGCCGCCCTTTTCCGAATGGATCACCGCCTGGCTCAAGCGGCCGTCCTTCCATGTCAGGTCGATGGTGAAACCGCCCCGGGCCTTGATGCCCGTGATGCTGCCTTCGGGCCATACCGTGGGCAGGGCAGGCAGGAGCTGGATAAAGCCGGCGTGGCTCTGCATGAGCATTTCGATGACACCGGCCGTGTAACCGAAGTTACCGTCGATCTGGAAGGGCGGATGGGCATCCAGCAGGTTGGGATAGACACCGCCGCCCGATGTGCGGCGCGTGCCGAAACCGACCGGGCTGAACAGGTTCTTGACGATGATATTGGCATGATCGCCGTCCAGCAGGCGGGCCCAGAGATTGATCTTCCAGCCCATCGACCAGCCGGTGGCCTCGTCACCGCGCAGTTCCAGGGTGCGCATGGTGGCACGGAACAGGTCGGGCGTGGCGTCGTAGCTGATCTGGTTACCCGGATGCAGGCCATAGAGGTGCGATACGTGACGGTGGTGGGGTTCGGCCTCGCCGAAATCCTGCTGCCATTCCTGCAACTGGCCGCGCGAGCCGATGCGGAAAGGCAGGAGCTTGACCGTCTGGTCCTGCAACTGACGGCGGAAATCCTCGTCCACACCCAGGATCTCGGAAGCCTCGATGGTGTGGGCAAAAAGCTCGCGGATCAGCGTCATGTCCATGGTGCTGCCCATGCTGATGGCCGATTTCAGGAAGCGGCCTCTCCCATCGACAGCCCCGCTGGGTACGATGAAGGTGTTTTCGGGCGAGTTGCTCACCGGGGTCACCAGATAGCCTTGGCCGTTGTCGACCAGCCAGTCAGTGAAGAACTCGGCAGCGCCTTTGATCACGGGATAAGCTTCCTGCTCAAGGAAGGCGCGGTCGCCGGTGAAGAGATAGTGTTCCCAGAAATGGGCACTCAGCCAGGCGCTGGCCATGGGCCAGTAGGAAGAAGTGGGCGTACCGTCGTTGGGATGCGTCTCGCGCCAGATGGAGGTATTGTGATGGGCCACCCAGCCGCTGCGGCCATACATGTCGCGGGCCGTAACCTTGCCCGATTCGGCCAGTTCCTTGATCATCTGGAAGAAGGGCTCGGCACATTCACTGAGGTTGGCCGGCTCGGCGGGCCAGTAGTTCATTTCGGCATTGATATTCAGTGTGTAGCCGCAGTTCCACGAAGGCATGGTCTTGTCGTTCCACATACCCTGCAGGTTCATAGCCTGGCCGCCGGGGCGCGAAGCGCTGATCATCAGATAGCGGCCATATTGGAACATCAGTGTCACCAGTCCGTTGTCGTAGGTGTTGTAGAATTCGCAGATACGTTCGTCGGTGGGCAACTGCAAGGCCTTTTCGGGCGCCGGCATCGTGAATTTGACGCGGTCGAAGAGGTTCTTGTAGTCAGTCTGATGGGCTTTCATCATCGTGCTGTAGCTCTTGGCCGAAGCGGCAGCCAGGGCGGCATCGGCCAGGGCGGCGGCATCCTTGCCTTCGCGCGAGGGGCTCTTGTCCCAACCGTTGAAGCTGGTGGCCGAGGCCAAAACGAAGACGACCTCGTCGGCACCGCTCACATGCAGGTTGCGGCTGGCCGGATTGCGCTGGCTCACAGCAGGATTGTCTTCGATGGCAATGGTGGCGCCTGGGGCGATGGCCTTCAGACGGGTTTCAAAGTAGGTGCCCAGCCCGTTGATCTGGTCGCCGTAGAGCAGGTTGTCCTGATACTTGCGGCTACCGTCAGCGAAATACAGTTCCGGATGGCGGCCTTCGGCTTTCCAGCCACGAATCATGGCATCATTGCGACGCTGGCCGTGACCAGGAGCCTGACCGCTCATATACACTTCGTCGCCCTCCACTTTGTAGGTCGTAGTCGGCTTGTGGGTAGAACTCAGACTGATGCTCACATCGACCGATTTGGGCCGGTCGGCCGAGATCTTCATGACGATGACATCGTCGGGATGGGAGGCGAAAATCTCGCGGGTGTAATGTACGCCGTTCTGTGTGTAGGTGACGCGCATCACAGCCGAGGCGATGTCCAGTTCGCG
>JAFSRR010000040.1 GCA_017446025.1 Bacteroidales bacterium | reverse complement strand
CCTGCCCGCTGTCCAGACAGCGGCCGCAGCCGAGGTCTTTGCCCGTCAAGGCAGTCTCTGGATACGCAGCCGGCAGTCCGACCAATTGCAAGTATTTACACTCAGCGGACAGACTGTGGTCAACACCCGGATCCCGGCCGGCACAAGCCGTATCGACAACCTGCCGGCCGGCCTCTATGTGGTCAGGATCGGGGGCTCGGCCGCCAAGGTCGTGCTGAGGTAGTTTTTCTAAAAGAAAAAATAACTTCAAAAGGCTTGTTCTTACCAGTTTGTGATTGTACTTTTGCAGCCGGAAAAAACCAATAGAATTATCATATGGCAACTATCGTAATCATGCCCAAACAAGGGCAATCCGTAGAAAGTTGTATCATCGCTTCCATCAAGAAGAAGGGTGATAGCGTGAAGAAAGGCGACATCATTTTCTCCTACGAGACCGACAAGGCCTCCTTCGAGGAGGAGTCTCCCGTGGACGGCGTCGTGCTGGAATGTCTCTATAACGAAGGCGACGAAGTGCCTGTCCTGACCAATGTGATGGCCATCGGACAGCCCGGCGAAGATGTGTCGGCCCTGATGGCCGGCAGCGCCGCTCCCGCCGCTGCTCCCGCCGCCGAGGCGCCCAAAGCCGCCGAAGCTCCCAAGGCCGAGGCTC
Organism: Bacteroidales bacterium; assembly: GCA_017446025.1. GTDB lineage: Bacteria > Bacteroidota > Bacteroidia > Bacteroidales > UBA1402 > UBA1757. The sequence goes on along the minus strand of JAFSRR010000040.1, from coordinate 24,337 downwards.
CTGCCGCTTCTGCAGCTCCCGTTGCCCCTGCCGCTCCGAAAGCAGCTCCCACGGGCGAGACCTTCGCTTCACCCCGTGCCCGCCACCTGGCCGACAAGGAGGCCCTCAACCTGAAGGATATCGCCGGCAGCGGCCCTCACGGACGCATCATCGAACGCGATGTCCAGGCCGCCGTGGAGGCTCGTCCCAAGATGACCGCCCTGGCCAAGGAAGTGGCCCGCGAAACAGGCATGCAGCCCACCGCCGGATCCGGTCTGGCCGGCACGGCCAAGGCTGCCGACATCAAGGCAGTGCCCAACGCCGTCTATGGTTGTGACTACGAAGACAAGAAACTGAGCAACATGCGCAAGATCATCGCCAAGTCGATGCACGCTTCGCTGCAGAACTCGGCCCAGCTCACCCACCATCTGGGGGCCGACGCCCGCCGCATGATGGAGCTGCGCAAGAAATGCAAGAAAGCCATGGAAGCCGGTACGCTCACGGCCAACATCACCCTGAACGACATGGTCTGCTACGCCGTCATCAAGGCCCTGAAGCAGTACCCCAACGTCAACTCCCACTTCCTGGGCGAGTCGATGCGTCTGTTCAACAAAGTCCATCTGGGTGTGGCCGTCGATACCGACCGCGGCCTGATGGTGCCCGTCGTGCGCAATGCCGACGACCTGAGCATCGTGGGCCTGTCCAACCAGCTCAAGACCCTGGCCGAGGCTTGCCGCAAAGGCGGCATCGATCCCGACCTGCTCAGCCCCGAAGCAGCTTCCTTCACGGTGTCCAACCTGGGCAACTACGGTGTGGAGATCTTCACCCCGGTCATCAACCTGCCCCAGTCGGCTATCCTGGGTGTCAACACCATCGTGCCCCGTCCCAAGGACCTGGGCGGCGGTGTCTATGCCTTCGTGCCCTACATCGGCCTGAGCCTGACCTACGACCACCGTGCCCTGGACGGCGGCGAGGCCACCCGTTTCCTCAAGCAGATTGCCGTCGAAATCGAGAATCTGCAACTCGACATCTTCTGATTTTAAACGTACGCGATCATGTATAATCTAGCAATCATCGGCGGCGGTCCCGCCGGCTACGTGGCTGCCGAACGCGCCGGTCACAAAGGTTTGAATGTTATCCTGTTCGAGAAGAACAGCATGGGCGGTGTCTGCCTCAACGAGGGCTGTATCCCCACCAAGACGCTGCTCTACAGTGCCAAGACTTACGACAACGCCGTGCATGGCGACAAATACGGCATCTTCGCCGAAAAGGTCAGCTACGACTTCGGCAAGATCATGGCCCGCAAGAACAAAGTGGTCAAGAAGCTCGTCTCGGGCGTCGAAGGCGCCATGAAGATGAACCACGTCACGGTGGTCAAGGGCGAAGCCTTCATCCAGGGCCGCAGCCCCAAGGGCATTGAAATCACCTGCAACGGCGAGAGCTACCTGTCCGAGAACCTGCTGCTCTGCACCGGTTCCGAGGCTTCCGTGCCTCCCATTCCCGGTCTGAAGGAAGCCGGCGACATCGTGGTCACCAACCGCGAAATCCTGCAGCTCGCCGAGCAGCCCAAGGAGCTGGTCATCATCGGCGGCGGTGTCATCGGCATGGAGTTCGCCTCCTTCTTCAACAGCCTGGGCACCAAGGTAACGGTCGTCGAGATGCTGCCCGAGATTCTCGGCGGCCTCGACTACGAAATCTCCGCCATGCTGCGCGACATCTACGCCAAGAAGGGCGTCAACTTCTTCCTGCAAGCCAAGGTGGTCAAGATCGAAGGCCACGAGGTCTTCTTCGAGAAGGACGGCCAGCTGCAGTCGGTCAAGGGCGACAAGATCCTGCTGAGCGTCGGCCGTCGTGCCGTCACCAAGGGCTTCGGCCTGGAGAATCTCGGCGTGGCCGTCGAACGCGGTGTCAAGGTCGATGAGAAGATGCGCACCAACGTGCCCGGCGTGTTTGCCGCCGGCGATATCACCGGTTTCAGCCTGCTGGCCCATACTGCCTCCCGCGAAGGCGAAGTGGTGGTCAACAACCTGACCGGCCGCGAAGACCACATGCGCTACGATGCCATCCCCGGCGTGGTCTACACCAACCCCGAGGTGGCCGGCGTGGGCCTGACCGAAGAACAGGCCAAGGCTAAGAAGATCGCCTACAAGGTGGCCAAGCTGCCGATGGCCTTCTCGGGCCGTTTCGTCGCCGAGAACGAAGGCGGCAACGGACTGTGCAAGGTGCTGGTGGGTGAAAAATACAACGAAGTGCTGGGCGTCCATCTGCTGGGCAATACCTCGAGCGAGATGATCTGCGCCGCCTGCATGGCCATCGAGCAGGAACTCACTCTCAAGGAGATGCAGGAGATCGTCTTCCCGCATCCCACCGTGAGCGAGATCATGAAGGAAACCAGTTTCAGTCTGTAATCGTCAAAAACAAAATACTATGCCAAAATCCATCTACATCGATCCTAAAGAGGTTCGTAAGCCGGGGCAGATCAAAATCGCTCCGATTCCCGTCATGCAGTACAAGAAGAGCATCGACGACGAATTAAAAGAAGGCAATTTCAAGAAAGAAGACCTGGTACGCATCTATCGCGACATGGCTTTCATCCGTGAGTTCGAGACCATGCTCAACCTGGTCAAGACCACGGGCGGCTACAACGGCGTGGCCTACAACAACCCGGGTCCGGCCCACCTGTCGGCCGGTCAGGAGGCTGCCGCCGTCGGTATGGCCTACATGCTCGACACCGACGACTTCATCTTTGGTTCCCACCGCAGCCACGGTGAAATCCTGGCCAAGGGCCTGCGCTCGATCGAAATCCTCCCCGACAAGGAACTCAAGAAAGTCATGGAAGAGTTCTGGGGCGGTGCTACGCTCGCCGTTGCCTCCAAGGGTTTCAAGGGCACGACCAAGGAACTGGGCATCCGCTTCCTCATCTACGGTGCCATCGCCGAGATCTTCGCCCGCACGACCGGTTTCAACAAGGGTCTGGGCGGCTCGATGCACACCTTCTTCACCCCCTTCGGCATCTATCCCAACAACGCCATCGTCGGCGGTTCCGGCTCCATCGCTGTGGGTGCCGCCCTCTATAAAAAGGTCAATCGCAAGAAAGGTATCGTCGTAGCTAACCTGGGCGACGGTGCCATGGCCCGCGGTCCGGTGCTCGAAGGCATGACCTTCGCCTCCATGGACCAGTTCCACACCATGTGGGAAGGCGACATGAAGGGCGGTCTGCCCGTGCTGTTCAACATCATGGACAACCAGTATGCCATGGGTGGACAGACCCGCGGCGAGACCATGGGTTACGGCTTTGCCGCCCGTCTGGGTGCCGGCTTCAATCCCGATGCCATGCACGCCGAACGTGTCGACGGTTACAATCCCCTGGCCGTCATCGACGCTTTCCGTCGCAAGAAAGCGCTCCTGGAAGCCAAGCAGGGTCCCTGCCTGCTGGATGTTGTCACCTACCGCTACAGCGGCCACTCGCCTTCCGACCAGTCATCCTACCGCACCAAGGAGGAAATCGCCGCCTGGGAAGCCGAAGACTGCATCATCGCCTATGGCAAGAAACTGATTGCCGCCGGCCTGGCCAAGCAGAAAGACCTGGATGCCATCCAGACCAAGGTCAAGGACACCATCTTCGAAATGTACAAGCTGGCCATCGACGAGGAAATCTCTCCCCGCATGGATCTGGTCAAGGACAACGAGCTGCTGGGCGACATGATGTTCTCCAACCAGAGCATCGACTCCCTGAGCACGGCCAAGCCCGATGTCAATCATCCGATGGAAGAGAACCCGCGTGTCAAGAGCATCGCCGGCAAGACCCGCTTCTATGTGGATGCCGAGGGCAAGCCCGTCAGCAAAATGAAAATGTACAACATCAAGGACGGTATCTTCGAAGCCATCATCGACCGCTTCTACAAGGACGCCTCCCTGGTGGCCTACGGTGAAGAGAACCGCGAATGGGGCGGTGCCTTCGCTGTCTATCGCGGCCTGACCGAGGCCCTGCCGCCTCACCGCCTGTTCAACTCGCCCATCGCCGAAGCCGCCATCATCGGTACGGCCATCGGTTACGCCATGTGCGGCGGCCGTGTCATCCCCGAGATCATGTACTGCGACTTCCTGGGTTGCTGCGGCGACGAGATCTTCAACCAACTGCCCAAGTGGCAGGCCATGTCGGGCAACATTCTGAAGATGCCGGTCGTGGTCCGTGTCAGTGTCGGCTCCAAATACGGTGCCCAGCACTCTCAGGACTGGACCAGCCTCTGCACCCACATCCCCGGCCTGAAAGTGGCCTTCCCCGTCACTCCTTACGATGCCAAGGGCCTGATGAACAGCGCCCTGCAGGGTACCGACCCGGTCATCTTCTTCGAGAGCCAGCGCATCTACGACAAGGGTGAGGAATTCCACGAAGGCGGTGTGCCCGAAGGCTACTACGAAATCCCCTTCGGCGAGCCCGACATCAAGCGCCAGGGCAAGGACGTCACCTTCCTCACCATCGGTGCCACGCTCTATCGCGCCCTGCAGGCTGCCGACATGCTTAAGGAAAGATTCGGCCTGGAAGCCGAAGTGATCGATGCCCGTTCCATGGTGCCCTTCAACTACGAGAAGGTCATCGAATCGGTCAAGAAGACCGGTCGCATCATCATCGCCGGCGACGCTTGCGCCCGGGGTTCGTTCCTCAACGACCTGGCCGCCAACATCACCGACCTCTGCTTCGACTATCTGGATGCTGCTCCCGTGGTGCTGGGTTCCCGCAACTGGATCACCCCCTGCCACGAACTGGAAGAGGCCTTCTTCCCGCAGCCTGTATGGTTCCTCGATGCCATCCACGAGAAGATGATGCCGCTCAAGGACTATGTGCCGACTGCCAATCTGACGGCTGCCCAGCAGATCATCCGTGCCAAGAAGGGTGTCTAAGCATCACCCCTCCCCATACAGCGAAAAGCCGGTCCCCTCAGGATCGGCTTTTTTCTTTCCATCGCCGGGCTTGCCAGCCTACCAAAAAAAGAGCGATGCAATTCCATTTGCATTTGCGCTTGGCTTTCACTACCTTCGCACCTTAATTCATAGAATGCCGCTAGAGTGGACAATTCTATGATACAGTGCTGAGAATTATAGTGTTATTGATTTTTGCAAATAGAGACTGAACTTATGAAAATCGAGAAAGTGAACGCGCACCTGCATACGCCCTATTCTTTCAGCGCCTTCTCGGGCGTGGAAGAAGCCTTGGACAAAGCCGTGCAGGAAAATGTGAAAGTGGTGGGAATCAACGATTTCTACACGACGGCCGGCTATCAGGCCTGGGCCGAAGGCTGCCAGAAGCGGCATCTGTATCCCCTGTTCAACATCGAATTCATCAGTCTCAATGAGGAAGACCAGAAAGCCGGCCTTCGCGTGAACGATCCCGGCAACCCCGGCCGTACCTATTTGAGCGGCAAGGGCCTGTCCTATCCCTTCCACCTGGCCGAACCCTATGCCTCGCAGCTGGCCGCCGTGCGCCGCGAAGCCAACGCCCAGGTCGAGAGCATGTGCGGCAAACTCAATGCCGTACTGGCCGAAAAGCAGGCCGGTTTCCAGCTCGATTTCCAGTGGATCGAGAAGAAGCTGACCCGCGGCTCGATCCGCGAGCGCCATCTGGCCAAAGCCCTGCGCATGAAAGTCTATGAACACTGCCAGGACGATCCCCAGCGCATCAAAGCCCTCCTGGAAACCCTTTGGGGCGGCAAGGAAATGAAATCGGCCGTCGAAAACCAGGCCGCTGTCGAGAACGAGATCCGCAGCAACCTGCTCAAGGCCGGCGGCGCCGCCTTCGTGCCCGAAGATCCCAAGGCCTTCCTGCCCATGCAGACTGTCTGCCAGATCATCCTGGCCGGCGGCGGCATTCCCACCTATCCCTTCCTGGCCGACGATGCCAAGGGCGGATACACCGATTTCGAAGGCGATCTGGAAAAGGTGGCCAATGTGCTGCGCCAACGCGGTTTCTACTCGGTCGAGTTCATCACCACCCGCAACGATGTCGCCTTGCTCGAGAAGTACGCCTCCTATCTCAACGACCAGGGCTTCGTGGTCACGCTGGGCAGCGAGCACAACACCCCGGCCATGGAACCGGTCGAGCTGTTTGCCCGCCACAGCACACCGCTCACTGACAAGCTGCTGCAGATCAACTACGAAGGCGCCTGCGTGGTGGCCGCCCATCAGCACCTGGTGCGCCAGGGCCTCACGGGCTATGTCGATGCCAGCGGCAAAGCCGATCCCAGCAAGCGCCCATATTTCATCGAACTGGGCGACCAGTTGATTCATTCGATTTAAAAGAACAAGCAAAATACTACTACAATGTCGGAAATTCAGGATTTGATTGCCATTTCCCAGTTCTACGGAAAAGACAAACGCTATGTCATCGCCGGTGGCGGCAACACCTCGTACAAGAATGCAGAAAAGCTTTGGGTGAAGGCTTCGGGCTCAGCCCTGGCCACCATCACCGAAGACGGTTTCGCCGTGCTCGACCGCAGCAAACTGCAAGTGTTGAGTGAGCGCCAGTACAGCGCCAACACCGCCGAGCGTGAAGAGCAGGTCAAGAACGACCTGGCCGCCGCCTGTATCACCAAGGGCCGCCGTCCTTCGGTCGAGACCTCGATGCACAACATCATCGACTATGCTTTCGTGGTCCATCTCCATCCCACGGCCGTCAACGGCCTGATGTGCTCCCAAAAAGCCGAGCAGCAGCTCCACGCCCTGTTTGGCGAGAAGGCCCTCTATGTACCCTACACCGATCCGGGCTACACCCTGTTCAAGAAAGTGGAGGAGGGCATCCAGGCCCACCGCGCCCGCTTCAACGAGGAGCCTTCCGTGATCTGGCTACAGAACCACGGCATTTTCGTAGCCGCCAACACCATCGCCGAAATCAGGAAGATTTACGACGAGATTCTTTCCAAGCTCAGCGGCAAGGAATTGGAAATCACCGACCGTCCCACCTGCGACTGCGTCGAGAAGGTGGTGCCCGCCCTGCGCATGATGCTCTGCCGGCAGGCCATCCGCCAGGCCGGCTGCCAGTGCCAGGGCATCCGCAACCCTTACGCCGGTGCCAACCTGAAGGTGCTCAAGGTACGCAAGAACAGCCTCGTCAAGTCGTTCTACGACTCGGCCGAAGCCTATGCCAAGATTGCCCGTCCTTTCACCCCCGACGGCATTGTCTATGCCAAATCCAACTACATTTATATCGACGCCGAGGAGCCCGAAGCCATGATTGCCCAGGCTGAAAAAGCCATCCCGGCCTTCGTCGACAAATTCGGCTACCTGCCCAAGGTGCTGCTGGTCAAAGGCATCGGTATCGTGGCCGTGGGCGACAACGCCGCCCAGTGCGACACCATCCTCGATGTCTATGAAGACGCCATGAAGATTGCCGCCTACAGCGAGCAGTTTGGCGGACCGCATCCGATGACCCAGGCCCAGATCGATTTCATCGACAACTGGGAAGTGGAGAACTACCGCCGCAGCGTGGCAGCCGGAGGCGCCGCCGGACGGGCCGAGAACAAGACCATCATCGTCACGGGCGCTGCCCAGGGCTTCGGCGAGGGCATTGCCCGCTGCCTGCTGCTGGAAGGTGCCAACATCGTGGTGGCCGACCTCAACGAGACAGTCGGACAGGCTACGGTCGACCGTTTCAACACGATGGCCAAGAGCAACCGCGCCATCTTTGTCAAGACCAACGTGAGCGACATTCCCAGCATCGAGAACCTGGTACACGAGACCATCTGCCAGTTCGGCGCCGTGGATACCTTCATCAGCAATGCCGGCGTGCTGCGCGCAGGCGGCCTGGAGGACATGACGCCCGAAAACTTCGACTTTGTCACCAAGATCAACTACTATGCCTATTTCTACTGCTCCAAGGTGGTGAGCCGCGTCATGAAGCTGCAGACCAAGTATGCCGACGAGCAGTACTATGCCGATATCATCCAGGTCAACTCCAAGTCGGGCCTGCGGGGCAGCAAGGCCAATTTCGCCTATGCCGGCGGCAAGTTCGGCGGCGTGGGCCTCACTCAGTCGTTTGCCCTCGAGCTGGCACCCTTCCGTGTCAAGGTCAACTCCATCTGCCCGGGCAACTTCTACGACGGTCCGCTGTGGAGCAATCCCGAAAACGGCCTGTTCATCCAGTACCTGAAGGCCGGCAAGGTGCCCGGCGCCAAGACCGTGCAGGATGTCAAGGACTATTACCTGGCCCAGGTGCCCATGCGCAAGGGCTGCGCTCCCGAGGATGTCTGCAAGGGCGCGCTCTACCTGATGGAGCAGCTGGGTGAGACCGGTCAGGCCCTGCCTATCACCGGCGGCCAGGTGATGTTGAACTAAGCCCCCTTCCGACCCTTGATGAAGAAAGAGGAAAAACAAGTGAAGCAATCAGCAAAACAAGACTGGCTGTTTGAAGTGAGCTGGGAAGTCTGCAACCGGGTGGGCGGCATCTACACCGTCCTCTCGACCCATGCCCGCCAATTGGGCAAAAGCTATGGCGACCGGCTCTGCTTCATCGGCCCCGACATCCATACCATCTATTGCCCCGAGCAGCCGGAAGACCTCTTCACCGAAGAGGAAGGCCCGCTGTCCGACTGGTGCCGCCAGGCCTGTGAAAAGGAAGAACTTCGCCTCAGGGTAGGTCGCTGGGAAATCCCCGGGCGGCCGCTGGCCATCCTGGTCGATTTCCGGCTGTTCTACCACGAGCAAGACCGGATGTTTACCGAGTTCTGGGAGTGGTTCGGGGTGGATTCCCTGCACGCCTACGGCGACTATCGCGAATCCTGCGCCTTTGCCTACGCTGCCGGCCGGGTCATCGAAAGTCTCTGCCACTATCGCCAGATCGATGCCGCCACGGGCCAGACCATCGCCCATTTCCACGAATGGACCACCGGCATGAGCCTGCTCTATGTGAAGCATTTCCTGCCCGCCGTGGCCACCGTGTTCACCACCCACGCCACCTCGATCGGCCGCTCGCTGTGCAGCAACCACAAGGCCCTGTACAAATATCTCGACCAATACGACGGCGACATCATGGCCCTGGAGCTGAACATGCAGTCGAAGCACTCCATCGAGAAGGCCGCTGCCTGGGAAGCCGACTGCTTTACCACGGTGAGCGAGATCACCGCTCGCGAATGCGCCGCCCTGCTGGGCAAGGCCCCCGATGTGGTCACGCCCAACGGCTTTGAAGACGGATTTGTCCTGCCCAAGACCCAGGCTCGCAAGATGCGCGCCCGTGCCCGGCAGAAACTCCTTTCGGTGGCCGAAGCCCTGCTGGGATATGCCCTGCCCGAGGATACGCTGTTGGTGGCTACCGCCGGCCGCTACGAATTCCGCAACAAGGGGCTCGACCTCTTTGTCCAGAGCCTGCGCCGCCTCTCCGAGCTGGCCACCCGCGAAGACCGCCCCGTGCTGGCCTATATCCTGGTGCCGGGCAATGTCAGCGCTCCGCGTCAGGAGGTGCTCGACCGGCTGGCTGCCAGGCAAAACGGCCAACCCTGCTGGGACGGGCCCATCTATCATCCCTACAACACCCACTGGATGTACGAAATCGAGCACGACCAGGTGCTCAACGCCATCAAGGCCCAGGGCCTGGGCAACACCCAAGGCGAACAGGTGAAGGTGATCTTCGTCCCTTGCTACCTGCATGGCCACGACGGCATATTCGACATGAATTATTACGACTTGTTGCAAGGCTTCGACTTGACAGCCTTCCTGTCGTACTATGAGCCTTGGGGCTACACCCCCCTGGAGAGCATCGCCTTTTCCATCCCCACGATGACCACCTCGCTGTCGGGCTTCGGCAGCTGGTACCGGGGGCTGGGCCACGAAGGCGAAAACCTGTCGGGCGGCGTGGCCGTGATCGACCGCTGCGACGGCAACGAAAGTCATGTTGTCGAGACGGCCGCCCTGCTCATGCTCCAATTCGACCGCTGCACGTCCCAAGAGCGTGACACCATAGACATGAATGCCCGCGACGTTTCGCGCCAGGCCCTGTGGACGCGTTTTATCAAGTATTACGCGCAGGCCTACCGCCTGGCCCTGAAGAACGCCGCAGCACGCAACGCATAACCTTTGACAAATTCAATAAACTAGCAGAATGAAGACAAAACTCTGTACCAATCAACCCCAATGGTCCGCAGTGACCGTACAGTCCAAGCTGCCCGCCGGCCTGGAGAAAATGCAGGAAATTGCCCATAACTATTGGTGGACTTGGAACACCGAAGTAACCGACCTGCTGAGCAGCGTCGACGAAAACCTCTGGACCGCCTGCGGCGGCAACCCCGTGCTCTTTATCGAGCGCCTGGCCTATCAGCAGTTGGAAGAAATCGCTGCCGACGAAGCCTTTATGAAGAAACTCAATGAAATCTATGTCCGTTTCAGCCAATATATGAACGTGGCTCCGCGCACCGACCGGCCCTCGATTGCCTATTTCAGCATGGAATACGGCATTTCCGAGATCCTGAAGATCTATTCGGGCGGTCTGGGTATCCTGGCCGGCGACTACCTCAAGGAAGCCTCCGACTGCAACATCGACATGGTGGCTGTGGGCTTCCTCTACCGCGAAGGCTATTTCACCCAGGGCCTCACCATGGACGGACAGCAGATCGCCATCTACGAGCCGCAAAATTTCAATACCCTGCCCCTGAGCCAGGTCACGGACCAGGACGGCGCTCCCATGAACTTCGAAGTGGAGTTCCCCGGCTACATCGTCCATTGCAATGTCTGGCTGGCCCAGGTGGGCCGTGTCAAGCTCTACCTGCTCGACACCGACCATCCCCTGAACAGCGACTACGACCGCCACATCACCGCCCAGCTCTACGGCGGCGACTGGGAAAACCGCATGAAGCAGGAATACCTGCTGGGCGTCGGCGGCATCAAGCTGCTCAAGACCCTGGGCATCAAGAAGCAGGTCTATCACTGCAACGAAGGCCATGCTGCCCTGATCAACGCCGAGCGCATGGTCGATCTCATCCAGGATGAGAAACTCAGTTTCAACGAAGCCCTCGAAGTGGTCCGCGCCTCTTCGCTCTACACCTGCCACACGCCCGTGCCGGCCGGTCACGACAGCTTCGAGGAAGGCCTCATCCGCAAGTACATGGACGCCTTCCCCGGCCGTCTGGGCATCACGTGGGACGAATTCATGGACCTGGGCCGCGAGAATCCCGGCAACCACGACGAGAAGTTCTCCATGAGCGTGTTCGCCTGCAACTGCTGCCAGGAAGTGAACGGTGTGAGTCGCCTGCACGGCGAGGTCTCGCAGGAGATGTTCGCTCCCATCTGGAAAGGCTATTTCCCCGAAGAGATGCACGTGAGCTACGTCACCAACGGTGTGCACCTGCCCACCTGGGCCGCCCCCGAATGGAAGGCCCTCTACACTCGCACCTTCGGTCCCGACTGGATCTACGACCAGTCGAACGAGAAATATTCCAACATGATCTACAGCGTGAGCGACGAGGAAATCTGGGCCATCCGCCAGGGCCGCAAGAAACAGCTCATCGAGTATATCCGTGAGAAATACCGCAGCAGCTGGTTGCAGAACCAGGGCGATCCCTCGCGCATCGTGAGCATCCTGGAAAAGATGAACCCCAATGCCCTGATCATCGGTTTCGGCCGTCGTTTCGCCACCTACAAGCGCGCCCATCTGCTGTTTACCGACCTGGACCGCCTGGCCCGCATCGTCAACAACGAGAAATATCCCGTCCAGTTTGTCTTCACCGGCAAGGCCCATCCGGCCGACGGCGGAGGCCAGGGACTCATCAAGCGCATCATCGAGATTTCGCGCCTGCCGCAGTTCCAGGGTAAGATCATCTTCCTCGAAAACTACGACATCGCGCTGGCCAAGCGCCTCATCTCGGGTGTGGATGTCTGGCTCAACACACCGACCCGCCCGCTGGAGGCTTCCGGCACCTCGGGCCAGAAGGCCGAGATGAACGGTGTGCTCAACTTCTCCGTACTCGACGGTTGGTGGCTGGAAGGCTACAAACCCGGTGCCGGCTGGGCCCTGACCGAGAAGCGGACCTACCAGAACCAGCAGTACCAGGACCAGTTGGACGCCGCCACCATCTATTCGATACTCGAAAACGAGATCGTGCCGCTCTACTACGCCAAGAACAGCAAGGGCTATTCGCCCGAGTGGGTGATGTATATCAAGAACTCGATTGCCAAGATTGCGCCGCATTTCACCACCAAGCGCATGCTGGACGACTATATCGATCGTTTTTATTCCAAACTGGCCGACCGCAGCGAGCACCTGGCCCGCAACAACTACGCCAAGGTGCGTGAGATTGTCGCCTGGAAGGAAAAGATGGCCGCTGCCTGGGACAAGATCAACATCGAGAAGGTAGAGCTGCCCGAAGACCTCTACCAGGCCAAGGTGGGCGAAACCCTGCCCATCGCCGTCACCCTGGATGTGTCGCAGACGGGTCTGACGTTGGGCATCGGCATCGAGTTTGTGGCCGAACGGCAGAAACTGACGGGCGAGATCGAGCACATCACCGCCGAGCTCAACCAGGTACAGGCCCCGGCCGGCAAGATGCGCTTCGAACTGAACTACCGCCTCAAGAAGGCCGGCCAGTTCCAGTTCTCGTTCCGTATGTTCCCCAAGAACGCCGACCTGCCGCATCGCATGGACTTCTGCTATGTCCGCTGGTTTTAACCCCCTCAACTGAAACAAGAGAACATGCTGATCAAACTGTACGAAGAAAACACCAATGCCCGCGTGGTGCAGAAGATAGCCAACGCCCTGCGCGAGGGCGGCCTGATCATCTATCCCACCGACACGATCTACGCCATCGGCTGCGACATCTTCCATGCCCGTGCCGTGGAGCAGATCTGCAAGATCAAGGGTGAGTCGCCGGCCAAGGCCAATCTGTCGTTCATCTGCAGCGACCTGAGCCAGATCAGTGCCTATGCCAAGATCTCGAACCCGGTGTTCAAGCTCATCAAACGCAACACGCCCGGTCCGTTCACCTTTATCCTGAACGGCACGAACGCGCTGCCCAAACTCTTCAAACAGAAGAAAACGATCGGCATCCGTATCCCCGACAATGGCATCGTCAGTGCCATTGTCGAGGAACTCGGCAATCCCCTGATGACCACCTCTCTCAAGAACTATGAAAACCTATGGGACGAGGGGGAGGAGGAGGTCGAAGGCGCCGCTGAGTATATGACCGACCCCGAACTCATCGAAGAACGTTACGGTCGCTTTGTCGATATGATCATCGACGGCGGCCAGGGCGGTGTGCAACCTTCGACCGTGGTGGATTGCACGGGCGACGAGCCCGTGGTGCTGCGCCAGGGCATCGGAGAGCTGGAGTACGTGTAGTCCCGGCGCTGGTTTCATTTAGTCAAACTTTTCGTCACTGACGATCATCTTCCACGAATTGACCACCACCTGCGAGCCGACCCAACGGCCCTGTTGCAGGAAAAAGGTGAGGCTGTAGTTGTCCTGACGGTCGAGGTATTCCTGATCGGACAACTCAGATTGGTAGTGTTCCCTAGCTAGACACAGATAGCGGTTGAGCGGGATGGACAAGACCGTGTCGCCGCTTTGCCGGTGATAGACTGTTAGGCGGTTCTCACGGCTCGGGTCAATCCATAGCCTGCTCAAGGTGAATTCCATCAGGGCGACGTTGGCCCCTGAGGCCGAGGCCACCGAGGGGTCGGCGGCCGCATAGTCGGTGAAGCAGGGCCGGTAGAGCAGCGTTTCATCGTCCAGGGGACGGTTGTCGTAGTTGAGCAGGCCGTTGCAGTCGGCAATGCTGGCGGTGAGCAGCCGGGTGTCGCCACCCAGGGGACTGTTTTCCTGGAGAATGACGCGCAGGCTGTTGCGGTCTTTGGTCAGGTGGACGGTCGCCGTGTCGCTGCCTTCGAAATGCACTTGCTCACGAAGCTGGATACTGCCGTGGAAGAGCGGCTGGATCTCGCCCACCTCGGCGGCCTGGCTGGCGTTGCGATTGCGCTGCAGGCGGCAGGAAAGCTCTTCGATGCGCGAGCGGCCGTTGTGCATGCGGGGCAGGGAATAACTCTCCGTGGCTTCTTCCAATCCGCACCACACCACACACTGATAGTCGCCCCGGGGCAGACCGCGAAGCGGGATGCGCCAGCCCTGGGCCTGCAACTCGTCGCGCGAGGCCGAATAGCTCTTGTAGAGCAACCCTTCCTCATCGAACACATATACCTGGGCCGAACTGACTTCGCGGGGCGCGGCATCGGCATATTTCATGTTGCGGTCATAGACCAGCCGGATCCAGGCATCGCAGTCGCCGGGATATTCGAAGATGGCGTTGCAGGCGGCCAGGCCCAGGCCGGTCAGCACCAGCCCCCAGCCCAACAGACTGGACAGGCAACTGCGACCGATCAAGGGTCTGGCAGGAATTTGCATAGTAGTCATGGCCTATTCAAATTGGTAGTCTTGCTTGACAAAGCGCCAACGCAGGGCATTGACCTGGGCCTGCACATAGTACTCGTCTTCGATGGGCTTCTGCGGCGTAATCGTGCGATTGTCCTCGCTGGGATTGGGCGTGCCCATCCCGACCATGCTGGTGATGTTGACCTGGTAGAGGTGGTTGCGCAGCACACCGTAGTAACCGTCCTTCTTGGTGACCCCGTCCACCTGATCGGCATTGTGGACGATGGGCAGGTAGAAATAACCCTGGCCCCGCTTCCAGTAGGGGACTTTGACTTGATAGATGATGTCGTCAGCAATCAGAGCAGGAACGAATTGAGTGCCATTGAAAGTATAGAGCCCAGGTGTGCTTGCTTCTATCCTAGCAGTGAACACAGTCTCCCAATCTTCAATGTACTGCCGCTTGCCATAGGCGGTGCTGCTCATGTCCCAATCAGGATTGGGCACTTGGACATAGTCGGTATTGGAAACATTGGAAATCCTGATGTAGTCGTTATACCAGATGTCCGAGTCGTAGATGTAGGTGAGCGGCACGAAATCTATGTGCTTGTAGGTGTTCACATCATAACGGTAGTAATACTGGTTGAAGGGTGCTGTTTGCGCCAGTAGCTTGGCAAAATCCTCGATCGTGTAGTAGGCGCCTTGGTAACTGACTACGCCCAGTTCTTCGCCCAGGTCATACACCCCGTCTGCATCCGCATCGTCATACAACTGGCCGGCCACGACCACCAGGCTGCCGTCGCTGTAGGCCCCGGTGGCGGCATCGGGGGTGACGGCGGCTGCCGCAGGCGTGTAGGGATAGGTGTACTTGCGCGCTTTGTCGGTGGTGTAGGTGCTTTGGCTTTTGGCCGTGGCGGCTGTCTCGTTGCCCCAGTAGGAACGGGCGTTGAACGGGTCGTTCCAGGCCCAGGCCACTGTGGGCGTCCAAGCCGGGCTGATGTCTTTGAGCAGTTTGGCCTGGTTGTACTGGTTGCCAATCCAAAAGCCGTTGTAGGCCAGGTGGATTTCGGTGCCGCCCGAAGTGGTGTGGTTTTCACTGCCGTTCTTGGAAAACAAGGTGGCGGCCACATCCAAAAACACTTCAATGCCGGCCAGCACGCGCTCCACATGGATTTCGACGGGATGGCTGCGGGCCGCTTCGGGCGTTTTGCAGATGCTGGCCAGATCGACCGGAGTGCTGGTCACCACCTGGTTGTCGCCGTCGTAATAGACCGAGTTCGACATGACAAAGGCCCCGGCCGCCTGGGTGGCCACGCTGCTGCTAACGAGCATGGCCCTCATTTCGGTTTCGGTCTTGCCTTTGATGGTGGCCAGGTCGAAAGGCGAATTGAGGATGGCCATGATCGAGGTGGGCATCTGGTCGATGGCGTCGTTGTCGAAGACCAGCACGATGTCAGAGCTCAGTTCATCGTTGGCGTGGTGCGCCGAGCCTGCCGTGCCCAGCGAGGCGATCTCCTGGGCCAGGTCAGGCAGGGGCGTGCCGTTTTGGAAGAGCAGGAACTGGGCTTTGCCGCTCAGGGCGTTTTCGGTGGCGGTGCCGGCCGCATACGAGCCGTCTGCATTGGCGTTGTCCCAGGCTTTGGTGCCCATCGAGCCGGACATCTTCAGCGAAACAGACAGATAATTGGCTCCGGCAGGTTGGGGCACTTCCACTTCCTCGAGAGAGTGCTTTTCGCAGGAAACCAGCCCTGAAATGAGGGCGATACAAATAGGTAATAGACTCTTTTTCATTGCTTTTTGATTTAAAGTTAGACATAAGGGTTTATAAAGAGGTATTGTTCAATGTTCTTCAGGTAGCACAGTGCGCTTGATAATGTAATTAATGCGATAATCGGTGCGGCGCAGCAGGGGATACCACTGTTGGTACATCTGCCGATAGGCGTCGGGAAAACGAAATTTCAAGCGATCCTCCCGCTCATCGGGATCGGCCGTGTGGTTGATGATTTCAAGCATGTCTGTCCGCTCGGGCAGAGAAGAATTCTCTACCATGCGACGCAGGCTGTCCCAGTCTTCGGGCACGGTGGCAACGACTATCCGGGTAGTTCCATCCAATGTCATAAGAGTATTCAGATAGTCGCGAATTGCCTCTACCCGGCGGGCAGACAGCTGGCGGTTGTATTCGTAAGGGGCTTCGGGCGAGGCATGGCCGGTGAGCCGGATGCCTGTCAGTCGCCAGTCGGGGTGGGCGAGCACCGTGTCGAGGGAGGCGCGGATGCGGCCCAGTTCACGGCGGTTGTCGCTAAAGTCTTCCAAAATGTCCCAACGGTCAGTCGGAAAATCGATGCGGGCGCTGCCCGTAAGGGCCAGTTCGTAAGTGGGCAAAGATGCCACGGAGTCGGCCCGGGAAGTGAAAGAATCGGGCAGAGGAGCCTCTGAGATATCGGACAATGAAGGTTGGACCGCCCCCAGGAAAGTCCATTGCCGGTCTTCCTCGCAGTCATCGCACGAGAGTTCGCGAGCCAGGATGCGAAGGCTCCCTTGGGCCATCCAGGATTCGAAGGGAATGAATTGTTTGTAGAACAAGGTATCGGGTTGACGCCCCTGCCGGAACTGCAGCTCGGGCGACTGGCGCTCGTAAAGGCCGCTGCGCAGATAATACCAATAGCGGTTGGTGCCGTAGATGCCCACGGTGGGCAGCAAGCGTGTTTCGCCAGCAGGTAGATTAAGGCTGTCGTCGGAGGTGCCCACTATATAAGGCGTGATAAACAGGGCGCGGTCCTGGTCCAATTGAAGACGGCTCAAATCGCATTGCAGCACGACCAGCAGTTCATCACCCACCCGAAGGCAGTCGCTTTTTTCGATGCGGACGCTGGCCGCAGGAGTGAGTCGCGAGGCAGCCTGCAACGACAAGGAAAACAATAAAAACGGTGTCAGGAAAAGCTGCGTTATAGAAAGCAACCTCCGTCCAAAGAGAAGAATATTTTTCATGGTAAATAAACGATAGCTAAGGAGATTTTTGTCGGGCCCCAATAGTCGTGCTCCAGTTGGCGGTCGGTGAGGCGTCCGCAGCCAATGCAGTTGAAACGGTCGTACCAGCTGTGCACCCAGCCCAGGGCCAGTTGCGCTTCCACGTTCCAGTGACGGTCGATGGCCCAGTCGCGACCCAAGCCCAGTCCCATGCCGATGCACCAGCCCTGGAAGCGGTGGTCGCCCAGGGCGCTGAAGTCGGTGCCCAGAAATTTCATACCGGTGTGGAGACCACCATAGTTGAAGGTGCCGCTCAGACAGTGCAGGGCTACAAAGTTGCCCAGATAGCGATCGCAGCGCCAGCGGCGCAATTCGGACAGGCAGAGCAGATGACGGCGTCGTTGATCGTCACGGCCGTCCCAACTGCGGTATTCGCCGCTGAGTTCGAAAGTCCATAGGGGACCCAGGTTGTGCAGGGCCGTTTCCAGCCCCAGGTTGAGGTGCCCGCCCGCATCGCTGGCCAGGTTGGTCTTCAGCCCCCAGGTCTGGGCCGGCAACTGGCAGGCACAGCACAATAGTGCGAACATTAATAAAGTGTTCCTCATAGTATTAGTTTTGTAAGCAATAAATTAACCCTGCATTTACGCCGCAAATGTAGGTCAGCGATTCCATACCTACAAATCCAAGGCGGTTAAATGATGTTAATTCAACATTAACCTTGCGTTTATATAAGGTGTATTGCCGAGAACTCGGCTAAATGGGTAGGGGACAGACAAATAAAAAGAAAAGCGTGAACCCAAATCGGATTCACGCTTCTCAAACTATATTCCGGGAAGGGTTCTCAATCACTTCCCCGAAGGGCTCCCCAAAGGGACCCCAAAAAAATTACTCAGCCTTCGGCTCGTCGGCCTTCTTGGCAGCGGCTTTCTTGGCCGGAGCCTTCTTGGCCTTGGGAGCGGGAGCAGCTTCAGCCTCAGGAGCAGCTTCAGCCTCAGGAGCGGCCTCGGCAGCAGCTTCAGCAGCGGGAGCCTCTTCAGCCTTGGCAGCCTTGGCGGCAGTCTTCTTGGCAGCCGGCTTCTTGGCGGCAGCCTTCGGAGCCTCTTCGGCAGCTTCCATCTGCTTCTTCAACTCGGCCAGGGCGTCGATGTCACCCAGCGTGGTCTTCTCGACCTTGGCGCTGACAGCTTCGGCAGCCTTCTCTTCAGACTTCTTTTCGCTGGCGGCCTTCTTGGCGGCAGCGCGGGCTTCCTTCTTGGCTTCGTCTTCGAAGATGCGGCTATGCGACAGGATGATGCGCTTGATGTTCTTGTTGAACTCGATCACTTTGAAGGGCAGCACTTCGCCCACCTGTACGGCCGAACCGTCTTCCTTGACCAGATGCTTCGGAGTGGCGAAACCTTCGATACCGTAGGGCAGGCTGATGACAGCACCCTTGTCGCTGATTTCAGTGACGGTACCCTCGTGGATGCTGTCCACGGTGAAGATCGTCTCGAAGTTGTCCCAAGGATTCTCCTCAAGCTGCTTGTGGCCGAGGCTCAGGCGGCGGTTCTCCTTGTCGATTTCCAGGACGATGACCTCGATTTCGGCACCGATCTGGGTGAATTCGCTCGGATGTTTGATCTTCTTGGTCCAGCTCAGATCGCTGATGTGGATCAGGCCGTCCACGCCTTCTTCAATTTCTACAAAGATACCGAAGTTGGTGAAGTTGCGGACCTTGGCCATGTGCTTGCTGCCAACGGCATATTTCGTTTCGATGTCGTCCCAGGGATTGGGCTTGAGCTGCTTCAGACCCAGCGAGATCTTACGCTCTTCGCGGCTCAGGGTCAGGATGACAGCCTCGACTTCGTCGCCCACCGACAGGAAGTCCTGGGCGCTGCGCAGGTGCTGCGACCAGCTCATTTCGGAAACGTGGATCAGACCTTCGATACCCGGGGCGATCTCTACGAAAGCACCGTAATCGACGATGACCACGACTTTGCCCTTCACCTTGTCGCCCACTTTGAGGTTGGGATCCAGAGCATCCCAAGGATGAGGAGTCAGCTGCTTCATACCCAGGGCAATGCGCTTTCTGTCTTCGTCGAAGTCCATGATGACGACATTGACCTTCTGGTCGGGCTGTACGATATCATGCGGATCGTTGACGCGGCCCCAGCTCAAGTCGGTGATATGGATCAGACCGTCCACACCGCCCAGGTCGATGAATACACCATAGGAGGTGATGTTCTTGACGGTACCTTCCAGCACCTGACCCTTTTCGAGCTTGGAGATGATTTCCTTCTTCTGGAGTTCCAGTTCTGCCTCGATGAGAGCCTTGTGGGAAACCACCACGTTCTTGAATTCCTGATTGATCTTGATCACTTTGAACTCCATGGTCTTGCCTACGAAGACATCGTAGTCGCGAATCGGCTTCACGTCGATCTGCGAACCCGGCAGGAAAGCTTCGATGCCGAAGACGTCCACGATCATACCGCCCTTCGTGCGGCACTTGACGTAGCCCTTCACCACCTCGCCGCTTTCCAGGGCAGCGTTGACATTCTCCCAGCTGCGCGACTGGCGGGCCTTCTTGTGCGAAAGGATCAGCTGACCCTTCTTGTCTTCCTGAGACTCGATATAGACTTCAACTTTGTCGCCCACCTTCAGGTCGGGGTTGTAGCGGAATTCGTTCAGCGAAACGATACCGTCCGACTTGAAACCGATGTTGACGACCACCTCACGCTTGTTCATGGCGATGACCGTACCGATGATCACATCTTTTTCCTTGACCGTGTTCAAGGTCTCGTCATAAGTCTTGGTGAGTTCTTCTTTGGCAGCCTGGCCGATGACACTGCCTTTTTCGAATGCGTCCCAGTCGAAATTCTGGTCCGGTTCGAGCGCTACTTTGGTTGCCGGAGCGGCCTTCTCGGCGTTAGCCTCCATAGCCAGATCTTTTGTTTCTTCGCTCATTTGCAAAAAACATTAAGGGGTTAGACATAAATTTTTTGGCCTGCAAAGGTACTGCAAACCATCTGGAAATCCAAAACATTTCACCCCTATTTCTTGAACAGGCCGCCCAGCAGGCTTTTGGCAGCCGCGCCCAGCAGCGACGACTTGCCGCCGCCCGACAGACCGGCCAGGATGTCGTTCAGGTCGACATCGCCGTCGCCGTCCTGGTCCTTGAACATCGTCGAAACACTGCCGATCACCGTCGGGATCAGGGCCGTCAGGGCCGAACCCTGCTTCTTGTCCAGGTTCAGGCTGCCCAGGATGTTCGACGAAAACAAGCTGGTGGCCAGCGTCGTCACCGGGCTCGAAGCCACCTTGGCCTTGCCCGTGAGCAGGCTCTTGATCTGGTCCAAGCCGCCCGATTTGGCGGCCGTCTGGGTGAAACCTCCCAGGATGGAGTCCGTCAGACCGCCGATCACCTGGTTCTTGAGATTGGCGGGAATCTGCACACCGCCGGCAGCAGACGTCACCTGCTGCATGATCATTTCGCTAAGAGATGCCATATAAATACTGAGTTAGTCGGTAAAACAATAATGATAGTTTGACAATACAAAGATAAGAACAAGGCAGGCCGAAACCAAGAAAAAACCGCCCGGCAATACGCCCAACGAAAAAAAACTCTACATTTGCGCTGTCTAAATCCCAAGATCCGACAGATATGAACCCTCAGGAAACCCTACAGCAGGTCTTCGAACATGCCATCCGCCAGGCTGTTGGAGCGCTCAAGACGCGCTTTGCCGGCGAAGCCGTCACCGATCTCTTTCTTTTTCCCAACCCCGAAGCCGGCGAATTCACGGTCTATAACGACGAACACGAACAGCTAGCCACAGTGCGGGTGGAGCAGTGGACAGGCGACGAGAAGGACGACGAGAATGAACTCAAACAAGCCGAGACCGCCCTGCGCGAGGTCATCGCCAAGCTGGTGGCCGAAAACATCTTCGAAGGCATCGAGCTGCAGCAGCCCTTCTCCGTCTTGATGGTCGACGATGATATGGAGACGCTCGCTGAGCTCTATTTCCAGGACGACGACAACGTGAGCCTCGACGAAAACCTGCTCAAGGAGGTCGATGCCGACCTGGAAGACTTTTTTAGGAAACTCATGTCGGATTTGTCGTAAAAAGATTTGGCCGGTTGGCGGAAAACCTGTACTTTTGCCGCCGGTTTTCCAGTTGCCGAAATAGCTCAGTTGGTAGAGCAACGCATTCGTAATGCGTAGGTCGCCGGTTCGAGTCCGGCTTTCGGCTCGCGGATCCCCCGTCAAGTAAGTCCGGTTGCCCCCTTGGCAGCCGGATTTTTTTTGTCCCGCAATGTTAAATAGTTGGCGTTGTGCATAATTATGCCTACCTTTGTCGGTTGAACCAATTGCACCTCCTATGAAACTGATCAACAGTCTCTACGAAAAAATCACCCACGCCAAATACCTGAGCATCTATGTAGTGGCCCTGCTCGACCTGCTGCTCTCGCTCTTGAGCACCCTGGCCGCCGTGCTGGTCACCTACCACTTCCTGGATATCGACATCATCTGGAAACAGATGGTCAACATCGCCATGGCTTCGGCCCTGGCCAGCCTGCTGGCCTTCTGGGTGTTCCGCACCTACCGCAACATCATCCGCTTCTCGCGTCTGAAGGATTCACTCACCCTGGCCCTGGCCTCGATGGTGAAGTTTGTCGTGCTGCTGGCCTTCTACCTGGTCATCTTCCAGGATCAGATCGCTTTCCGCGACCTGCTTTTCGTCTCCCTGTCCGACGCCATCCTCACCTTCAGCCTGATGATTCTCATCCGTTCGTTCATGATTTTCGTCTACGAACGCATGTCGGGCCAGCTGGCCGCCAGCACCACGCCCCATTTCCGCCACCTGTTCATCTACGGCGTCGGCCCCGAGTCCATCTCCCTGTCCTTCAGGCTCCGCAACGACATCAAATACAAAGTCAAAGGCTTCTGTACATATAGCGAGCACCTCAAGAACCTGCGCGTCGAAGACCTCAACGTCTATCTCTTCGAAGACGAGGCACGCTTCGTCCAGACCATCCACCGCTACAACATCGAGGCCATCCTCTTCCCCAACGAACGCACCGTCCAGAAGGAGCAGGACCGTCTGCTCAACCTCTGCGAACGCTATAAGCTCAAAGTGCTCGTCTCCCCGCCCGTCGACAGCATCGACGGACGTCAGGACCACCACGTCAACATCCGCGAAGTCGAGGTCGAAGACCTCCTCAACCGCCCCGAGATCTCCATCGACATGAGCGAGGTCAAGGCCATGCTCAAGGACAAGGTCATCCTGGTCACCGGCGCCGCCGGCTCCATCGGCAGCGAGATCTGCCGCCAGCTCATCAAGGTGGGCGTCTCCAAGATAGTCCTCTTCGACAACGCCGAGACCCCCATGCACAACCTGCGCCTCGAGCTCGAGGAGAAATACCCCTATGTCAGCCTGCGTCCCATCATCGGCGACGTACGCAGCGAACAGCGCATCAAGATGGTCTTCGACCGCTACCATCCCCAGATCGTCTTCCACGCCGCCGCCTACAAGCACGTGCCCCTGATGGAGGAGAACCCCTGCGAAGCCGTCATGGTCAATGTCTTCGGCACCCAGAACATAGCCAACTCCTGTCTCAAATACGGCGTGGAGAAGATGGTGATGGTCTCCACCGACAAGGCCGTCAACCCCACCAACCTCATGGGCGCCTCCAAACGCATGGCCGAGATCTATGTCCAGACCCTGGGCAAGGCCGTGGCCCGCGGACAGAAGCAGGGCAAGACCAAGTTCATCACCACCCGCTTCGGCAACGTGCTGGGTTCCAACGGCTCGGTGCTGCCCCGTTTCCGCGAGCAGATCGCCAAGGGCGGCCCCGTTACGGTGACCCACCCCGACATCATCCGCTTCTTCATGAGCATCCCCGAGGCCTGCCGCCTGGTGCTCGAAGCCGGCAGCCTGGGCAACGACAACGAGATCTTCGTCTTCGACATGGGCCAGCCCGTCAAGATCGCCGACATGGCCAAGCGCATGATCGCCCTCTCGGGCCTGCGCGAAGGTGAGGACATCCAGATCGAGTACACCGGTCTGCGTCCCGGCGAGAAACTCTACGAAGAGGTGCTGAGCAACGAGGAGAACACCATCCCCACCTCGCGCGAGAAGATCCGTATCGCCAAAGCCCGCGAATACGAGTTCGATGAAATGTTCAAGGCCGAAAGCGAGATCATCGACCGCGCCCGCAACGTCGATATCCCCGCTATGATCCACCTGGTGCGCGAACTCGTGCCCGAGTATGTTTCCCGCAATTCCTGGCTGGCCAATATTTGATCGTGAACCAGGTCGATAACAGCCGCATCGCCAAAAACACCCTGTTCCTCTACTTCAGGATGCTCCTCATCATGGCCGTGCAGCTCTATGCCAGCCGTGTGATCCTGCAGCAGCTGGGCGAGGTGGACTATGGCATCTACAGCGTGGTGGCCGGCCTGGTGGCCCTCTTCGGCTTTGTCAACGCCTCCATGACGTCCTCCACCCAGCGCTTCCTCACCTTCCATCTGGAGCAGGGCGATCCCGCACGCCTCAAACAGATCTTCGCCACCTGCATCCATATCCATGTGCTCATCTCGCTGCTGCTCGTGGTGCTGGCCGAGACACTGGGCCTGTGGTATCTCCGCACCCACATGGTCATCCCCCCCGAGCGCCTGCAGGCCGCCTTCTGGGTGTTCCAGCTCAGCATCCTTTCGACGGTGGTTTCCATCATGTCTTTTCCCTATATGGCCGATATCATCGCCCACGAGAAGATGTCGGCCTTTGCCCGCATATCCATCGTCGAGGCCCTGCTCAAGCTGCTCATCGTCTTTTTGCTCACCGTGGCCCTGATGGACAAGCTGGTGCTCTATGCCCTTTTGGTGGTGGGCGTGCAGTTGGTGGTTTGCTTCTGCTATAAGGGCTATGCCAACCGCCGCTTCGACGAGAGCCACTACCGCTTCTATCACGAGCGGCCGCTGTTTCGCGAGATCCTGGGCTTTGCCGGCTGGAACCTCTGGGGCAATACCGCGGCAGTGATGGCCAACCAGGGCCTGAACCTGCTGCTCAACTTCTT
>JAFSRR010000039.1 GCA_017446025.1 Bacteroidales bacterium | reverse complement strand
GAGGTCATGATGATGATGGTGTTTTTGAAGTTGACCGTCCGGCCCTTGTTGTCGGTAAGCCGTCCGTCGTCGAGCACTTGCAGCAGGATATTGAATACATCGGGATGCGCTTTCTCGATTTCATCGAACAAAACCACCGAGTAGGGTTTGCGCCGCACGGCCTCGGTGAGTTGTCCGCCCTCGTCGTAGCCTACATAGCCTGGAGGCGAACCGATGAGCCGGGTCACCGAGAATTTCTCCTGGTATTCCGACATATCGATACGCGTCATCATGTTCTCATCGTCGAACAGGTATTCGGCCAGGGCCTTGGCCAGTTCGGTCTTGCCCACGCCGGTGCTGCCCAGGAATATGAACGAACCGATGGGCCGCTTGGGATCTTGCAACCCGGCCCGGCTCCGGCGGACGGCGTCGGCGATGGCCGTGATGGCCTCATCCTGTCCGATGACCCGGCGGTGCAGTTCCTCTTCGAGGTGGAGCAGCTTGTCGCGCTCGCTTTGCATCATCCGGCTCACGGGAATGCCCGTCCAACGCGATACGACATCGGCGATATCCTCTGCATCGACCTCTTCCTTGATCATGCGATGGCCGTTTTGCTGCTGCTTGAGTTCCTCGCTCTCGCGGGCGATCTGCTCTTCGGCCTGGCGGATCTTGCCGTAGCGGATCTCGGCCACCCGGCCGTAGTTGCCTTCCCTTTCGGCCCGGTCGGCTTCGAAACGCAACTGTTCGATGTCACGCTTGAGCTGCTGGATATGGTCGATGTGCTGTTTTTCCTTTTCCCAGTCGCTGCGCATGCGGCTCTCCTTGTCGCGCAGGGATTTGAGTTCCTCGTCGATGTGCTGGAGCTTGAGCTCGTCTTTTTCACGCTTGATGGCGGCCCGCTCGATTTCGAGCTGGCGGATCCGTCGTACGGTCTCGTCGAGTTCTTCCGGCACGGAGTCAGACTGCAGCCGCAGACGGGCGGCGGCTTCGTCCATCAGGTCGATGGCCTTGTCGGGCAGGAAACGGTCGCTGATGTAACGCTGCGACAGCTGCACGGCGGCAATCACCGCTTCGTCTTTGATCCGGATGCGGTGGTGGTTCTCGTATTTCTCCTTCAGGCCCCTGAGGATGGAGATGGCATCGGCCTCGTCGGGCTCGTCGACCATGACGGGCTGGAACCGTCTTTCCAGGGCCTTGTCTTTTTCGAAATATTTCTGGTACTCGTTGAGGGTGGTGGCACCCACGGCCCTCAGTTCGCCACGGGCCAGGGCGGGCTTCAGGATGTTGGCGGCATCCATGGCGCCTTCGCTGGCACCGGCACCGACCAGGGTATGGATTTCATCGATGAAAAGGATGATTTCGCCGTCGGCCTGGATGACTTCGCTGACGACGCCCTTCAGCCTTTCCTCGAATTCACCTTTGTATTTGGCGCCCGCAATCAGGGCACCCATGTCGAGGGAATAGACCTGCTTGGTCTTCAGGTTTTCGGGTACGTCGCCCCGCACGATACGGTGGGCCAGCCCTTCGGCGATGGCCGTCTTGCCCGTACCGGGTTCGCCGATCAGGATAGGATTGTTCTTGGTCCTTCGGCTCAGGATCTGCAAAATCCGACGGATTTCCTCGTCACGGCCGATGACCGGGTCGAGCTTGCCGCTGCGGGCCCGTTCGTTCAGGTTGACGGCAAACTGGTCCAGATTGGGATGCTGGCTCTGGCCTTGTGTCTGGTAGTTCTGATAGTTGTTGTTCATATACTGTGTTCTCCTTTCTTTCTTTTTGCTACCCGCTGCGGGCGGGCTTTTCCCTTCACAGCAAAAACCGGGCCTGTCCGCGGACTTGTGCCACATCGCCCTCCCGCCGTTCTTTGAAAACCATCAAAGTGTCATTATGACAGATATTTACCTGGTTTTGATGTCATAATGACAGCGTATGTTTTCGGGTGGTATTTTGCTATTGTCATTGTATTGAGTAATTTTGCGCAGTCCATTATAGAAATGCGTATGAAAAACCCGTTCAAGACCCTTCTGATGGCTGTGCTGCCGGCCCTGCCCCTGTGGCTGTCGGCCCAGACCGATGTGAGCCTGTTCTGGCGCTCCGACAGCGTGCAGCTCAGTGAAATTTCCGTTGCCGACGGCGACCAGTACCGCCGGATCGGCCATCACGGCCCGGCCATCGAAAACATGTATATGGCCCTGCGTATCTATTTCAACCACAGCGGCTCGATCGATGTCTACAGCAAGAAACAGCCCCAGCTGGAACTGGCCACGGCCCATTGGTATCCTACCGATGCGATGCAGGCTGCCGGCTATGGCTGTGACGAATACAAGGTGGGCTCGACCGTGGGCCTGGGCGGTTACAACCTCTGGGACGGCGAGCAGATTGTCAAGCTGACGGCCACCGAGGGCCGCGATGTGAGCGTGAGAAAAATCAAGGGCGGTGCCGTGGCCGAAATGCTGGCCAAGGGCGTGCCCTACGGGGAGAAAAAAGTCGATATCCTGATCCGTGTCACGATGAAGGACCATGAGCGCTGGGCCATCGTGGAGGCCTTTGCCAAGAAAGGCGGCAAGGTGCAGTTTGTGACGGGTGTCAATTTCCATCCCGGCAAGCAGGCCTTCACCGACCAGGGACATATCGCCGTCTGGGGCCGCCATCCCGAAGATGTCTCCAAGAACCCGATCAACATCGGCGGCGGCATGGTCTACAAGCAGCGCACCGTGGCCCAGAAAAAGCTGACCGACGATGCCGTGCTGATCATCTCGCGGCCTACCAAACACTACAAGACCAAAGTGGTCTCGGCCGGCGAAAAGGAGGCCGATCTCAACACGGCCGACAAGTTTATCCAATATGTCCAGCAACTGAAATATTGACACTATGGAAATAGCATCTATCGTGGCAGTCGCCCGCAACAACGCCATAGGCCGCAACAACGGCCTGCTGTGCCACCTGCCGGAGGATCTGAGGCATTTCAAGGCAGTGACTTCGGGCCATACGGTCATCATGGGTCGCAACACCTTTTTCTCGCTGCCCAAGGGTGCCCTGCCGCATCGTCGCAACATCGTGATGAGCCCCGACGAGGAGCAGTTCCCCGGCTGCGAGACGGCGCACTCCTTTGCCGAGGTGATGGATCTCTGCCAGGGGGAGGACAAGATTTTCTTCATTGGCGGTGCCATGATCTACCGGCAGGCGATGGAATGGGTCAATTCGCTCTACATCACCTGGATCCATCACGATTTCGAGGCCGATGCCTTCTTCCCTGAAATCGATATATCGGTCTGGAAGGAAGCCGAGCGGGAAGACCATTTCGAGGCTGAGCCCTATCCTTATTCGTTTGTCCACTACGTAAAAAAAGAAGCATAATGAAAACGCTGCGTCTGAGTCTGATGATGCTCTGCCTTTTGGGCAGTGCCGCCGTTGCCCTGGCCGAAGGGCCTGATATCTCGTTCGCGGAGAATGTCCACGATTTCGGTACAGTCAAGGAAGACGGCAAAGTAACCTGTACTTTCGAGTTTACCAATACGGGCGACATGCCCCTGGAGATCCGCCGCGCCACGGCCAGTTGCGGCTGCACCACGCCCAGCTTTACCCGCGAGCCGGTGGCCCCGGGCCAGACGGGCCGCATCGAGGTGGCCTACAACACCGAAGGCCGTCCGGGCAACTTCAACAAGACCATCACCGTCTATAGCAACTCCATCCTGCATCCGACCTATTCGCTCACCATCCGCGGGTCGGTCATCCCTCGGGAAAACTCTCCCGAATCGACCTATCCCAAAGCGTTCGGGCTGCTGCGTCTGAAAACGACGACCCTGGCCCTGGATGATGTCCGCATCGGTGGCATCGCTTCCCGGTCCATCCCCATCTACAACAACGCCGAACGCCCCATGACTATCAGTTTCAGCCAGGTGCCCGCCCACATGAGGGTGTCGGTCTCCAATTCGGAAATACCGGCCGGCGGCATGGCCATTGTCACGGTCAATTATATCAGCGCCGAGGCCAGGGATTTCGGTCATCGCGAAGACTATTTCTATATCCATGGCAAGACGGCCACCGAATCGTCGGGCAAGATCACGGTCACGGCCAACCTGGTGGAGGATTTTTCCAGCCTGCGTGCCGGCGGCAAGCTGCCGGTGGCCAATTATTCGCGCAGTACGGTCAATTTCGGTGAAGTCAAGGCCGACGGCCCCCACACCACCGAGATCCTGCTGACCAACGATGGCGAGGCTCCCTTGAAGATCCGCAAGCTGAGCAGCCAGGTGTCGCAGCTGACGCTCAAGTCGGACAAGAAGGAAATACAGCCAGGTAAATCGGCGACCATCAAAATCGAACTGAACACCAAAGATCTGCAGTCGGGCATCCGCTATTACGTGGAGGTGATCACCAACGATCCCGCCCAGCCTGTCAAGCGGATCACGGTCAATGCCAATATCGTCCACTGATGCATCATCTCGAAAACGAGGAACAGTACCAAGGACTGACGGTCAATTCCGGCGTGGAACGTCTGCCGGATGTCAATCCCTACCGGCGACGGGTGAACCGTCATGAATATACGGTCGGCGAGTTTGTCGAAGGCATCCTGGCCGGCAACAAGGTGATTCTCAGCCAGGCTGTCACCATGATCGAGAGCTCGCTGCCCCGTCATCAGCAGATGGCCGCCGAAATCATCGAGAAATGTCTGCCCTATGCCGGCCGTTCGGAGCGCTGGGGTATCACCGGCGTGCCGGGTGCGGGCAAGAGTACTTCCATCGAGGCGTTCGGCATGGAACTGTTGCGCCAGGGACGCAAGCTGGCCGTGCTGGCCATCGACCCGAGCAGCGAACGCAGCCGGGGTAGCATCCTGGGCGACAAGACCCGCATGGAGCAGCTCTCCGTACAGCCCGACGCCTTTATCCGGCCTTCCCCCTCGGGCGGTTCGCTGGGCGGCGTGGCGCGCAAGACGCGTGAGACCATTGTGCTTTGCGAGGCGGCCGGCTACGACACCATTTTTGTCGAAACAGTGGGGGTGGGTCAGTCGGAGATAGCCGTCCATTCGATGGTCGATTTCTTCCTGCTCATCCAGATTGCCGGGGCCGGCGACGAGTTGCAGGGCATCAAGCGCGGCATCATGGAAATGTCTGACGGCATCGCCATCAACAAAGCCGACGGCGACAACCTGCAGCGGGCCCGCCTGGCTGCCTCCAACTACCGCAACGCACTCTTCCTGTTTCCTATGCCTGAATCGGGCGTCCGTCCCCAGGTGCTTACCTATTCGGCCAAGACCCTGGACGGTGTCAAGGAGGTGATCAAGATGGTCGAGGACCATATCGCCCTGTGTCGCGACAACGGCACTTTCGAGGCCCGTCGCCACCGTCAGGACAAGTACTGGATGCAGGAAACCATCGACGAGGCGCTGCGCAACAATTTCTATCGCAATCCTCTGATCGAATCGATGATGGAGGCCAAGCAGCAACAGGTACTGGGCAGCGAGATCACCGCTTTCCGTGCCGCCCAGGATTTGCTGGACACTTATTTCGACAGCCTGTCGAAAAAATAAATTCTCTTCGGTTATGCCTTTGTGAGGACCTCGATACGGTCTCTCACTTGCTCCATGAGCCAGGTCGGGGTGGAAGTGGCCCCACTGATGCCTATCTTTTCCTTGCCTTTGAACCAGGGGGCTTGCAAATCGCCGGGCCCCGATACGAAATATGAATCGGGATTGGTGGCCTGGCAGGCCTTGAACAGGGCTTTGCCGTTGGAGCTCTTGTCGTCGCTCACAAAGACCATGCAGTCGTGGTCGGCGGCGAAACGCTGCACCTGGGGCAGCCGGTTGGCAAACTGCCGGCAGATGGTGTCGTAGCTTTCGAACGAAACGCCCGGCGTCATCCGCTTTTGAATCATGTCGATGAGGCGGTGGTAGTCCTGCTCCGATTTGGTGGTCTGGGAAAACAGCACGATGGGCCGGCCGAAATCCACCTGGTCGAGGTCTTCGGGCTTTTCGATGACAATGGCCGTGTCGCGGGTCTGTCCCACCAGGCCGTTCACCTCGGCGTGGCCGGCCTTGCCGAAGATGAGCAGCTGGGTCTCAGGCCCCCGGCTTTCGTACATCTTTTTGATGCGTTTTTGCAAGTGCAGCACCACCGGGCAGGTGGCATCGATCAGCTCGATACGGTGTTGCCGGGCGGTCTGGTAGGTGGCGGGCGGCTCACCGTGGGCGCGCAACAGCAAGCGGGTGTCGTGCAGGCTGTCCAGCTGGTCGCGGTTTACCGTGTGCAGCCCCTTGCGGCGCAGGCGCTCCACCTCGGTCGAATTGTGGACGATATCGCCCAGGCAGTACAACTGACGGTGCTCAGCCAGCTGGTCTTCGGCCTTGCGGATGGCATTGACCACCCCGCCGCAGAATCCCGAGTGCTTGTCTATCTCAACGGTTGCCATGGAGCACCTCCTCGACTTTTTCGTTCAACCAGGCATCCTGCTCTTCGAGCGTCATGAAGCTGTTGTCGAGCACCAGGGCATCGGGTGCCTGGCGCAGCGGGCTAACGGCCCGGTTTAGGTCCATCTGGTCGCGCATCTCGATGTTTTTCACGATCTCGTCGAAGCTGGCTTCCTGGCCTTTGGCCTTGAGCTCGTCGTAGCGGCGCTGGGCCCTGACGCGGGCCTGGGCCGTGACAAATATCTTTAGCTCGGCATCGGGCAGCACCACCGTGCCGATGTCGCGGCCGTCCATCACCGTGCCTTTGCGGGCGGCTATCTGCCGCTGGAGCAGGACCATCTTTTCGCGGACGGCCGGCACCTGGGCCACGATGCTCACCCCGTTCGATACGGCCATGCCGCGGATCTGGCCTTCGACATTCTCCCCGTCGAGACATACCTGCGACAGTCCCTGGCTGTTGCAGCAGAAGCGGATGTCGATCTCATCCAGCCTGGCTTTCAGGCCTTCCTCGTCGAGCTGTCCGTCGCGGAGCAGGCCCTCGCGCAGGGCATAGAGCGTGACGGCCCGGTACATGGCGCCGGTGTCTATATAAATATATGACAGCCTTTTGGCCAGGCTTTTGGCCATGGTGCTCTTGCCGCAGGAAGAGAAGCCGTCAATGGCGATGGAGATTTTTCGGTCCATAGGGCTATTTGGTGGGTAATTGGGTGGAAAAGTTCATTTGCAGGCTGTTGCCTGACTGGTGATACTTGGCGTAGGAGGCACCCAGTCGCATCTTTTTGACCTGAAAACTGAAGGCGGCCGAAAAACCGCTCAGCATGGACCGTTGCTCGATGGCCAACTCGTAGCGCCGTCCCGGATTGTAGCCCAGGGCCAGGTGAAAGTTGTCGCCGGGCAGCAGCTCCACGCCCAGCAGCAGATGGCTCAAGACCTGCCGTACCGGTTTCTCTTCCTTGATTCGGGAACGGCTGTCGTTGTCGTAGTGCGATGATGTCCAGCGGTCGAAGCCTTGTGCGGTGAGCGACAGGCGAAAGGGGGCATGCTCCAGTTGCTTGCTCAGGCCTATCTGCACATCCCAGGGCAGGCTTTCGTAGTGCTCGTCGTAGGCGCTGAACTGGGAGCCCAGGCTCTTGATGCTCAGACCGGCCCACAAGCCGTTTTCAGGTTTCATATAGTACACACCCAGGTCAACGGCCATGCCCACTGAGGTGTATTCATCGAGCAGGGAATAGATCAGGTGGGCGTTGATGCCGCCTCGCCAGGAGTCGTTGAGCAGGAAGGCATAGCCCCCTGTGAAAGCCATGTCCTTGGCATGGACCTGCCCCAGTGAGACATTGTGGTGGTCGTAACCTTCGATCTGCCCGTAGTCGAGATAGCGGGCCCCCGCCGTCCAGGCACTGTGGTCGTTGATGCGGCGGCTGTAGGCGGCATGGCCGAAATGGATGTCGGCCACATAGTTCATGTAGCCCAGCGACAGGATGCCTGACTGGTCGGGACTGAGCAGGGCGGGATTGTGGTAGAACAGGTCGGGATCGGCTTCCGGACTGGCCACAGTGTTGCCGCCCAGACCAGCGGCCACCGTAGCGACGGGCAGCCGGAGGAATTCATAGACGTAGGCACCTGTCTCGGCCCGGGCCGTCAGACAGGACAGACAGATCAGCACTATGAATCGCAGTCTCTTCATCGGTGGTTCCCACCCCTTCCTTTTTATACTATTTCATACTGTTGAGCAGCATGTCGAGCTGCATCTCGCTGTCGATAAGTACCTGGCGGGGTTTGCTGCCTTCAGCCGGGCCCACGATGCCGGCCACCTGCAACTGGTCCATGATGCGGCCGGCCCTGTTGAAGCCGATGGAGAACTTGCGCTGGATGTAGGAGGTGGAACCCTGCTGCTGGAGCACTACCAGGCGGGCGGCTTCCTCGAAGAGGGCGTCGCGTGCGCCGCCGTCCAGGTCGCCTACAGCACCTCCGCCGCCTTCCGGTACATACTCGGGCAGTTCGAAGGCATGGGGATAGCCTCGCTGGTCGGCGATGAAATGGACCACTTCTTCCACTTCGGGCGTATCGACAAAGGTACACTGGATACGGGTCAGGTCGCTGCCCTGCGAGAAGAGGGCGTCGCCCTTGCCGATGAGCTGCTGGGCGCCGCTGGCATCCAGGATGGTGCGCGAGTCGATCTGGGAAGTGACTCGGAAGGCCAACCGGGCCGGGAAGTTGGCCTTGATGGTGCCGGTGATGATGTTGGTCGTCGGGCGCTGGGTGGCGATGATCATGTGCATGCCTACGGCGCGGGCCTTCTGGGCGATGCGGGCGATGGGCAGTTCGATCTCCTTGCCGGCCGTCATGATCAGGTCGCCGAACTCATCGATGATGATGACGATGTAAGGCATGAAGTGGTGACCCTTTTCGGGATTCAGCTTGCGCTGCTTGAACTTTTCGTTGTATTCCTTGATGTTGCGGCAGGTGGCCATGCTCAGCAGGCGGTAGCGGTCGTCCATCTCGACGGTGAGCGACTGCAGGGTCTGGATCACCTTGTCGGAATCGGTGATGATGGCCTTGCCATCGCCGGGTATCTTGGCCAGATAATGGTTTTCGATATCTTTGTAGATGCTGAACTCGACCATTTTCGGATCGACCAGCACGATCTTGAGCTCGGCCGGGTGCTTCTTGTAGAGCAGGGAAGTGATGATGGCGTTCAGACCTACCGACTTGCCCTGGCCGGTGGCACCGGCTACCAGCAGGTGAGGCATCTTGCACAGGTCGAAGGCGAACACTTCGTTCATGATGGTCTTGCCCAGCACAACCGGCAGGTCGTATTTGCTTTCCTGGAATTTCTTGGACTGGATCAGGCCGCGCATATAGACGACACTCGGATTGCGGCTCGGCACTTCGATGCCGATGGTGCCTTTGCCGGGGATGGGCGCGATGATACGGATGCCCAGGGCCGAAAGGCTTAGGGCGATATCGTTTTCAAGGCTCTTGATCTTGGAAATGCGGATGCCGGCTTCGGGAACGATTTCGTAGAGGGTGACGGTCGGGCCCACGGTGGCGTGGATGCTCTGGACGCGGATGCCGAAACTCTGCAGCACGTCGAGGATTTTGTGCTGGTTTTCCTCGTGCTCGCGCCGGTTGATGGTGGGGGCGTCGTCGCTGCCTTCCTTGAGCAGGCGGGCCGGCGGATTGCGGAAGCTGTGCAGGTCGGCCGTCGGATCGTAGGGCCCCAGTTCCTTGAGGGCGTCGTAGTGGTCGTCGACGGCTGTGGGCACGTTGACCGGCTCTTCGTCGCTGTCGGCGGGGGTGTCTTCGCCCTTGGCCACTTCAATGGTGGTCTCGATGCCCTGCTCCCCGGTAATGGTGAT
The DNA here is from genome assembly GCA_017446025.1 of Bacteroidales bacterium. Lineage (GTDB taxonomy): Bacteria > Bacteroidota > Bacteroidia > Bacteroidales > UBA1402 > UBA1757. The sequence goes on along the minus strand of JAFSRR010000039.1, from coordinate 50,956 downwards.
GGGCTCGGCAGCGGGCTGGGGCTCCTGTGTCGGAGGCTCCGGCTCGGTTTCAGGCTCCTCGCTTTCTTCCTGCTCCTGACGTTCGGCCTCTTCACGTTCGGCCTGCTCGCGCTCGGCCTCTTCCCGTTCCTGCTCTTTGCGCCACTGCCGCTCTTCCCGCCGGGCGGCTCTCTTTTCCTTGAGGTCGTCGATAAAGGACAGCTGCAGCATCCTGCGAATGAAAGGAATGGTATTCTGGAAGACGAAAATGAGGAATATCACCAGCGTGACGACCAGGATCAGGATGGTGCCCACAGCGCCGGCCTGCAGGCACAGCCATTGGCTGATGTGCCAGCCGTAGGCGCCGCCCAGGAAGACAAGCTGCTGTTGGCCGGAGAAGAAGAAGCCGAAGAAGACCGACAGCCAGAAAAACATGAACAGGCAATAGACAAACCATTTGCCCAGCGAAACGGTCTTGACCCGCATCAGGCGGAAGGAGGCCAGCAGACCGTAGAAGGCCAGCAGCAGCGATGACACGCCAAACCATTTGTTCATGATGATGTTCGACAGCCAGGCGCCGAAAGTGCCGGCCCAGTTGCCCGTCGGCGCGGCCCTTTTGAGCTGCCCCAGGCTGAGATTGCCCACAATGCTCTGGTCGGCGGCCCCGGTGAAGAAGAATGAGATGAGTGCCACGCTCAGATAGAGCATCAATACGACCAGCGTCAGGCCTGTAATGAAGTAGGCTTTGTCGTTTTTGATAATCTCGGCGAAATTGATTTCACGAATTCTGTCTATCAGTGATTTCGTCCTTTTCTTCTTGGCTGTCATGATCGGCTTGCTTGGATGTCGTTATTAAAACTCCGAAAAACGGGTGGAGTCAATCGACAAAGATAGTGTTTTATTTTGGCAAATCCTTCACGTTTCAAGATGAATAATTTGTACTTTTGTACCCGCTCTCCCAACATAAACGAGCATCTGCAAACCCTAATGGACTATCAGCCGACAATCGACAAGGAAACGCTGCAGGATCTGCCTCTTGAGAAGTTTACGGGCCGCATACATCTTTATGAGGCCGACGCAATCCCTTCGGAGGTGGCCGCCGCCTGGCTGCGTGAGCCGCTGATCGGTTTCGACACTGAGTCAAAACCGGTGTTTGTGCGTGGCACCCGTAGCCGGGTGTCGCTCATTCAGCTGGCAACGGCTGACGAATGCTGGTTAGTCCGGCTGGCCGGCCATCCCTTTCCGAAAATCCTGGCCGATCTTTTCAACACCCCCAAGGTAACCAAGGTGGGGCTGTCGTCCAAGGACGATTTCCACCAACTCCGGGCTGTCTGTCCCGGCCTTGCCCCCCAGGGAGTGGTCGAGCTGCAGTCGATGGTCAGGGACTATGGCATCGAGGAGATGAGTTTGCAGAAAATCTATGCCATCCTGTTCGGCCTGCGGATTTCCAAAGCGCAGCGTCTCTCCAACTGGGAAGCCGAGGAACTCACCGAGGCCCAGCAGCAGTATGCCGCCCTGGATGCCTGGGCCGTCAGGCAGATCTATCTCCGTCTGAAAGGAAAAATCTGAGATTTCGTTAGTTCAGACCAGCATCAGGTCGCGGATGATTTCATCGGAAACGATCCAGCTGTCGGGGTCGATGACAAGGCGGCCGTCTTTGATGTGCATATTTCTGGCCTCAATCCATTTTTGCGCGGCGGCCAGGCAGGCGTCGTGCAGGTCCTGGCCGAGCGTCTGCCGCAACTCATCGAGGCTGATGCCTTCCAAACAGCGCAGCCGTACCATCACCAGTTCGTTGTAGCGTTCCGTGCGATTGGGATGGTCTGACTGTCGTTGGAAATCGCCCCGGAGATAGGCTGCCAGATCGGGGGCGTTCCAACGCCTGTTTTGTCCGTCGAAACTGTGGGCCGAGGGGCCCAGCCCCAGGTAGGGGCGGCCTTGCCAATAGGCGGAGTTGTGCCGGGAGCGGAATCCCGGCCGGGCGAAATTGGACACTTCATAATGCTCGTAACCGCTTGCAGTGAGTCGTTCATGGAGCCGTCGGTACATGGCCGTCGACAGCTCTTCGCCGGCTTCTTGCCAGCGGCCCTGCTGCAGGGCGCGGTGGAGCGGTACCCCGGGTTCGAGGCTGAGCAGGTAGGCGGAGATGTGCTGCACGCCCAGGTCGAGTGCCTGCGACAGGCTTTGGTCGAAACTTTTCATCGTCTGTCCGGGCAGGGCCATCATCAGGTCGATGCTGAGATTGTCGTAGCCCATGGCCTGGCAGCGGCGGACGGCCTCGATGGCGCGGCGGGCATCGTGACGCCGCCCGATGAAGGCCAGTTCACTGTCGATGAAACTCTGGATGCCGATGCTGATGCGGTTGACGGGCAGGCCTTCCAGGGAAGCCAGGTAATCCTCGGAAAGGTCGTCGGGGTTGGCTTCCAGGGTGATTTCCGCCTCGGGCGTGAGATCGAACCAGCGGTGGACAGCATCGAAAACAGCCTTCAACTGACCGGCACTGAGCAGGGAAGGCGTGCCTCCTCCCAGATAGACCGTGGCCAGTTGCGGCCGCTCCGCCGGTGAGGGCAGGTAGTGGCGGCTTTCCTCCATTTCGGCCTCCAGGGCGGCGGGATAGGCGTCAATGAGCGATGCGGCGGCCTTGGAGTAGAAGTCGCAGTAGCCGCATTTGCGCCGACAGAAAGGAACGTGTATGTACAGGCCGGAAGTGTCCATCAGATTATTTTCCGGGCAAAGATATAATTAATGTTGCAGTTTCCCTTCTTTATTACTAACTTGCGCCACTTTTTCGGGCCCTGCCTCCAAAGCAACAATCTATACAATAACAATACGATTTATGAAGACTTATCAAACCTCTGAAATCAGAAACATCGCTATCATCGGTGCGTCTGGATCTGGAAAAACCACTCTCGCTGAAGCCATGCTTCTCGAGGGTGGAACCATCAAGCGTCGCGGTACTGTCGAAGCCAAGAACACGGTCTGCGACTACTCCATGGTAGAACAGGAATATGGCTATTCCGTCTTTTCTACCCCGTTCTTCGTAGAATGGAACGGCAAGAAGCTCAATTTCATCGACTGCCCGGGTGCCGACGACTTTGTCGGCGGTGCTGTCACGGCACTGAACGTCTCCGAAACGGCTGTCATCCTGGTCAATGGCCAGTATGGTCTGGACGGTGGCACGATGAATGCTTTCCGCAATGCTGAAACCTACAACAAGCCTGTCGTGTTTGCCGTCAACCAGCTCGACCGCGACCAGATCGACTACGAAGCCGTTGTCGAACAGCTCCACGTTGCATACGGCGGCCAGGTGGTCAAGGTGCAGTATCCGGTCAATGCCGGTACGGGTTTCAACCAGGTGATCGACGTCCTGCTCATGAAGCGCCTCACTTGGAAGCCCGAAGGTGGCACGCCCCAGATCGACGATATTCCCGCCGACCAGCAGGCCAAGGCCGAAGAACTGCATGCCGCCCTGGTGGAAGCTGCCGCTGAGAACGACGAGGCCCTGATGGAGAAATATTTCGAAGAAGGCGACCTGAGCATGGAGGATGTCCGCGAAGGTATCCGCAAAGGTTTGATCGCCCGTGGCATCTGCCCGGTATTCTGCGTTTCCGCCCAGAAAGACATGGGTGTGCGCCGCCTGATGGAATTCCTGGGTGATGTCGCTCCTTCGCCCGCCGATGTCGAGGCCCTGAAGGACAGCGACGGCAAGGAAGTGCCCTACAACAGCGACAGCGCCGCTGCCAGCATCTTCTTCTTCAAGACTACTGTCGAGCCGCATATCGGTGAGGTCAACTATTTCAAAGTAATCAGTGGCACGCTGCACGAAGGCGACGACCTGGTCAACGCCGACCGCGGTTCCAAGGAACGTCTGGCCCAGATCTTCTGCGCCTCCGGTTCGAACCGTACGCAGGTGACCGAGTTGAAAGCCGGCGACCTGGGTGTCACCGTCAAGCTGAAAGATGTCAAGACGGGCAACACCCTCAACGGCAAGGGTGCCGACCACAAGTTCAACTTCATCAAATATCCCGATCCCAAGTATCGTCGTGCCGTCAAGCCGGTCAACGAGGCCGATATGGAAAAGATGATGTCCATCATGAACCGTATCCGCGAAGAGGATCCCACCTATATCATTGAACAGTCGAGAGAACTCAAGCAGACCATCCTGCACGGTCAGGGTGAGTTCCACCTGCGCACGCTCAAGTGGACGGTCGAAAACCAGGACAAGCTGCCCATCGAATTCCTCGAACCCAAGATTCCTTACCGCGAGACCATCACCAAGGCTGCCCGTGCCGACTATCGTCACAAGAAGCAGTCGGGTGGTTCGGGCCAGTTTGGCGAGGTTCACCTCATCATCGAACCTTACACCGAAGGCATGCCCAATCCCGATGTCTTCCGCTTTGGCAACCAGGAATTCAAGATGAGTGTCAAGGGTGTGGACGAATTTCCGCTCGAATGGGGCGGCAAGCTGGTCTTTGTGAACAGTATCGTCGGCGGTGCCATCGACGCCCGCTTCATCCCCGCCATCCAGAAGGGTATCATGCAGCGCATGGAACAGGGCCCGCTCACGGGTTCCTATGCCCGCGACATCCGTGTCATTGTCTATGACGGCAAGATGCACCCGGTCGATTCCAACGAAATCTCCTTCATGCTGGCCGGTCGTAACGCCTTCAGCCAGGCCTTCAAGGAGGCTGGTCCCAAGGTGCTCGAACCGATCTACGATGTCGAGGTGCTGGTACCCAGCGACCGCATGGGTGATGTCATGAGCGACCTGCAGGGCCGTCGTGCCATGATCATGGGTATGCACAGCGAAAAGGGTCTGGAAAAACTCTCCGCCAAAGTTCCTTTGAAAGAGATGTCCGACTACTCGACCTCTCTGAGCTCGATTTCGGGCGGCCGTGCTTCCTTCACCATGAAGTTTGCTTCCTACGAACTGGTTCCGGCCGATGTCCAGGACAAACTCCTGAAGGAATACGAAGCCCAGCAGCAAGACAAGGAATAAGGAATTTTTTCTTGATATTAAGTGAAAGGGTATGGCAATCAGCGCCATACCCTTTTTTCGTTTATTATGAAACTTGCTTTCATTTGCTGTCAATTGTGAATTAACATTTTTGTTTTGATTAAATCTCTTTTATGGCTTAGAAATATAAAATCCTTCGCTTATATTTGCGACATGAAAAAGAAAACCATCTGGGCATTGATCGCGCTGCTGACTGTCACCTTTGTGGCTTTGATCGGTCTGCAGATTGTCTATGTGTCGTCGTTGATCTCCATACAGACCGAAGCTTTCGACGATGCCGTGCAACGCAGTCTGGCCCAGGTTTCTTATTTGCTGGAACGCGACGAATCCCGTCGTTACTTGGAAAAAGAGTTGAGCGACCGTGACCGGGAGATGTTGTCCATCCGTTCCTCGGCCTATGTGCTGGCAATGACCAGAAAGAACCGGTCGCTGACCGATCCTTCCCGTCTGATGCCTCCGACCTTGGAATATCATTCTGCCATCTGGCAGCCGGACATGTCTTCGTCGGACGCTAACAAGGGTGCGGATGCTGAAAATAGCATTGATGAAAAAGTATTGAAGGCGCGCTATCTCAGCCAACAGGATTTGTTAAACAATGTGGTGTTGGAGATCCTCTATCAGGCTAGTTCTTCCCCTGTTTCGCAGCGGATAAATTATAAAAAATTAGAAGATTACCTCCGTTCCGAGTTGCTGGAAAACGGGCTGGATGCCGTTCCTTTCTATTACCAGGTAGTGGACAAGGACGGCGAAGTGGTCCATGCCAGCGATGGCATTCCCGAGCAGGTGGGGCTCCCCGATTATGTCGAACTGCTGTTCCCGAACGATCTGGGCGACACCCGGGCCATGCTCTATCTGTATATACCCTCCCGCAAGGGTTATATCCGCAATCCTCTGATGACCTTCATCCCGACGGTCATCCTCAGCCTGATTCTGTTGTTCACGGCTGTCTATGTGGTTTCGACCCTCTGGCGTCAGCGTAAGTTGTCGGATATGAAAAACGACTTTGTCAGCAACATGACCCACGAGCTGAAGACTCCGGTTTCGAGCATTTTGCTGGCCTCCCAGATGTTGAACGACAAGGATGTGCAGCGTCCGGCCGCGGCCAACGAACATATAATCAATGTGATCTCCGACGAAAGCAAACGCCTGAACCTTTTGATTGAAAAGGTGCTGCAACTATCCATGTTTGATCAGACGCGTCATGCTTCCAACAAGATGGTCGAACTGGATATGAACCAGGTCATCCGTTCTGTGGCCGACACCTTTACCTTGAAGGTAGAACAGTCGGGTGGTCGCCTGGAAACAAGTCTCCAGGCCGAAAACGCCGTAGTGTTCGGTGATGAACTGAATCTGACCAACGTTATCTTCAATTTGCTCGACAACGCCTACAAGTATCGCGATCCCGAACGTCCGTTGCAGTTGAGAATCTCCACGGCCTGGCTGCAGGATATGTTGGAGATCAGGGTCAGCGACAACGGCATCGGCATCCGCAAGGACGATCGCCGTAAGATATTCGACCGCTTCTTCCGTGTGTCATCGGGCAATGTGCACAATGTCAAAGGCTTCGGCCTGGGCCTGGCCTATGTGCGCCAGGTGATCCGTCAGCACGACGGGGATATCCGTGTGGAAAGCGAATTCGGAAAAGGAACTACTTTCATTATACATTTACCACTTATCTAAAATTTACAGCTATGACAGAAGAAAGACTTCAACTGATGTTGTGCGAGGACGACGGAAACCTGGGTTTCCTGTTGTGCGAGTATCTGCAGGCAAAGGGCTACAATGTGGACCTGCTGCTTGATGGTGAACAAGGCTACAAAGCTTTCCAGAAAACCAAGTACGATCTGTGCATCCTGGATATCATGATGCCGAAGAAGGATGGTTTCACCCTGGCTCAGGAGATTCACATGATGAACTCCGAGGTGCCCATCATTTTCTTGACCGCCAAGAATATGAAGGAAGATATCCTGAATGGTTTCAAACTGGGTTGCGACGACTACCTGACCAAACCTTTCAGCATGGAGGAACTACTGTTCCGTATCGAGGCCATCATGCGCCGTATCAAGGGTAAAAAGACCAAGGAGGTCACCTTCTACCAGATCGGCAACTTCGCATTTGACGTGCCCAAGCAGCTGCTCACGCTCAAGGATGGTCCGACCACCCGCCTGACCACCAAGGAATGCGAACTGCTCACTCTGCTCTGCAGCCACCAGAACCAGATCCTGGAGCGCAACTACGCCCTGATGACCATCTGGGGCGAGAATTCCTATTTCAACGCCCGCAGCATGGATGTGTATATCACCAAACTGCGCAAGCACTTGAAAGACGATCCGGGAATCCAGATCATGAACATCCACGGCAAGGGCTACAAGCTGGTGGCTCCGCGTGGTGAGAATGGAGAGTATTGATCGTTTGCCACACAGAAATGAGAATCCGCCGGAGGAGCAGCTGCTTCTTCGGCGGATTTCTTATATGCTGATTGACCCGAACTAGCGGATCTGTTTCTCGACCTGGACTTTGCCGTCAGACCAGACGGTCTTGCACAGGACAAGCTGCCGGCGTCCGGTATTGTCGTCGAGGCTGATGCGACGACCTGTCAGATCGTAGTACTCCGTGGCCAGGAGCACGGCATTGCCCATAGTGGTCTGATGCAGTGCGGTGGCATAGTCGGACAGATTGCCGCGGCCACCCCATTCGTTGACGGCCAGCACCTGATAGCGGGCATTGGCGTCGTCGGCGGTATAGCTGGTCTCGGTGGTGAAGCAGACAAACTCACCGTTCTTGCGCACTTCGTAGCAGATGGCAAAGGGGACAGCCTCCCACTTGACGGTGGTGCCGCCCACCAGATTGAGCACGGGAGCGGGCAGCCGCTCGGCCATCAGATCGGGCCGCCAGCCGTCGCTGGCAGGAATGATGCGGCTATAGGTATATTGGGCGGCCTCTTCGTCGGTAATGTAGCGCTGGGCATAGCCCTGGATGGTGTCGCCTACGTCCCTGAGATACCAATACCAGTTGTTGCGCTGGCTCAGATCGACCATCTCTCCGTTGGCATAGTGGGTGTGCCAGTCGGCGAAGATGATGGGGATGGCATTGCCGAAGTGGCTGTCCCAACCTTCAGGACGCAGATAGATTTTATCGTCCAATTCCAGATTGATGAATACAGTCTTGGGGGAGGCAATCCAGGCACGGCCCAGGTAGATGGAGTCGCCGGCCACCTCGGATGTCAGGCGGCAGTCTTTGAAGACATAGCCCCAGGGGGTGCCACTGTGTGAGGGAGCTACGATCCAGCCGGCTTCTTCGGTGGGCTTGTGGTTTTTGATGATGTTGATTTGGCAGTTCTCAAAGTAAGCATCACCGTCGCCATAGATGAAATCGACATTGCCTTCGATGTAGCAGTCCTTGATGTACTGGCGGCTGCCGTCCCCGTCGGGGGTACGCCAGGTGTCCTGATAGCTCAGGGCGCGGCAGTGATAGAAGGCGGTGCGGTCTTTCAGGCAGCGGATGGCCAGGGCCTGGGGATAGTCGCGGTCTTCCGAACCCCAGCGGTTGTTGTAGGTGATGTTCTCGCTGTAGAAGTTCTTGGCATCTATGTAGGCCATGGGATCCTGCCCCTGGGAATTTTTCACCCGACCGGTGGCAAACTGATCGACATAGGCTTTCCACTGGGCCACGAATTCGGGATCCCTGGAGCCGGTATAGCCGCCGTCCACCAGAAAATCGCAACAGATCTTTTCCTGGATGATGGTGCTGTCCACATCCTCTCCAATCAGATGGATGAAGGGTTTGGATGACGGAATGCGCAGGACACCGTTATAGACACCTTTGCGGACAAAAATCAGCCAGGGCTTGGTCTGGTTTTCGGGGGCTTTGTTGATGGCTTCCTGCACACTGGTGTAGTCACCGCTGCCGTCGGGGGCAACGATGGCGTCGAACAGCCGGGCCTCGGGCTGGGTGCGGGCCTTGGTGGTAAAGCTGAACCTTACCTCGGGCGAAGCATTGGCCGTGTTGCCTTTCTCAGAGAAGGCAGCGGCCGGCGCCACGAAGGTATAGGTGGTGGAATAGTCCAGACAGGGCAGGATGAAGGTGGCCATCTTGTTGGCGATGGAGGGCGTCAACGCCTCTCCGTTCAGCGTGCAGCCGCCATTCAAGACTTCGATGTTTTTGTCGAACATCACGATGACACGGGCATTGATATCGACATTGACCGATCCGTCGGTCGGGACGATGCGCGTGGTGCTGAGCGTGGCCTGGAGCGTAGGCAGCAGGACCAGCAGTGACAGAAACAGAGTAAAGATTCTTTTCATATCAGTTGTTGTTTAAATCGTCGGTTTTCAGATCCCATTTCACCCAATAGTCGCCAGCCAGGATGGCCGAACGGACCTTTTCGTAGTAGGGCGTGTTCTTGTATTTGTCGGCGATGCGATCGACCACGGCAGCGGCGCCATAGCGCTCGGCCATACGGCATACGTAGGCATAGGCCCGGCCTTCACCGGCATACTCCGACAGGGCTTCGTCCATGATGAGCAGGTCGTATTCGCGCATGCGGGCGGCCTCGTCGAAGGTCTCGTCCTTGCTGTTGTGATACAGGCCGTCGGGATAGGTGCTCTTGGTCTTGGTGAGCCAGTCGTAGATACCCATCGGGAAATCGTGGGTGTTGCCGTAGGCACAGGAGGCTACGCCGATATCGCCATAACCGCCGCCGGGGCAGAACCAGGAATTGTATTCGAAAGCCCAGTATGAGGGCAGGGTCTTGTCGGCAAATTCGTTGGTCACACCATTGTTCATGATCACTTCGGCCTGGTGCCAGTTGCCCAGATGGTTTTCGGCTTCGGCCAGGTAGAAATGGTAGTCGTGGCCGCGGAACAGGGGAATGACGGGCTGGATCTCGACGATGCGGGTACGCAGCCACTCGCCGCGGTGATAGTAGTATTTGCAGAAGCAGGTGTCACCGTCGATGATATCCATGTTGTTGCGCTGGGTCAGGCTGCGCAGGTCGGACTCGTTGTATTTGCCGATAGCGTAGTTTGAAGGCCGCAGATAGTATTTGCCGGGCGTACGCGGGCAGAAATACTCGATGATGTGGTTGGTCTGGTGATGTTCGTAATCGTACATGATGCCGGTAATCACCTGGTAGAAGTTGGTGAAGTTGCTGGCGTTGTACAGTTCGTTGTAGAACATACGGTAGTATTCGGTGGCATACAGGTTGTCGGCACCCGTGCGGATAGGGATGTTGCAGGCGTAGCGCCAGTCGTTGTAGGCCACTTCGATGCCATCGTTGATGGTGCCCTGATGCACTTTGTAGAGGTATTTGATCACCGTGTCGCGCACCCAGAGATAGTCTTCGGGATTGCCCCGCCACAGCAGCAGCTCGCAGCGCAACATCAGGTAAGGCGGAATCATGTACTGCCAGTGGGTGTAGTTGTCGGTGACGTCCTCTTCGTTGATCCAGGCGGCCCAGTCCATGATGAGCTGGGAGGAGATGTTCTGGTCGCGATAGAGCACCAGGCCTTTGTCGAGCAGGTCGAGGCACTTGTCCACCAACTGGCTCATATTGCAAAGGGTAAAGGTCTCGCTGTCGCTCAGCTCTTTTTTCTCTTCCAGCGGGTCGTCAAACCAGACGGCCTGTCCGTAGATGGAGCCCATTTTCAGGTAGGCCCAGACTTTCAGGCGGATGGTGCTGCTGATGAGGGCATTGAAATGGTTGATGGCCTTTTCGTCCATGTTTTCACCCGTTTTTTCCCGATAGGCCTTCATCTTGTCGATGTAGTCGTTGCAGGCGATGACGATGGCATAGTAGGGGGCGGGATCGGCATAGGAGTTGCCGTCGGTGGGATCGTAGGTGTAGATCTTCTGCAGCTCCAGCGGTGCATTGGCGGTAACCTGGAAATAGTCGCCGCGGGTATCCGTCAGGATGATGGAATGGTCGGCGGCCTGCTGCATGCGGGTCATGATGCCCAGGAAACCTTTGTACATTTCATCGTCCTGGCTGATGTAGTCGTCCACGTTGATGATGTCGTCGGGATCGGTCAGGAACATATCCCGGCAGGAATTGCACCCCAGAGCCAGGGTAAGGGCGATGACAGGTAACAATATCTTTTTCATAAGCCTTAGAAATTCAAATTAAAACCGAGTTTGACAGTGCGGGGCTGCGGTATCTTGGCATAGTCGATGCCGTAGAGGGCGTCGCCGTAGCTGTAGGATGTTTCCGGATCGTTGCCCAGGTAGTTGGTCCAGGTGAGCAGGTTTTCAGCCGAGACCCACAGTTCACCCGAACGGAAGAAGTTGGCGATCGGGTGCTCGATGCTGTAGCTCAGCGTGAGGCTGCCCAGTTTGAGATAGCTGGCATCTTCCACCCAGCGGTCGGAAAACAGGTTGTTGCCACTGGGATCGCCGTAGGCGGCGCGAGGCATGTCGGTGTGCTGTCCTTCCATCTGCCAGCGGTTCCTGACAGACTGGGCCTGGTTGTAGAAGTTGTCCATCGATTCCAGGTGGCGGCGGACCGCATTGTAGATCTTGCCGCCCAAGCTGTAGTTGAACTGGGCGTTGAGGCCAATCTGGCCGTAGCGCAAGTGGGTAAAGAAGGAACCGAAGCAGTCGGGCCGGGTACTGCCCAGCAGCACCTTGTCCTGCTCGTTGATGAAACCGTCGCTGTGATGGTCGATGAAGCGGACATCACCGGCCTGGAACTTGGCCCCTTTCGTGCCCGTCAGGTTGTCGGCCTGGGCCTGGGCCGTCGTGGCATAGATGCCGTCGGTGGCGTAGCCATAGAACTGGTAGGGGGCTTCGCCTACTTTCAGGCGGATCACCATGTCTTCGCCCTGCGACAGCGCGTCGTATGTGATGTCGAGGTAGTCCTGCCCGCCCAGGTCTTCGACCAGGCTGCGGTTGGCCGTCAGGTTGCCGCCCAAAGTCCAGCTGAAACGGTGGGTCTCCACCGGCGTGATCCGAAGGCTCACAGTCACGCCCTTGGTCGAGACGGCTGCGGCATTCTCATAGTAGTTGTCCGATGCATAGACACTCGAGATGGCCCGGGGGATGATCAGGTCGTAGGCATAGGTGTCGTGGACATCGGCGCCCAGTTGCAGGCGGTGGCCCAGCAGGCTGGCTGTCACCCCGGCAGTGAGCTGGCGCTGCTTCTCGGGCTCGAGCAGGGTGTTGGGGATGTCGCCCCGGATGATCGAACCCATCGTGAAGAAGTTGGCGCTGGTGTAGTAGTTCTTGGCGTAGTTGCTCGAGAAACGGCTGTTGCCGCTCAAGGCAGCGGATACCTGCACATCGAGGGTGTTGACCCAGTCGGGCATGACACCCAGGTTGGCGGCCATCAATTTGAGCGCACCGGCTGGATAGAAGTAGTAGAGCGGTGCATCGATGCCGCTTACCGAGCTGCCGTCGAGCGTCAGGCTCAGACTGGCATCCACGAGACGGTTCCAGGTGTAACCGCCGCGCAGGTAGTAGTTGGCCCAGGTCCAGAGATTGATATAACCGTCGGAATTTTCCTCGTCGGTGGTCTTGTCCAGGGTCTTGTAGAAGTCGTTGGCCGTATTGTAGCCGCTCGACATGTCATACTCCGAGGAGGTGGTCATGATGCGGGCGCCCACATCGGCACGCAGTTCGTGGATCTGGTCGAATATGTTGCGGTAGGCGGCATTCAGTCCGTAGTAGGAATTGCTGCGCTCCGACACGGCCTTGCGTACCGTGTTGCGGCCGATGCCGTAGAACTGCGGATAGATGGCCTGGTTGCTCACACCGGGAATAAACAGGTTTTCTTCGACATAGCGGTACTGGCGGTTGAAGGTGCCGGTCAGTTTCAGGTAGTCGAGTACCTGGTAGTTGAGTCCCATGTTGATGTTTACATCATAGATCTTGTCGCCGGCTTCGAGGGTCTTGACGATGGCCGTGGGGTTGCTTACGTTCTCGTAGGGGAACAGCGGATAGTCGTTGATGTTGGAGAAGTCGTAGGTGGCAAAAGTGTTGGTCAGCTTGCCGTCGTTGCCCGCGAAGTAGGGGCTCAACACCGGCATTTTGTACCAGGCGGCCAGCATGGGGTTGGTCTCCTCGCTCATGCCTTGTTCCTGCAGGCGGCTGTTCATGTAGGACAATCCCACCGATGTGAAGATATCCACCTTGCGGCTCACCATGATGTTGGAGTTGAGCAGGGTGTGGTAGCGTTCGGTCTTGGTGCCCGAGATGATGCCACCGTCGGAGGAATAGCCCACGCTCATGTTGTATTTGGCCACTTCGTCACCGCCTTCGACGCGGAACACATTGTTGGTGAGGAAGGCCGAGTGGTAGATTTCGTTCTGCCAGTCGGTGTTGTTGTTGAAGATATAGGCCGTCGGATAGTCGGTTGAGGTCTGAAGGAAGGGATAATCGGTCGTGAGGGCGTTCATCGACCCGTAGCGTCCCAGACCGACCGATCGGAGGTAGTTCTTGTAGCCGTCGGCATCGAGCACATCCACGGTGCGACCTTTCATATGCATACCGTACTGGCCGGAGAAGGAGATCCGGGTGTCGAGATTGTCGCTGGTGGCCCGCTCGGTCTCGATGACCAGCACCCCGTTGGATCCCAGACTGCCATACTGGGCAGCCTCGGCCCCGGTGAGCAGGGTGATGTTGCGGATGTCATAGATGTTGAGGGCGGCAAACAGGCTGCGGCTGTAGCCGTTGATGGCCGTCGATACTTCGGTGTCGTTGAGATAGGGCACACCGTTCACCACGATCAGGGGCGTGTTCTCGGCATACAGGGAGTGCAAACCGCCGATGTTCAGATAGGCGCCTTCGGCGGGCATTCCGCTTTTCTGTACGGTCTGTAAGCCGGGGATCTTGCCCTGGATGGCCATGTCGATGTTCATGGCCTGGGCCATGTCTTTCTTGTTGAGCGAGGCCCCTTGGGTGTAGTTTTTCCAATTCTCGGGAATCAACGTGACATGAGCCGGCTGATTGCTTTCACTGACCGGCAGTTCGACGCTGTAGTAACCGCTCAGGGAGATTCTGACGATGGCTTGCGGTACGGTCATTTTCAGTTCGACCCGACCGGATTCGTCGCTGAAGGCCGAAGCCTCGGCACCGGTCGATTCCACCATGACACCCTGGAGCCCCTGGCCCTTGGTATCGACAACCTTTGTGCTCAGCACAAAGCCCTGGGCCAGCATGGAAGCCACACCCAGCAGTGATATGATGACAAAAGCAAGAGTTCTTCTCATATTAGTAGTTGTTTTTTGTCGGACGCAGGCACCAGTGGTACATCATCAGCTGATTGACGTTGGAGGTGTTGCGGTCAGCGCCGTAAGTATATAGGTAGTACATATCCGAAGAGGAGACGGTGATGGTGAAATTGCCGTCTTTTTTGACATTGACTATGCCGACCTGATAGCCGTCGGTATCGTAGGCCTGGGCTTTCTCGCTCAGCGACGACCAGTCGTGCCAGTTGTAGCCTTCGGGATAGCCGATGGACGATTCACCATAGTTGTCGACCACCGAAACCGATCCACGGTCGAAGTGGTAGTTACTGCCCTGGGCATACATCACCATGTCCTTGATGAGCAGCGTGTCGTTGAACTGGATGCTCAGCGAGTACAGCAGGCTGTGCTTGAATCCCATGCGCAGGTAGTATTCGCCGGCGGGGATGAAGCATTCCTTGATGCGCTGTCCGCGCGGGTTGTTTTCCAAATAGAGCGTGCCGTCGTAGGTGACGCTGCAGATGACCGGCTCGGTGTTGTAGAGTTTGGCCTTGCGGGCCGTATCGTCGGGAATGGCGGTCAACACATGATAGTACATGGTGGGCAGGGTGGGGCTCAATTCAAATGATCCCTGTGCGTCGTTGATGATCATCGGGTCGATCCAGTGTTTCCAGCGGAAATACTGGTTGCGCTGATCGGTGGTCATATTGTTCCAGAGTTCGTAGAAACGGCTCTTGAGACGGTAGATGATGACGTTGTTAGGCACTTTCATCCAGTCGATGAAGAACAGGTTGCCGTTGCTGGCCTGGATCATGTCGGCGGTGCGGACCCGCTGGACAGTGGGCCGCCACATGGCCGCGTCGGCATGGCTGAACTTGGTGCCTTCCAGGGTGTCCTTCATATAGCCGCCCACGCAGTCGATATCGTCGGTGCCGGTGATTTCCTCGGCGCTGAGGCGGCGGTCGATGAAGCAGGCCCGGACGATCCATTTCTCAAATTTGGCCCGATCGACGGAGGTGGCAGCGCGACCCAGGTAGCGGGGCACCTTGGCCAAGGCCGTGTCGAGGGCTTCCTTGATGACGGCGTTGGAGGGAACCAATACGGTGGTGTTGTAGCTTTCGCTGCGCATGTTCCACATTTCCTGGCCGTCTTCAGTGTAACGGTCCATCAAGGTGTTTTTGACGGTCCAGCCCTTGGCAGAGTCGGCATAGATGGTGTTGCCCTGTTCGTTGGTGCCGGCAGGCGTGCACTTGTCGGCATCGAACCAGATGCGTTCGTAGTCTTTGACCAGTTGCTTGAAGGTCGAATATTCGGCATCGTCGAGCTGCATGATCTGGTCATAAACGGAAGGTGTGACCGACAGCAGGTGGTCGCCGATTTCATAGATGAATGCATCCTGGGTGCGGAATACCCGGCTCAGCAGACCGTTGTTGACATAGGTCTTGCCATCGGCCGTGACCGAAATCCACAGGTTCTTGCCATACCAGGTGGAGATGCCCAGCCCGTCTTTCATGTCGGCGGGCGCCAGGGCAATATCGCTGATGCAGTAGCCGGCATAGTCGGCCTGGGTGGCGTAGGGAGAGGCCTCCAGCAGGCTGTTGTCGTAAACCAGCACGGTGTATTCCTGCCCGGCTTCCATCTTGTCGAAGACGCCGGCAGCGGCAAACAACTTGCTTTGGGCACTGAATTCCTGATGGGAGCCCAGAAACTCCTGCAGGGTTCCCTGGTAAATGTCCGTCTGGCTGTCAGCACTGAGCTCCTGCTGACCATAGTGGTCGCTCCAGCTGTCCTGACAGGAACTTGTCACCAGAGCCATGGCCACGGTGGCAAGCATCATAAGGAAGATATGTTTTCTCATAATCCGATGGTTTTTCTAATCAATGGGCACAAACTTGATGTAATCCCACATCTGGCGGTAGTTGGCGTTGCTCGTGGCATTGGCGTCCATCAAGATGGCTTTCAGCGTGTGGCTGGAAGTCTTGTCGAAGATGACCTTCTCGAAAAGCGTCTCGCCCGTGACAGCCTGTTGCTTGCTGTCCCAACCTTTCCAGACATAGAAGTTTTTCAGGTAGTCGTCGAGGGTGAACTTGACCAGACTGCCCTGACCATAAAATTTGGAAGCCAATGCCTTGGCACCGGCGTAATAGAATTCTACGCGATATTTTCCCTTGACCAGGGTCGGGGTCTTGAACTCTACCCAGCCCGTGTAGCCCAGGTTGACGATGAACAGGTTGTTCAGATAGGCATTCAAATCGTTCTCATAATCGAGTGTGGCATCTGTGTTGGCCTTGATCTTCCAGAAGCCGACCTTGAGCCAGGAACTCTTGGGCGAGGCCACTGCATATTTGAAGGAAGTGACGGTGCCGTATTTGTTGCCGGTCGAAAGGTCGATTTTGTATTCGGCGGCATCGGAGGGGGTGCTGTAGAGCATACCCAGGCTGTTGTCGGCTCCGTAGGCATTGACCAGGGCGATGATGTCGGGGCTGTTGCAGAAGTCCCAGATGACTTCGCTCGGGGCCGGGCTCCAGATGGGCATGATGCCGTCGATCTTGTGGATGTAGCCGTTGCAGGCCTTGATGTCGGAATGGACAAATCCGCAGCCGTCGGTTCCGTTGATAAAGGTCTGGCCAACGAGCGTCTGCAGGGTGATGATCTCGCCCGTTTCGCGGGTGTCGTAGGTCTTGACGGCGGTGGGGTCGGCGCTGTAGGTCAGCGCTGCCTTGTTGTTGGCTCCGTCCAGGATGTGATAGCTGACGTAGCGATGGATCACACTGGCACTGTCGCTGCGGCTGATGCCGGTCTTGCCGTCGGCATCGCGGGCGCCCAACCATGTTTCCAGTTCATCCAAAGAGTGGATGCCGGCCTGGGCGTAGGTGGCATCGTCAACGGCAAACACGGTGTAGTTGACTGCATTGATGGTGGTCTGGCCCATGGCCTGTTCGACCGTGTCGGCGGTGATTTCCAACAGATCGGTCATGCCGGCAGCCTCGATGGCTTCCAAGAAGAGCTTGTATTCTCCGTAGTCTTTCATTTTTTCGACCACGTTCTCAATGAGCGGCCTGATCACACCGCCCAGTCGATAGACCATGCCGTTGACAGTCTGGTGGGCCATCTCCCTGACTTGGGACATATTGTTGATATAGATCGACAAGGTGTCCTGCGGGGTCATGTTGGCCAGTTCGACGTCATCGACATCGGTGTCCAGGTAGCCGTAACCCAGGGTCAGATAATCGCCGAACAGGGTGGGTGTACTGATGCTGCCTTCGTTGGTGAACTGGATGAAGGAGTTTTCCGACAGACTGGTTTTGATGACATGTACCTGGACCACCTGACGGGAGTATTCCCGGTCCAACTCATCGAAGGACGAGATGCCCTTCAACTCCATGAACGCCCTCATGGCCTCGTTGTCGGGGGCGAAGAGCGTGACGGTGGTGCTGGCATCGTTCAGGGCGTTGTAATAGTCGGCTGCGTCGAGAAACTCCAGGAAGAGCGAATAGTCTTCGATATGCTTTTCGAGATAGGCGATGTTGGTGATTTTCGTGTCATCGCCGTCGTCCAGCACGAACATCTGCCCTGCATAGGGGTCCTTGCAGCCCCAGAGGGTCAGCAGAAGGGCCGAAGCCAGGATATTTTTCAACAGTGTCTTATTCATAATCATTGAGCAAAATGGCTTATTCATAATAGGGGTTCTGGTGGAGCAGCGGATTGTTTTCCAGCTCTTTGTCATAGACGGGCAAGTACAGGGAGTTGTTGTCCGACAACACGGCGCGGAACCAGCTGATGCTGGCCTGCTTGTTGAAGTCCAACAGGCGGGCGGTGATGAAGGTCTCTTTGTACTTGTAGTTGTCGCGACGGCCCATGCGCAGCATGTCGTACCAGGCTTTCGCCTCGCCGGCAAATTCCGTGGCCCGCTCGTCGAGCAGGCAGCTGAGCAGTTCTATTTCATTGGTTCCGGCCGGGTCGATGGTGACATCGCCCAGGTTGGAACGGTTGTGTACCTTGTTGATCAGCGCCACAGCTTCGGCATAGCGACCCTCACCCTGCATGACCAGGGCTTCGGCCTTCATCAGGATGACTTCGGCCACCCGGTAGAGGATGAAATTGGGATCGTAATGCTCCGACGTACGCTTTTCGGTAAGCACCTGCGAGCCGTAGTATTTCCAGCAGTAGCCCGTGGTGGCTGCCAGGTAGGCCGAAGGCGTCTGGATATGGAAACCACCGTACATGGAGCGTACATACTCGCCGTGATGCGAGTCGGTATAGGCGCATTCCTGGATAAAGAGCTCGGTCATGCGCTGGCTGTAGGCATAGACCCTGCCGTTGCCGGTTTCCTCGAACAGGACGGGCAGCGTGTTGAGCTGTTCGTCTTCTTCGTTCCACTGGAGCTCGAGAATCGACTCGTTGCTGTTGCCCGGATTGAAGATCGAGAACCACGATCCGTGGGAAGGTGTCGAAAGGAAACTGGGAGCATAGGGCGAAGTGGCGTTGAGCAGCATGTCGCAATAGCGCTCGCATTCGGCATAGTCGCCGTTCCACAGGCAGACATCGGCCATCAGGGCCAGCATGGCCCATTTGGTGGCGCGGCCCTTGTTTTCCCACGTCTTGTTGTAATACTCCTTGGCAGCCCCCGATTCGATGGCGGTCTTCAGGTCTTCCTTGATCTGGGCGATGACCTGCTGTTCGGTGGCCTGGGGGAAGTAGTAGTCCTGGGCATCCGTCTCGTAGGGTTGCAGAATGAGCGGCACCTCGCGCCAGTTGCGCACCAGATAGAAGTAGGTCAGGGCACGCAGGAAATAGGCTTCGGCCTTATGGGCATTGAGCATGTTCTCATCGTAGGTGTAATCTACTTGATATGCTTTCTCGGCATTGGCCAGCACCCCGTTGGCTACGTTGATCACTTCGTAGAAGGGACCCCAGTTGCAGATGTCCTGGTTTTCCTTGACACGGAATTCCTGCACGCTGGAATAGGCACCGCGGCTGAAGATATGCCCGGCACGGAGCTCTCCGAGCGGGATAAGTTTGGTGGTGACCATCTCGCGGTAGTAATAGTAGCAGCCGTTCAACATGGCTTCCACTTCTTCCTTGTTGGTCCAGTAGTAGTCGCTCACCTGGTCGTTCTGAGGATAGACCTCAAGCCATTTCGTGCAGCTGGTGCTGCCTGTCGTCATCAGGACGGCAGCTGTCATAGCGATGATATATGATCTGATTTTCTTCATAGCTTAAGTCCTCCTTTAGAAATTGATGGTTATACCGGCGGAAATACGCTTGCTCGGCGGAGTCTGCGCCGTATCCATGGCGATACTGGTCACATTCGAGGGCAAGGTCACTTCGGGGTCCTGGCCCGTGTAGTTGGTCCAGGTGAACAGGTCGTAGGCGGTGATATAGGCCGTCACGCTGTTCAGGCTGAGCCGGCTGCACAGTTCCCTGGGCAGGCTGTACGACAGGGAGACGGTCTTCAGACGCAGGAAGGAGCAGTCTTCGACAAAACGGTCGCTGCCCAGGTAGTTGAGACCGTATTTCCACAGGGCGCGGGGGATGTCCGTGTCGTCGCCCGGGCTGCGCCAGCGCTTGAGCACGGCCAGGCTCTGGTTGTCGGTGCCGTACATCGATTCGCTGTTCATGCGGGCCTGGTTGATGATTTTCTGTCCCAGACGGTAGTGGAAGAAGGTGTTGAGCGACAACTTCTTGTATTTGATTGTGAAGCCGCCGCCACCGGTGACCACCGGGTTGGAGTTGCCCAGGTAAACGATATCGTTCTCGTTGATGACACCGTCGTGATTGACGTCCTCGTATTTGGCATCGCCCGGGAAGCAGACATAGGAGCCGTTCTTCATGACAATGGGCTTGCCCTGGAGGTCGGTCATCACGTTGCCTTTGGCATCGCGGGCATAGGTTTCGACCGTGGTGTCATAGACACCCAGGTAGCGGTAGCCGAAGAAACTGCCTACGGGAGCGCCCTCGATGATGCGTCGGGCATAATTGCCGTTGGCCAGCGAGTAGGTGCTTTCGGGCAGGTTGGTCGGCAACTTCTCGATGCGGTTGATGTTGCGGGCGATGTTGTAGTTGAGTTTGACGTTCCAGTCTTTTTCCTGCAGCAGGGTGTAGTCGATGCGGAATTCCCAACCCGTGTTGCTCATCTCGCCCGAGTTGTAGTAGGCGATGGTGTTGTTGCGCGAGTTGTATCCGATGGTGGTCGGAATCGAGACATTGCGCTGCAACAGGTCGGTGGTGTATTTGTAATATATATCAAAGGTAGAGGTGAGCCGTTCTTCGAACAGACCGATATCGATACCGGCATCATATTCGCTGGCCGTCTGCCATTTGAGGTTGTTGAGCTGGATGGAGATGGGAACAATCGAAGGATTGTCGAGGTAGCCGTCGCCCAGGGATGAGTACTTGCCCATGTAGGGAGCAGCCCCCGAAGGAGCGGCACCGCTCTGGCCGTAGCTGGTACGCAGCTTGAGCGAGCTGAGCCATTCCTTGTCCTGCAGGAAGTCTTCCTCCTTCATGTGCCAGGCCAGACCCACCGAGGGGAACAGGCCCCAGCGGTTGGACTTACCCAGCGAGGATTTGCCTTCGAAGTTGACCGTACCCGAAACGATGTAACGGTTCATAAAGGTGTAGTTCAACCCGCCGATACCGCTCACCGAGCGTACTTGCGAAGCACCCGAACCGCGTTCCACGACGGCGCCGTTGGTCGAGGGGTCGGAGGCGTGCTGCGAAGCGGCTCCGTAGATGGTGCTGGTGTAGTTGCTCGTCTCGTTGTCGCTCGTGCGCCATACTCCCGTCAGGACCAGGTTGTGCAGCTCGTCCCAGTTGCGGCGGAAGATGAGCTTGTTCTCGGTCTGCAGGGCCAGGTTGTCGCTATAGGCGTCGGTGCTGCGGTTGGCGTAGGTGTTGTCCATTGTCACACCGGTGGCGCTCTGCGGCAGGAAAGCGCGGTTCTTGATGGTCAGGAACTTCATGGAGACGTAGGCCGTATAGGTGAGGCCGGGAATGATGTCGTAGTTGAGCCGGAAGTTCATCTTCTCTTCCTGCTGGGCGCTGTTGTTGTAGCTGTCGCGCGCCATGGCGATGGGATGGAAGTTGCGTGAGCCGGTGAAAGCGCCCTGAAATTCCTCGGCATTCTGACGGCCGAAGTAGCGGTTGGTGGGCTCCAGGGTGACATCGTCTATCCAGTAGGGACTCTTGTTAGGCATCTTGAGCATGGCTTCCGAACGCACGCGGTCGGTCCAGTTGGCCTCTTTGCCAGTCTGGGCAAACGACAGGTCGGCATCCACCCGCAGCTTGTCACTGAAGCGGTAGCCGATGTTCAGGGAGGTGGAGAAGCGGCTCAGATTGGTGCCGACGGTCGTACCATCCTCGTCCATGTAGGCCAGGCTGAAACGGTAGGTGGCCTTTTCACCGCCGCCCGACATGGAGAAGTTGTTGTCGAAGGTGTAGGCATCCTGCACCACGGTCGAGAGCCAGTCGGTATTGACGTTGTATTCGTTGAAATAGCGCCACTCCTTGTTAAAGTTGATTTCGGGCGTGTCGTACAGCAGTTGCAGCAGGGAGGCACTGGTCGAGACACCCTTGGCATTGGCCGTGTTCCAGACAGCATCCTCGATGAAGGAGACGTATTCCTTACCGTTGAGCATGGGGATGGAGGCCGGCTCATACTTGGCCGTGAACTTCGAGGAGAAGGTGAAGCGCGGACGGCCCCGTTCGCCGGTCTTGGTGGTGATGAGCAGCACACCGTTGGCGCCGGCCGTACCGTAGATGGCCGTCGAGGCAGCATCTTTCAGCACTTCGATCGACTCGATGTCGAAGGGCGAGAGGTTCAGCATGGCGGCGTAGTCTTCGTTGTTGGCGGTGGCAAAGTCGAAGCTGTCGTCAATGTCGGTCGAATAGGGCACGCCGTTGATGACAATGAGCGGGTCGGCACTGGTGTTCAGGGTGGCGGTACCGCGGATACGGATCGAGTTGCGGGCACCCGGGTCGCCGCTGGCCAGGATGTCGACACCGGCCAGTTGGCCCTGAAGGGCTTCTTCGACCGAAGTGACGGGCGAGAATTCAATGATCTCGCTCATGGCGATACGCTCGGTGGCGGCCGTCTGTTCACGCAGGGTGATACCCATTTCGTTCTTTTGTTCACGCTTGACGGAGATGACCACGTCGCTCAGGGTCTTGGAGTCTTCTTCCATGACCACATCCAGGGTGGTCTGGCCCGTGTAGGGAATGGTCTGCGTCTTCATGCCGATGTAGGAAAAGACCACGGTCATTTCGCCCCGGCCTTCGGGTACGCGCAGGCTGTATTCACCGTTGTAGTTGGTCACCGTACCGTCGATGATACGGTTCTGGCTGTTACGGAACGAGATGTTGACGCCGATGGCCTCTTCGCGGTGGCCGTCGAACAGCTCATAGACATGTCCGGTCAGCATCTTCTGCGCAGAAGCAGACAAAGCCAGTGTCAGTGACAGGATCAGGATAGCAAATATCTTTTTCATACGCATCAGAACATACCGTTAATAAATTGGACACAGCCGTCTTCGAAGACGAAGGGCAAGTAGTGATAGTCGCCGCAGAAATCGATGGTTTTGTCGCCGTCGAGCAGCTTGACTGTGAGCTTGTCGCCTTGGTCGGAGACGACCACCTTGACCGACTGGTAGGAGACTTTGCCGGTATTCTCGTCATAGATTTCGATGGTGTTGGCTGTCGGCATTCCCTTGGTGGTGGTTTCACCCCAGCCCAGGTAGGGATAGTTGGTGATACCGGCCGATGACAGGGGTATGAAATATTCCTTGAGATACATCTGCAGGCTGTCGAGCCCGGTGTCGCGTACCGAGCAGCATTCGAAGATGTCGGCACCGCCGGCGTAGGCGGCGGCATCGAAGTTGAGACCGGGCAGGCTGCCGCCCTGGATGGCGTCAAAGACGGCCTGGTTGCCGGGGATGAGCATCAGGTAGCTTTCGGCGGCTTCGGTGAAGTTGAAGTTGGCCCCGTTGTACATGGAGGCCTCGATCAGCAGGTTGACAAAAGCATAATAAGGCAAAGTGTTGTCTATGCGGTTGTTTTGCATCATCTGCTGGAACTTGCTGTAGGTGGTCTCCTTGGGCAGGCCGGTAAACAGTGAGCCGTCGTACGAGTAGGCATGTCCGTTGCTCCACCGTCCGTCTTCGGTGTAGGAGGGCAGTTCGGTGAAGGTGACAAACAGCTCGTCATCGGTCTTCTGGATGGGATAGATGCGCTCGTTGAAGCGGAAGCTGTTGGTGATCTTGCCGTTCATTACATACCAATAGAAGGTGTAGTCGGGCGAGAAGGCTTTGAACACCTGTGTTTTGGCGCCTGTGGCATCCAACTCGGTGTCGGTGCCGGTGCAAGCTGACAGATCGACCAGGTGGGCGTAGGCGGTGCCGTTGAGCACATCGTTGCCCAGGGCCTTGTTGTCGCGTTCCAGGTAGTTGTTGCGGCTGTTGTAGCTGATGTTGGCCCCCGTGATCTGATCGTTGGAGGGAATCAGGGCCAGCAGTTGTACCTGGTCGCTCCAGAGCGAGTTCTGCAAATCGCCCAGCGATTTGAGCATGAACAGATAGTAGCTGTAATCGCGGTACTGGTAGGCAGGACCGGTCACGGCAGCGAACATGGTGGGCACGGCCAGTTCCTCGCAGCCGTAGAGCAGACCGTTGTTGCAGAGGATGCGGTATTTCTGCGGCACGGCATCGAGATCGACTTTGATGACGGCATCATAGCTGTTGATCACTTCCCCTTTGCGCAGGTTCTCGGGCCATGCCAGCTGACCGTCGTAGTTGTTGCCGTCCTTGGCGCCTTGATAGACGCAGTTGTAGAGCAGGCGTTCGACCGATTCGGTGCTTACCTGGCTCAGGCTGGCATAGCCGCCCTTGGCCCAGTAGCCGTTGAAGAACGACTCCATGGCCTGGTTGGTGGGGGCGAAAATGGTGTAGCCGACCGAGGAATTCTCCGTCAGGCGCGAATAGTCGGTGCTGGGCCATTCGCAGGCGATGTTGGGCATCGGGCTGTTGAACAGGTGCTGGTACAGGCGGGTGCCGTTGCCGTATTCCTGCGTGAGGTCGGGATCGTAGGCAAAGGTCTCCTTCTTCTTGTAGAGCGTCAGGAACTGGCTGAAGTTGCTGTCGTTCTTCAACTCTGTGTAAATCGTGTTGAGCGGCTTGAGCACATGATCGATGGCATGGACATAGCCGTTGCTGGTGATCTGGTTGCCCTCGGTCACGGCCGCGCCGGCCACGTTGTAGCCGATCTGGGTGGGATTCCACTCGACATCCGGGAAGAAATAGTGGTAGTTTTCGGCGGCATTGAGCTGACGGGTGTCGAAATACTGCTGGGAGAAGACCGGCAGGAAACGCTCGCGATGGTAGATGGTCACATCCAGGTCACGCCGGAAATCATATTCCGTGGTATTGGCGTCCTTGCTCTTGGTGCGGTGCTTGTAGTACAGGCCCGCATTGATTTTCTTCTCCTCGTCGGTGACATCGTCGCCTTCTTCGGGTCGGAAATTGATGAGTTTGTCGGCGCTGTAGGCATAGTACATCAGATGGAAGCCGATGAGTTTGTCCAACTCGACGGAGTCCATCTCTTCGATGCTGCCCAGGCCCTGTTCGCGCAGATACACCTTGAAGGCCTCGTCGTTGGGTGCCATGACCGTGAGGATGCTCTTGCCGTCGACCATGTCGTGGAAACCGGCCAGGTCGATACCTTTGAGGAAAATGGAGTAGTTGCCCGCTTTGTCCAACACTTCGTAGCAGTTGCCCTTGATCCAGGTGGGCCGTTCATAGTATTCGGCCATGTGGTCTTTACAACTGCCCATTGCAAGTGTCAGAGCGACTGCTGCCAGGCATCTCCATTGGCTTCTTTTTTGGAAAAGCTTGATTTGCATAGGGTTATTGTTTTTATTATCGAATTATCATCTTTTGGTGTCGACTCAGGTAAATGCCCGGCTGGGTGGGATTCAGCACGATGCGGCCCGTCAGGTCGTGCCATACGACGTCCTGGCTGTCGCTGCCTTGTGTGGGCGTATGGATGGCCGAAGGCAGGTCGTTGACGCCATTGCCCGTGACATATTCATAGTCGGAAAGCTCCTGGGCCACGATGTGGGCCACCAGGCTGTGGAGATAGACTTCCAGGTTGGTATAGCCGATGTCGGATAGGTCGGTCTTGTTGCGGTCGCGCGGATCGCGGGCGTTCAAGCCGTTGGCTTCTTCCCACTCATCGGGCATGCCGTCCTGGTCGGTGTCCTTGGGGGCTTCGACGCTTTCGAGCGTGGGCCAGGCGCTCCAGTCGCTGCCGGCACCGGAGGGCTTGAGGTCGTTCTGGCTGTCGATGATGCCGCCCATCTGGCTGTAGTTGCCCTTGAAGGTGGCTGTGCCACCCCGGGTTTCACGCACGATGCGCTCATCGATGATGTCGCGTTTGAGCGAGCAGCCGGCCGTGGCCAGCACTTTTTCGAAGGCCACCTGGGCGCTGTGGGTGGTCACCGTGCCGGGATCCAGGGGCTCACTGAGTTTCATGGCGGCTATTTCGGCCGAGGTGGCACCGTCGATGTTGTTGGCCACCCCGTAACGCCAGTTGTCCTGGCAGGTGAGTTTTTCGTAACTGTCGGTCGGGGTCTTGTAGGTGTCGCTCAGCGAAGAGCACCAGTTGCCGCTCACATAGTATTTGCCCCATTTGGGCCGGGCGGCATCGTCGTTGTTGGGAATGATGCCGATGATCATGCTGCGGCGGTTGTTATTGGTTTGGGTCGAGGGGCCGGGCTTGTAGTAGCAGTTGACGAAATTACAGTCCATGCCCTCGGCTCCATAGCAGCCTACGACCATGCCATAGTTGTAGATGACGTTGTTGCGCAGGTCCACTTTTTCACGGCCGGCTGTGCTGGAACCGCTGCCGATGCGCGGGGTACGGCTGCTGTGATGGGCCAGCAGGTTGTGGTGGAAGGACGTGTTGGCCCCGCCCCAGATGCCGCCGTAGCCGTGGTTGCCTTTCTCGTGGTTGGAGTGGCGCAGGCTTTCGCTGATGATGCACCACTGCAAGCTCAGGTTCTCGTCGCTGTAGAAGGAAACGCATTCATCCACGCTCCATGAGCAGGAGCAGTGGTCGATAATGATGTTTTTGATGAAGCGTCCACCCAGGGCATCGTCTTCCTGGTTGGGGTCGGTGTCGCCCATACGGAAACGCATGAAGCGGATGATGACGTTGTTAGCGTTGACGTGCACCGGTTCACCTGCCAGGCAGATGCCGTCACCCGGGGCGGTCTGGCCGGCAATGGTCAGGTTGCCGTTGTTGATATTGAGTCCGGCTTTCAGGAAAATGGTTCCCGACACATCAAACACGATGGTGCGGGTTTCGTTTTTGTTGATATAATAGCGCAGCGATCCGAATGTGGGATTGTTTTCATCGTCATCGAGGTTGGTGACATGATAGACATAACCTCCCCGTCCGCCGGTGGTGGTGTAGCGGCCGTGGCCTTCGGCCCCGGGAAAGGCGGGCAGATTGTCGGCCCAGACGGGCAGCACTGCGGTGATGATACCAATGAAAAGCGAAGAGAGTAGATGTTTTTTCATACGCTTGTTTCTTTCGTGGGCAAAGATACCTCGCACGCGTACATGCGCAGGTGTATTTTTTTATGAAATAGGTGGACAAATCGTCCGGGTGGATAAAACGTAGCGGTGAAAAAAAATTGCACCAATCCCCATAAAAAATCCACCCCTTCCTGTGGAAGGAGGCGTACCTTTGGGCCACTTGAATTTCCTATGTTTAACCAATAAATTATTTGAACATGAAGAAAATTACTCTTTTGGTTTGTTCGTTTGCAGTAGCAATGTTTGCTTCTGCTGCCAACATCACTGTTGAGAGCCCTGCCGATTATGCTACCGCATACGCAGGCGCTGCCGACGGCGATGTCCTGCTGCTTTACAGCGGTACCTATGCCAACCAGGATCTGCCCACTGGCAAGTGCATCACGGTCAAGGCTTTTGCCGACACCAGCGAAGTCTTCCTGACGGGTGAAATCCGTGGCGGCGGTGTCGATGGCGGTATCACCTACGATGGTGTGACCATCGGTGACGGTGCCTCCTATCTGTTCAACTTCACTCCGACGGGTCACATCAAGCACATCCGTTTTGTCAACACCACTCTGCAGAATGTCAGCCGCTGCACATTCTATCTTGGCGGAGATGCCGCCACAACTGCTCTGGAACTGGTGGAATTCCAGAATTGTGTATTGCGCAATCTGAACACCGGCAACTGGAACATGTCTTGGCACACCACTCCTATCTGGAAGTGGGTCATCAACGAATCGACGCTCTATGGAAACGAAGGTATGGAATGCTTCTACAACCCCAGAGCTGCTACCGAACATACTTTCGAATTTATCTTCACCCATAACACTATGTACTCTGGCTGCCGCGATGCCAACCGCACCATCAACAATGTTTCCGGCAATGCTACAGGCGAAGGCTCGGTCATGACCTTTACCGACAATGTCATCCTTTGCCCCGACGGCAAGTCTGCCGGCAAGCTGTGGGATGTAAGAGCCGGTTACTGGACGGTTACTGTCAAGAACAACCTGATTGAAGGCTGGCAGATTCCTGCCTGGAACGAAGATCTGGGTGATGCCGAAATCGCCAACAACTATACGCTTACCGACCTGGGTCTGGCAACTCCCGCCAGTGCTTTCGCCGATGCTGCCAATGCCGATTTTACTTTGTATAAAGGCTATTCCGCTCTTGAAGGCAAGGGTACGGAAGGTGGTGTCCTGGGTGATACCGAATGGTTGGTTGAAGTTAGCGGCCTGTACACCCTGACTCAGGGCTTGGCTGCCAATGTCGATTCTTTGGCCGGTGTGGTCAGTGGCCCTTCGGGCAAGGTGCCCGGTGGCAAGATGGTCACCCTGAAGGCTGTAAAGAACTACGGCTTCAAGTTTGTCAAGTGGGTTGATGCCACTGGTACACAGCTTAGCACCGACGCTGAATACACTTTCGAAATGACCGGTGACAAGACCGTCCTGGCTGTCTTCGAAAAGATGAATATGTATTCGCTGGAAATCACTTGCAAGGGTGGTGGCACGTTCGCTGTCAGCCCCGCTCGTGACGGCCACCTCTACGAAGAGGGCGAAGAAGTGGTTGTTACCGCCCAGACCAACATGGTGCTGGAATTCATCATGGGTAGCGACAATGCCGGTGAGTTCTACTATGCTCCTGAATTCATGATCACCATGAACAAGAACCTGGCCATCGAGCTCGAATTCGAAGCCAAGGATTACATCTGCGGATGGGACTTCGACCTGACCAAGAGCACCGCCACACAGCTGCGTCCTGCCGACTGGTTGAGCGACAAGTATTCCGATACGATTGTTCCCACCCTGGATCTGTACTATACTCTTTATCCGGATGCTCCCTGGACCAGTGGCTACTGGATCCGCGGCGACGCTGATCCTCAGTCGGCTGTAACGTGGCTGCGCTGCACGAACAGTGGCGATGGTACGGAATACAAGAATCCCGACAATTCAATGGACAGCTCGGCCTATTATAAGGATCAGGGCTTCTACTGGCAGACTGCTGTCAGCACCAAGGCTTACAAGGGTGACATCCAGTATAGCTTCGATATCAAGCGTACCTATATGGGTCACTATAACTACAAGGTGCAGTATTCGTACGACGGCAGCAGCTGGGAAAGCG
This sequence comes from Bacteroidales bacterium, assembly GCA_017446025.1. GTDB lineage: Bacteria > Bacteroidota > Bacteroidia > Bacteroidales > UBA1402 > UBA1757. The sequence continues at coordinate 22,091 of JAFSRR010000039.1, read as the reverse complement.
CTCCCGACACGATTGCCACCACCGGCGGCTATACTCACTACGATGTCAAGCTGGATAACACCGCCAACAAAGAACTGGTTTATGTGCGTTTGATTCCTGATGTCAACAGCGGCTACGACACCAATCGTTTGTTTGACGTCTATGGTGTCTATGTCAAGAATATCTTCTTGATTGCCGAAGCCAAACCCGTTGCCATTATCACTCCGAAGGCTGAGACCAAGGAAATGATCTTCGATCTGATGGGTCGTCGTGTGATGGAAGCTACCCAGCCGGGTCTCTACATCATCAACGGCAAGAAAGTACTGGTCAAATAATTGGACCAAATATCTGAAAAAATGAGGGGACGGATAATCCGTCCCCTTTTTTTGTGAGAAAATCCACCTTTTGGCTCCTGTTTTGCCTGTACTTTTGTACGCTATCTAATAAACACGGTATGAGATTCGGTAATTATACTATGATGTTGATCGGTCTGATGGCTGTGACTGCTTCCCTGAGAGTGGAAGCTGCCGTCCCGGTCTATCCCAAGGCTCCGACCAACGGGCAGCAGAACGTGGCGTTGAATTCGCAGATTGTGCTGCAGAGTGATGAGGCATTGATCAATGGTTCGGATAGTTGCTTTTTGAACGGGGAGTTGTTGCCCCAGGCTACTGTTACCGGCAGCTATGCCATTATCAAGCCCGGCCAGTTGCGCTATGCCACTACCTACACCCTGGTCATCAAGGACGGAGCCTATCTGACCAAGAACGGCCAGCAGCCCATCAAGGGCGGTACCTACACTTTCACCACGGTGGCTCCCGCGGCCAAGGTTTTCGATGCCATCGTGGCAGCCGACGGCAGTGGCGACTACACCAGCATCCGTGCCGCCGTCAAAGCCGCTCCTCAAAACCGCACCCAGCCCTGGCTGATATTTGTCAAGAACGGTGAGTATGTCGAACTGGTCCGCGCCAGCAAGACACAGCCCTATATTTCCCTGGTAGGTGAAGATCCCGAGAAGACGGTGTTGAAGTTTTCCATCACTTCGAATGGCGGTCATGAACGCGACAATGCCAATTTCGCCGATGCCGAAGGGCAGGGACCGGTCTTGGTGGCCAACGCTCCCAATTTCTACCTGCACAACATGACGGTCATCGATTCCTGGGGCTACGACAACCAGGCTGGCCCGCAGGCTTTGGCCCTGGGTAGCTACGCCGACCGCTTCACCATTTTCAATGCCAAGCTGAAGAGCTATCAGGACACCTGGCAGACGGGTAGTGACGAGCATCGTCATTACGCCCGCCGTTGCTATATCGAGGGCGCTGTCGATTTCATCTATTGCTCGGGCGACATGGTACTTGACAGCTGCACCATCGCCCTGTGCCGCAACGGTTCGGTCATCGTGGCTCCCTCACATGGCGCCGGTGTGAAATACGGCTATGTCTTCCGCAATTGCGACATTGTGTCGAGCAAGCCCGGCACGATGCGCACGAACAATTATTTCGGCCGTCCCTGGCACAACTATCCCAGAGCCTCGTTCATCAATTCCACCCTGTCGAAAGATGTCACTTTTGCAACGGCCGGCTGGATCAACCACATGGGAGGTCTGCCTGTGGTATTTGCCGAATACAACACGATGAACTACCAGGGCAATCCTGTCAGTCTGAAGGGTCGCAACACCTGGTACTGGCGTGGCGGCACCGAGAGCAATCCCGAAGAGACCTGCACAGCCAAGGCCGTCCTGACCAAGGAAGAGGCCGACGCCTTGACTGTCCGCACCGTGCTCAGCGGCAGTGACGGCTGGAATCCTTATGAAATCACCGTCGAATTGCCTGCCCCGCAGGTGACCATCGAAGGCAACAATATCGTATGGACCAAAGAGCCTCAGGCTATTTGCTACGAAGTGCTCTATCAGGGAGCATTCAAGGCCTTTACGACCGAGACTTCCTACCCTGTGGCCGATGGCACGCAGGCTACCGATTACCGCGTGCGGGCCGTCAACATGTATGGTACGCTGGGCCTTGTCTCCAATGTCCCTTTCGTGGACGGCATTCAGACTAAGACGGCCGACAGGCTGGATGCCATATATGACGGCAACGCTATCGTGGCCGGCGGATTCGAGGGCAAGGCCCAGGTTTCGCTGTACTCGGTGACCGGACGTCTGGTCGGCCAGTTTGAATTGGAAAACAATGTACGCCGGGAATTGACCGAGCGTTTTTTCATCGCGAAGATTGTCGCCAACAATGGCGTTTGTGTATTGAAAGCAGTTTTATAGTTGTAAATAAAGGTTGGTAGAGAGAGCGTGGCTTCGTTGATGAAGCTGCGCTCTTCATTTTTTGTCGGCCTGCAATTTCTTGATGTATTCCGAAGGCGTGGCGTTCATGTGTTTCTTGAAGCTGCGGCTGAAATACTTAGGATCGTTGAAACCGGTCTGGTAAGCGATTTCTGCAATGGTGAAATCGCTGCTTTTCATCAGCTGCACGGCCCGTTTGATACGCATCTCCTGGACAAAGTCGATGGGCGTCAGGCCCAGGGTCGACTTGATCTTGTTGTAGAACACGGTACGCCCCATTTTCATGGCATCGGCAAACTCGTCGATGGTGAGTTCGGCGTTGTCGATGTTTTTCTCGATAAAGGCCATGACATCCTGGATAAATAGTTCGTCGGCCGGGGTGATGTCGGGCATTTCGGGCTCCAGGCTGCGGCGGGTGAGTGCGTTGCCCCCTTGGCTGAGCAAGTCCATGAAATGCCGTTGCAGGCGTTTGCGCTGCCCGATGAGGGCGGCAACACGGGCTTTCAGGTAGGCCGAGCTAAAAGGTTTGAGCACATAGTCGTCGACCCCAATCTCGATGCCATGGATCTTGTCGTCCATGGCTCCCTTGGCCGTGAGTGCAATGATGGGAACGGCGTAAAGATCGGGGTCTTCCTTCAGGTGACGGATCATCTCGAAACCATCCATGCGCGGCATCATGATATCGGTGATGATCAGGTCGGGCCACTGCTGTTTGCCGATGGTCAGTCCTTCCTGGCCGTCGGTGGCGGTCAACACCTGATAGTCGGCACTTAGGATTTTGGAGATGAAATCACGCAGTTCGTCGTTGTCTTCAACCACCAGCACCTTGACGGAATCGGTCTCTTCCGCTTGTGCTTCGTCCAAGGCCATCTCGGGCAAAGTCTCCTGCGGCAGCGGGCTGTCTGCTATGCGGAACTGCACGTTCTGGTCCTGCTCGAAATGGTGTTTCCCTGCCTTGAATACAAGGATGAAGTCGCTGCCACGACCCGGTTCGCTCTCGACCTCTATACGGGCATGGTGCAGCTCGACAAGCTGTTTGACCAGGGCCAGGCCGATGCCCGAAGAAGGCTTGAACAGGTTGTTCTGCATGATGGTCTCAAAGCGCTGGAAGAGTTTGTCGATGTCTTCCTTGCGAATGCCCTTGCCCTGGTCGGACACCGTGATGACAATTTCTTCTTTGCCGCCATGGGAGGCAGTGCCGGCCTTGAGTGTGATGGCCTTGCCGTTGTCTGTGTATTTGAAGGCGTTGGAAAGGAGATTGAAGCAGATTTTTTCCAGTTTGTCGCGGTCGGCCCAGAGCGGAGGCAGGTCTCCGGCACAGTCTAGGGTGAAGTCGATTTGGTGGTCGCGGGCCAATTCGCGGAAGTTTTCCATGATGCCTTCCAGGAAGGGGCGGAGGGAAATTTCTTCAACCAACAGGGTCATTTTGTGGTTCTGGAGCTTGCGGAAGTCGAGGATCTGGTTGACCAGGTTGAGCAGCCGGCGCACGTTCTTTTGGACCACTTCCAGGTAGTAGCGCGACTGATCCGACAGGGTCTGGTCTTCGAGCACTTCGCTCACCGGGCCGTCGATCAGTGTGAGCGGTGTGCGCAACTCGTGACTGATGTCGGTGAAAAAGCGCAGTTTGGTGTTGGTGCTCTCCTGTTCCTCGGTCAGGGCATGACGCAGCCGATAGACACGACCGATGTAATAGGATACGGTGTACAGGAGGATGATGGCAGCAACCAGCAGCAAAGCACGGCCGACCCAGGTTTCAAAGAAGCGGGGCTTCACATAGAGCGTCAGCGTCTGTTCGTTGTCGATCCACAGTCCGTCGGCATTGGTCGAACGTACATGGAAGGTGTGCCGGCCGACCGGCAGATTGACGTAGGTGACCGCCGTGTTGGAGGTGATGTTCCATTGTCGATCCACATTATCCAGTCGGTAAGCATATTTCAAATGACGCTTGTCGCGGTAGTCCAGGGCGGTAAACCGGATGGTGGCGGAACGGTTGTCATCGCTCTCGGCATCGTTTAGCGACAGGTTTTCGACAATGAGCGGCGGTAGATAGACATTGGACGGCATCTTGTCTGTCTCTACGATGAAAAGGCCGTTCATAGTGCCCAGTATCAGCCGGTTGCCTGACATGACGGGCAATGCTTCTGAGAAGGACGTCTTTTCGGGAAAGGATGTCACATCGAAAATGCTGACAGAGGAAGACTTGCGAGTGGGGTCGGCCTCGGTGAACCCTCTTTGCAGCCGTGACAGGGCCTGCCCGCTGACCACCCATATATAATTTTGGGTATCTTCCAGGGCTGCATAGGCTACATCACTGGCCAGGCCGTCGTTCTTGGTGAACGATTCAAAACGAAGCGGCTCACTGAGAAGTCGGTCGAGCGGCGTGATCACTCGGCAGATACCTCCGCTGTTGGTGGTCAGCACAATCATGCTGTCTTCGGTCACCATGATGTTCATGATGTCGTTGTCGGGCAGACTGTTCAGGTCGTGAGCTTGCTTGGTATAATGCAGCATGTGGATGTTTTCCGGTGTATCGAAACGGTTGTCGAACAGGAACAATCCGTTGCGGGCCCCCACCATGAAAACACCCGGTCTTACTTCGTGCAGGCAGCGCACTGTTTCGGGCAGCTGCGAGCTGTAGCCCAGGCGGTTGGATTGATGATGGAAAACGCCGTCCTTAAACAGGCAGATGCCGCCCCCGAAGGTGGCGACCCAAATCTGTCCGTAGCTGTCTTCGACAATCTGATAGACATTGTCGGAGCTGAGGGAATTGGGGTCGTTTTCTTTGTGCCGATAGTTCCTTATTTGGGATTTGTTGCCCAAATCGCCTCCGGGCACCACGTACACTCCTCCCTCTTTGCTGCCGATCCACAGGTTTGCATGGCTGTCTTCCATAAAACAGTAGGCGGTGCCGTCTATCATGAAACTGTCGATGGGGACATAATTGCGGTCGAGGCACAGAACGCCCTTGTCCCTGATGCCGATCCACAGCCTTTCGCGACTGTCAACGAGCAGGCTGCGGACTTCGTTGTCGCTGGGGCCGTCCAACAATTTGAAGGGCTCGTCGTGAATCTGCAGCAAATCGACATGGTGGCGTCCCCGGTACCAGACTTCCCCTTGCCGGTCAATAAAGAAACCGTAGGTTTTTTGCGATGAAATATCGTGGGAGAGCAGGGGCCGCTCCAGTCGGCCGGAAGATTCGTTGTAGTAGAGTACATCGCTGTTGTCAAAGCAGAACATCCAGCAATACCCGTTGGCATCCTCGTGGAACTGTACACGTGAATCGCTGAAGCTATGGTCGGCGGGACGGTCGATCTGTTTGATTTCCGGATTCCGGCCCGCTTGCGGATCGACGCGAAAGATTTCCATATCGGGGGTCAGTCCCCAAATGACTCCTCGTTGAGTAACGTAGAAATGTTGGAATACCAGCCCGGTCAGTCGGCTCATGGTGGGTTGGACATCTGGCTGCCCGATTTTGACGGTCACCTGCCAGAGTCCGTCGCCCGAAGCTACATACAGCAGACTGTCACCCACGACTTGCTGTTCATAGATATAGCCGTTTTCATTGATAAAATCGTAGTAAACGGTTTTGCCGACGGCATAAGACCAGATGGCCAGTGTCCTGCCGTCGGCCGAAGTGAGCCAGACTTCATCGTCTTTTTCCATCCAGAAACGAAGAGGTCTTTTGCTGAAGACTTCCGACAGGCCGTTGCACCAGGTGCCCTCGCTGGAGAGTATCCATTCACGGCCATGGCTGTCTTGGAACACGTTAAAAATCAGATCTGAACGAGATGTGTGAAAATCCAGGAGCTGGATATCATCTTCGGGGCGTTCATCGTTGATGCGGAAGCACTCGCCTCTATCGCCAATCAAGTAGCTGTGATGGTTGGAAAGGGCATACCCCCTCGTGATGTGTGGGCTCAGGTGATACTTGTCTTCGATGACCTGCTGGATATCGGAGAACAGCCTTTTGTCCACGTCGAAGTGGTAGAGACGGCTGCCGGCATCGCAATAAAAGTCGCCCAGCGAGTTTTCCCAGAAAAGGTTGATGCGGTTGGAACGCAAAATGGAATTGCGGTCGGGATAGGACTTGAATTTTTCCCACTCGTAGCCGTCGTATTTGTTCAAGCCGTTGAACGAGCCGATCCACACCATGCCCCGACCATCCTGCAGCAACCAGGTGATGTTGCCCTGCAGCATCTCGTCATCGCTGGCAAAATGCGTGGCGGTGACATAGGGCCGTATCTGCATGTCGGCGGCCGGGAGCGGCAGCCACAGCAGCCAGGCAAGCAGCAGGGGCAAAAGGCGTCGGATAATTTTCATAGACATGGGGTGGTCGGTACAGACAAAAAAAGGAAGAAAATTTGTTTTTCCTTCCTTGTTAAAGTGAAATACCGGATGAAATATTTCAGATGACTTTCTTGTTGATGATGACCTCGGCTACAATACCGATGATAAACAGGGCACCGGCGATGAAAAGATGGGTGTTCTGGAGCGTGTTGCTGAACTGGGCGATGGCCAGCACGGCGACACCGGCCAGGACGACGATGGAACCGAGATGCTTGACAAGTGCAGTGAAGAACTTTTTCATTATCGTGGTTTTTAATATTTGCTGAATACCTTATACGACCGCAAAGTTAGTCATTATCTTCAAAAAACAAATCTCCCGCCGATTTTTTTCACTGCGCTTGATGCTTCGCTTTTCTGGAACTGATGGCCGCCGGGCGGCTCCGGGTCAGGGCTGGGGCGGGAGCCTCCGCTTATACAAGCGACAAAATAATGACAAATATTTGTTCTAGAAAAACATAGCAGAATAAATTTCAAGCGACTGTTTGTCAGTTCGGGAAAAAGCATTACCTTTGCGCCGCTCTTTTTGGGGCATTAGTGTTATTCATTTTCTAAATCATTAATTTATGAACAGTTACGAAACCGTTTTCATTTTAACTCCCGTTTTGTCTGAAGCACAGATGAAGGAAACGGTAGAAGGTTTCAAGGCCCTGCTCACGGCAGAAGGCTCTGAAATCGTGCACGAAGAAAATTGGGGCCTGCGCAAACTGGAATATGCTATCCAGAAAAAGACCACAGGCTTCTATCAGCTGATTGAGTTCAAAGCCAATCCTGATGTAGTTGCCAAGCTGGAAACCAGCTTCCGCCGTTCGGAACATGTGCTCCGCTTCCTGGTATTGAAACAGGATAAGTTCTTTGCCCAGTACGCAGAGAAGAGAAGAAGTCTGAAAAAATCAAATGAAGTAAAGGAGAACTAAGTTATGGCACAGAATCCCAACGAAGTAAGATATCTCGTCCCCCCGACGGTAGATACGAAGAAGAAAAAATACTGCCGCTTCAAAAAGAACGGCATCAAGTTCATCGACTATAAGGATCCCGAATTCCTGAAGAAATTCCTGAACGAACAGGGCAAACTGCTGCCCCGCCGCATCACCGGTACTTCCCTGAAATACCAGCGCAAGGTCGCCCAGGCCGTCAAACGTGCCCGTCACCTCGCTTTGCTGCCTTATGTAACCGATTTAATGAAGTAAGACTATGGAAATTATACTGAAAGAAGACGTCGTCAATCTCGGCTATAAAGATGACATTGTCAAGGTAAAAGACGGTTACGGCCGCAATTATCTGATTCCGCAGGGCAAGGCTGTCATCGCTACCGAATCGGCCAAGAAGGTACTGGCTGAGGCTCAGCGCCAGCGCGCCCACAAGATCGAGAAACTGAAAAATGATGCTCAGGAAATGGCTGCCAAGCTGGCTGCCGTCGAAGGTCTGACCATCGCTGCCAAGGCCAGCGAGAACGGCAAGATCTTCGGTTCCGTCACCAATGTCCAGGTAGCTGAAGCTCTGGAGAAGCAGGGTCTGACCGTCGATCGCAAGTCGATTGTCATGGAGCCTGTCAAGGAGCTGGGTGCCGCCAAGGCCGTTGTCAAACTCTACAAGGAAATCCACGCCGAAGTTGCCTTCACCGTGGTTGCCGAAGAGGAATAAGACTTTTCAAGCCTTAATTATACCATCAGCCCCGAATTCATGAGAGTTCGGGGTTGTTTTTTTGCCGCTTGCCCGCAAACCTTCGCTTCGCTCATCCCTCCCACCGCTTCGCGTCGGGCCCCTCCCGTTTACGAAGCCACGGGTGGCTACGGGTTTGCTGTTCAAGCGGCAAAACAGTAAATACTTACTTGAAGCTAAGCTGATTGAAAGTCTTCTTTCCTTTGAGGAAGAAGTCGAGCGTGGAGATGCCCGGATAGATTTCGGGGATGCGGTGCTGGCAGGCGCGTTGTTGAATCTCGGCTCGCTTGGGCTGCATCAAGGGCTTCATCTGCCGGTAGGCACGACGGGCTTTGAAAACAGCTGCAAAGTTCTTGGTTTCCCCCTTGAGCAGGAAAAACAGAGCGGCCACCATGTCGAGCACCCAACGCTGCCACATGACGCTCCGCAACCTTTCCGCTGGCAGGTTCTTGTAGAGCATCAGCAGATTGTTGCGGAAGTTGAGGAAGGTCTTGCGCGGGTTCTGCACATTCAGCGTGCCGCCACCCAGATGAAAGACGTGGCTCTGGGGCAGGCAGACCAGCCGCCGACCGGCCAGACGCAGCCGCCAGCAAAGGTCGATCTCTTCCATGTGGGCAAAGAAGTCGGCATCCAGGCCGCCAGCCTGCAGATAGTCTTCACGACGGATCATCAGGCAGGCACCCGTAGCCCAAAAAATATCGATGGGCGTGTCGTACTGGCCCCGGTCTTCCTCGACCAGCGACTGGATACGGCCCCGGCAGAAGGGATAGCCCAGACGGTCGATAAAACCGCCGGCCGCCCCGGCATGCTCGAAACAGTTTCGATGGCGGTCGCTCAAGATCTTGGGCTGGCAGGCAGCCACTTCGGGATGGGCATCCATATATGCCACCAACGGCGCAAGCCAGTCTTCGGCTACCTCAATATCGGAATTGAGCAGCACCACATACTCGGCCTCCACCGCCTCGACGGCTCGATTGTAGCCCTCGGCAAAACCATAGTTGCGGTCCTGCAGGACCAGCCTGAGATCGGGATATTGCTGCTGCAGCCAGGCAACAGAGTTGTCGGTCGAACCATTGTCGGCCACGATGACCTCAGCACCGGGCAGCTGCGTGCGCGAGAGCACCGACGGCAGGTAGCGCTCCATCAGCGCCTGTCCGTTCCAATTGAGTATGATGACTGCAACTTTCTCCATATTAGAGACTGATTGTATAAAGCACGATCGAATAGGGATCCACCGCCAGGGTGGCCTTGTTCTTGAGTTTGACCGTTTCCGTCACAGGGGCCACGGGCTGGGCCTCGAAACCGTTCTCATCGTCGGGCTGTCCCTTGATGATCGTCTTGGTCACGCCCTTGAATCCACCGAAACGCGACAGGTCGATGGTGGCCTTGGCCGAGTTTTCCCCGGCGTTGCAAACTTTCAGGAAGAGTTGGCGCGACTGGGTGTCCAGCACCACCGACTGGCCGAGCAGGTGATCGTCGGGACGGTCGAAGACGACGCAATCGCCATAATAATAGTCACCGCTCGACCGGCCGAACATCTGCTGCACATAATAGCTGCAGGTAAGATAGGGACGCTCGTTGTCGAAATAAATCAAGTCGGGGTTCCAGTTGTTGGTGTTTTTGCGGGCGAACAGCGGCGCATACGACGTCATGGCAACCACATCGGCATTGCGTTCCACATGCAGCAGATAGAGGCCTTCGGCCAGCGCGTCGATGAGCTTCTTGTCCTTGGCGGCGTATTCTCCCAGATAGACCTTGGTCTTGCGGTCGCGCGGATAGTTGTCGTATTGACGGCTGGTCAGGAAGTAGTTGCGCGGTTCGTAGTAATGCTCGTCGAGGATGGGCACTTCAAGTGCCGTGGCGAATTTCCAACCTCTCTCATAGTCTCCGTTGCCGGGGTGGGAACCTGGACCGGCGGTACCGACAATCACTATTTCAGGATATTTGGCGCGTACTTGGTCATAGATGAATTTGAAGCGTTCCTCAAACTCGGGGGTGATCTTTTCCTCGTTTCCAAGGCCCAGGTATTTCAGGTTGAAAGGCTCCGGATGGCCTGCTTCGGCACGCAGCCTGCCCCACTTGGAATCGGCGGGACCGTTGGCCCACTCGATCAGGTCGAGCGCCTCGTCGGCCCACTCCTGCATGTCCTCCATGGGAATGACATCCTGGGCCTGGCCGCGCATGCTCCAGCCGCCATTGGTGCCCTGGCAGCTCACGCCGCAGGGCAGAATGGGCAGCGGCTCCATGCCGACATCCTCACAAAACTGGAAATACTCATAATAACCCATTTCCATGCTCTGGTGGTAGCCCCAGGTGTTCTTGATGCCGCGACGGGTTTCGCGCGGACCCACCGTGGTCTTCCAGCGGTAGGTATCCCAGAAACCGTCCCCGCCGCCGTGTACCACGCAGCCACCGGGGAAACGCATGAACTTGGGATGCAAATCGGCCAAAGCCTGAGCCAGATCCTTGCGCAGACCATGGCCCTTGTAGGTATCCTGCGGGAAAAGAGACACCATGTCAATATCCAGCACACCGGTGGTGAGTGAGAGCAACTGCAGCGAGGCTCGTTCGCAATCCTCGCTGGCCGTCAGCGTACAGTCGTATTTTTCCCATTGGCTACCAGATACCGTAAGGGTGGTATCGGCAATGGCACGGGCCGGGCTGCGGAAACCCTGACCGGGAGCGGTCAGCACCACACGGACCTGCTTGTCCTTGCCGTCGGGATTGCGCAGGAACACCGAAAAATCGTATTTGTCACCACCCTTCAACAAGATGCCGTCATAGCCGTTATTCTGAATGCCCACGCCCGTCCAGCCGTTGTAATCGTAGTAATGGCCCACGCGCTCAATGGTCAGGTGCATGTAGTTGGGATTGTTGGGGTGGATGGGATCCTGCTGCCTGGGTTCGATATAACCCAGAGAGTGACCGGGACGCACCGTCCGCCATGCCGTGCCGGGTCCCCATCCGTCCCGTTCCGAGGGACTGAATTCAAAGGAACCGTTTTGGACAAGTTCGGCACACAGACCGCCGTCGGCCGAGGAACTGATATCCTCAAAGAAGATGCCGATAAGTTCATTACTGATTTTCTTGCCGCCGGCAGGTGCCTTGACGGGCTTGGCGGCAACGGCTCCCAAAGTAGCCGCTGCAAGCAATGCGAGCGTGACGATTTTTCTATTCATGACAATCATTCATTGGTCAGCACAAAAATAGTCAAATTATTTTGGCTGTGTGTGGCAAAAGAAATAGCATTAATGTCTTCCGGCGAGCCATTTGCCGAAGAAGCGGTCATAGACCACATAGGCGTCGTCGTGACGACAAACGAGTTGCTTGTCGATGAGATGATCGAGGGCCATCTTGATGCTGCTTAATGCCGGAAGATGATGCTTGGCCGCAAACGACCGGGCCATGGGCGAATGTACCCGGCCTTCCTGGGCTATCGATTTGAGCAACATCGCTTGGTTGTCGGTGAGCAGGGCGTAGTAGTTTTCGAAAACCTGGGATTGTTCCTGCACCAGTTCCTCAATGCATTTGGCGATGAGTTCTCTATCAATCATCTCCGTCGAATACTGAAAAAGTCGGTTGAGAATGGCCTGTACATACCAAGTTTGGCCATCGACCGTATCGTACAGGAAATCAAAATCACTTGCCGAGATTTCCCGTCCGGATGCCTTGAAAAAACGATTGGCAAAGTTTCTGTAAACATCCCGGTCGATGGGTGACAGGGAAATCATTTGCGAACTCAGGTAAAAAGGCCTTTTGGCCGAGAGGAACATCTCGGTCATCATATGCTGCTGGCTTCCTGCAAAAATAAAATACACATTGGGAATGAATTGTATGTACGAACGCAGCAGTGCCTCGGTCTGTTGTTCGGGATACTTGGTGATCTGTTGAAATTCGTCGATGGCAATGTAGCAACGCTTGCCAGACTGCTTGAGATATTCAAATATATCGCGCAGCGACTGTTCTCCTTGCCCGCGGGCGATGTCGACGGACAGTGTGGGTTTGCCGCTGATCTGGTCGAAGGTCAGGGTGGGACGGAGGCTGCCCAGCAGCGTGGTTATCTTGCGCATGGCGGCCTGGCTGGTGGTGCCCAATTGGCCCAATATGCTCTGTGCCATCAGCTCCACGAATTGATCCAGATTTCTGGTGGAGAGGATATCGAGATAAAAGCACTCCGTCCCTGTGCTTTTGCTGCGGATTTCCTCAAAAACGCGATGTATCAATCCGGTCTTGCCAATCCTCCTGGGGGCAATCAGGGTAATATTGCGTTCGTTTTCAAGGGCATTGATGATGGATTCAACTTCGTTGACCCGGTCACAGAAGTACTCGGCTCCTTTGTAGCCGTAGATGACAAAGGGATTGTTCAATGACTTCATAATTCACGCTTCACTTTTTATGAAGCGCAAATTACGTAATTTTACTCCGACTTTCCAAATGTCGGGGATGAAATAGATGTTCCACTCTGGTAAAAACTCAGATACTCAGCGCTGAACCGGCGGGATTGAGGGTGCCGGTCGTGAGGGTTTGGACGGTGTTTTCCCAGTCGGCGCGCCAGGGGGCCTCGACGCGGACATAGTTTTCGGAAAAGCCCGACATGAGGCCTTTTTTGTTGCCGTGCTCAAAGAGCACCTGGAGCGGCCGGCCGGTCTGTGAGCGGTAGAAGGCCAGGCGTTTCTCTTCGGAGAGGGCGTGCAACAGGTCGCTGCGGCGTTTCTTTTCGGCCGCCGACACCTTATAGTCTATTTTCAGGGCCTGGGTGCCCGGACGCTCGGAGTAGCTGAACACATGCAGCTGGGAAATGGGCAGACCGGCCAGGAACCGGGCCGAGGAGTCGAAGCGTTCAGGTGTCTCGCCCCGCATGCCCACGATGACATCCACCCCGATAAAGGCGTGCGGCATCTCTTCTTTGATGCGGGCCACCCGGTCGGCAAAGAGCTCGCGGCGGTAGTGACGGCGCATTAGTGAGAGCACCTCGTCGTCGCCCGACTGCAGCGGCAGGTGGAAGTGCGGGGCAAAATGCCGGGAGGAGGCCACAAAGCGGATGATTTCATCGCTGAGCAGGTCGGGTTCGAGCGAGGAGATGCGGTAGCGTTCGATGCCTTCGACCTGATCCAGGGCCTCGATGAGTTGAAGGAAATTGCTGCCGTCGCTGCGACCGAAAGTGCCGATGTTGACGCCCGTCAGCACGATCTCCCTGGCGCCCTGCAGGGCGGCCTGGCGGGCCTGCTCTGTCAGAGATTCGATCGACGGATTGCGGCTGCGGCCGCGGGCAAAAGGCACGGTGCAATAGGAACAGAAGTAGTCGCAGCCGTCCTGTACCTTCAGAAAACAGCGGGTGCGGTCGCCCCGGGCACAGGCTGGCAGGAAGCGTGCGATGTCCTGGTTGGCGGTGGTGAGGATGCGGGCAGCCTCCTGCCGTCCTTCTTGGATATAAGGCAGCAGGTCGGTCTTGAAGTCGGCCCCGAGCACCAGGCTCACGCCGGGGATGGCGGCCACCTCCTGGGGACGCAACTGGGCATAGCAGCCTGCGACGATGACAAAGGCTTCGGGGTATTCGCGGATGATGCGATGGATGGCCTGACGGTCTTTCTGGTCGGCGGTGCCGGTGACCGAGCAGGTGTTGATGAGGCAGACTTCGGCCGGCTGGCCCATGGGCACCTGGCGGTAGCCGGCCTTTTCCAGCTGCTGCATCATGGCTGCGCTCTCGGCAAAGTTGAGCTTGCAGCCCAGCGTCTGTATCACTACCCGCTTGTCGGTCATCAGTAGCCCAGGATTTTCAACATGGCTTTGTAGCTCTGCTCCTTGGCAAAGAGCTTGGTGTAGTATTCGCCTTCCTCGTCCACGTCGATGAGCACCATCTTGGGCGAGGGGATGAGGCAGTGCTGGATGCCGCCGTAGCCGCTCAGGGCTTCCTGGTAGGCACCGCAGTGGAAAAATCCGATGTACTGCTCGCGGTCGGGCAGGATCTTGGGCAGATACACGGCATTGGAGTGGGCCTCCGAGTTGTAGAAGTCCTCGCTGTCGCAGGTGAGGCCGCCCAGGTGGACGCGCTGGTATTCCGAATCCCAGTTGTTGACGGCCAGCTGGATGAAGCGCTGGTCGATGGCCCAGGTGTCGGGCAGGGTGGTGATGAACGAGGAGTCGATCATGTTCCACAACTCGCGGTCGTTCTGCTGCTTCTGGTTGACGATGGAGTAGAGCATGGCACCGCTCTCGCCCACGGTGAACGAGCCGAACTCGGTGAAGATGTGCGGTTCGCGCGTGTCGTTGTGGTTGCAGATACTCTTGATCTGGGCTACGATTTCCTCGGCCATGTACTCGTAGTCGAAATCGGCGTCGAGCGAGCATTGGATGGGGAAGCCGCCGCCGATGTTGAGGCTGTCCAGGTCGGGGCAGTACTGCTTGAGCTCGCAATACAGCTCAACGGCCTTGGTCAATTCGTTCCAGTAGTAGGCGGTGTCCTTGATGCCGGTATTGATGAAGAAATGCAGCATTTTCAGCTTGACATTCTTCAGCGGTTTGATGCCGTTCAGATAATAAGGTATGATGTCGTTGTAGCGGATGCCCAGTCGGGAAGTGTAGAAGTCGAACTTCGGTTCTTCTTCCGAAGCGATGCGGATGCCGATCTGGAATTCCTGGTCGAAATCCTTGAGCAACTGGTCGAGCTCGAACTTGTTGTCCAGGATGGGCATGGTGTTGACAAAGCCGTTGGTGATGAGCCTTTGGATGTTTTCGATATACTGCGGGCGCTTGAATCCGTTGCAAAGGATGAACTTCTCCTTGTCTATCTTGCCTTCTTCATACAAGGTCTCGATGAGGTTGATATCGAAGGCCGAAGAAGTCTCCAGGTTGACATTCTGCTTGAGCACTTCGTCCAGTACAAAGGAAAAATGCGAGCTCTTGGTGCAGTAGCAATAACCGTAGTTGCCCTCGTAATCGGCCTTGGCCATGGCTACGTTGAACATCTTCTTGGCCCGTTGGATATTCTGCGAGATTTTGGGCAGATAGAAGATCCTGAGCGGGGTTCCGTACTGCTTGATGATGTCCATCAAGGGGATGCCATACCACTGCAGGCTGTCGTCTTCGATGGAAAACTCGTCGTTGGGAAACTCGAAAGTTTGCTCAATCAGATGATAATACTTGTTCTTCATTTTTCACTTTGCGCCTTTAAAAGTGTTCTTGTTTTCAAAATCCGAATCACTTGGATGAGAAGAATTTTCTCAATCCGCGTCACTTGGATTGTCCCGAATTGGCAAAAACGGGGCGGCAAAAGTAGTAATAAAATGGAGAAAACAAGGTTTTTGGACTGAAAATATGCCTTTAACGCGACAAAAACACTTCGCTGCTACCCATTTCACCCGAAATCGGGGGATGCTGCTTGACAATCCTGATGTCGATTTGTCTGACTTGGATGTAGCGCTCGCGCAGGTCGGTGCAGATTCTTTCGGCCAGGTGCTCGATAAGATTGACCGGCTGCTGCATGATGGCTTTGATGCGCTCATAGACCTCGGCGTAGTCGACCGTGTCTTCGAGGCGGTCGCTGCGTCCGGCCGGCTGCAGGTCCATGTAGAGTTTGAGGTGCACTACGTAGTAGCCGCCTGTCTTTCTTTCCTGGGGAAGGCAGCCGTGGAAGCCGTAGAATCGCATGTCGTTCAGAGCGATGTAGTCCATTTCGGGGTGAAAAAAGTGACAAAAGTGATTTTCCGCTTGCAAAAATAGTTATCTTTGCCGTCAACTTATTATCTTTGCATCAGTTTTTTACGAAATTAATACTACAGCATATGACTAAGGAAAAAGCAATCGCCAGCGGTGTGGTCCACAATACCATTGCAACGGGGACCCGCATTGTCGGCTCCATCATCGCCGAGAACGACTTCCGCGTGGACGGCGAGATTGACGGCGAAATGATTTGCCAGGGCAAGGTGGTCATCGGCCACAGCGGCCTGATGAAAGGCAAACTCACCTGCATGAACGCCGAGATCGTGGGCCGTGTCGAGGGTGAAGTGAAGGTTTCGGAAGTGCTGGTGCTCAAATCGACCGCTTCGGTCAACGGCGATATCAAGATTGCCACGCTGGTGGTCGAGCCTCACGCCAAGTTCAACGGTACCTGCGCCATGCTGCAGGATACTCCCGCCGAAATGAAAGCTGCCACGGCCGGTACAGCCAAGGCTGCCGCAGCTCCTGCCGTCTAGTTTTATGGAAACCGCCATTGCCGTTGCCGCCATCCTGTTTGGCATCATCGGTATCATCGGCAGCATCGTTCCGGGTATCGCCGGGCCGCCGTTGAGCTGGGTAGGCATGCTGCTCATTTATCTCTGGGGCGGCGGCACCGATGCCCACGGTTCTCCCCTTTCACTCACCGCCTTGCTCGTCTGGCTGGTCATCGTGGCCGTTATCACCGTCATGGATTATGTGGTGCCAGCCTACTTCACCAAAATGACCGGCGGCTCGAAAAAGGGCAGCTGGGGCGCCACCATCGGCCTGCTGGTCGGCATGTTCATTTCGCCGGTAATAATGATTATCTTTGCGCTGGCCGGCGCTTTCCTTTTCGAACTGCTGTTGGCCAACAATACCCCCGGAGGCTCGATCAAGGCGGCGTTGGGCACCTTCCTGGGCTTCCTTTTCGGCACGGGCATCAAGCTCATTTGCACGGCCGTGATGATGTATCAGATCATCGTTTACGCTTTCTAGCGCTTATCCACATTTGGAATACTCGCAGTTGGAGCAGTGGGTGCAACCTTCCTGCTTGACGAGCTGTCCGCCGCAATTGGGGCAGACTTCGCCTTTGATGATGCCGTCGGGCAGGTAGTTCTTCAAGGCGCGCTCCACGCCGTTTTTCCAGGTGTTGATCGAGCGGCTGTCCAGCTCCAGGCTGCCCACCAGTTTGAGCACCTGGTCGATGGGCATACCGTAGCGAAGCACGCCGGAAATCAGCTTGGCATAATTCCAGTATTCGGGATTGAACTTGTCCGAGAGACCTTCGACCGTGGTCTTGTAGCCGCGGCGGTTGGAAAACTGGAAGTCGTAGCGCTTGCCGTTCTCATCGACGTTCTTGATGATCTTGCCGTGGGTGACGTTCTTGGGCAGGGCGATGCCGTCGTCATCGTCCTGGATACCGGTGAATATCTCGTAGGGACGGCCGTTCTGCAGGCCGATGAAGGCGATCCATTTCTCCTTGTTGTTCTGGAAGCGCAGCACGTCGGCTTCAAGTTCCTTGGGACGGACCAGCGTATGGGCCACCGGAATGGCGGCCGGTTCTTCTTTCTTGCCCTCGGTGACGGAGACCAGCACACCGGCGCGGGAACCGTCGCGGTAGACCGTGCAGCCTTTGCAACCGCAGCGCCAGGCTTCCATGTAGAGGGTGTTGACCAGTTCTTCGCTCACATCGGCGGGTAGGTTGATGGTGACGCTGATGGAGTGATCGACCCATTTCTGGATGCGTCCCTGCATGCGCACTTTCTGCAGCCAGTCCACATCTTTGGAAGTGGCGCCGAAGTAGGGTGAGCGCTCGATGATGGCATTGAGTTCTTCGGGCTCGTAATGGCGGTCGGGATCGTAGCCGTTGGCCTGCATCCAGGCTTTGAACTTGTCGTGGAAGACGAGGAACTCCTCCCATTTCTCGCCGTTGTCGTCGGCAAAATCGAAATGGCTGGCGTCCTCGGCGGCGTTGATCTTGCGCCGGCGTTTATAGACCAGCATGAAAGCCGGCTCGATGCCCGAAGTGGTCTGCGACATGAGGCTGGTGGTGCCCGTGGGGGCGATGGTCAGGCAGGCGATGTTGCGCCGGCCGTGGACGGCGATTTCATCCTTGAGCTGCGGATCGGCCTCGAACAGGCGGCGCAGGAAGGGATTGCGTTTTTCCTTGTCGGCGTCATAGATGGGGAAAGCGCCGCGGTCGGCGGCCAGGCGGGCCGAACTGCGATAAGCGGCGATGGCCAGCGTCTTGTGGACCAGTTCGGCCTGGTCGGAGGCTTCGGTTGTGCCGTAGCGCAGGCCCAGGGCGGCCAGCATGTCGCCTTCGGCCGTGATACCGATGCCGGTGCGGCGGCCTTGCAGCGTCTTGGCACGGATTTTCTCCCATACTTCGCGCTCGGTGCGCTTGATGCTGTCGCTTTCGGGGTCGGAGGCGATTTTGGCCAGGATCTGGTCTATCTTCTCGGTCTCCAGGTCGATGATATCGTCCATGACGCGCTGGGCGATGCCCACATGGGCCTTGAACAGGTCGAAGTCGAAGCTGGCCTGGGGCGTGAAGGGATGCTTGACGTAGGAATACAGGTTGATGGCCAGCAGGCGGCAGCTGTCGTAGGGGCAGAGGGGAATCTCGCCGCAGGGGTTGGTCGAAATGGTGCGGAAACCCTCATCGGCATAGCAGTCGGGCAGAGATTCGCGGATGATGGTGTCCCAGAACAGTACGCCCGGCTCGGCCGATTGCCAGGCATTGTGGATGATTTTGTTCCACAAGGTCTTGGCATGGATCTCCTGAGTATAGAGCGGATGGTCGCTGCCGGTGGGGTATTGCTGTATGTAATGCTTGTCTTCGATGACGGCCCGCATGAACTCGTCGCTCACCCTGACCGAGATGTTGGCTCCGGTCACCTTGTCCAGGCTGGTCTTGGCGTCGATGAAGTCTTCGGCATCGGGATGCTGGATGGAGATGGACAGCATCAGGGCGCCGCGCCGGCCGTCCTGGGCCACCTCGCGGGTGCTGTTCGAATAGCGCTCCATGAAGGGCACGATGCCCGTCGAGGTGAGGGCGGCATTCTTCACAGGCGAGCCTTTGGGCCGGATGCCCGACAGGTCGTGCCCCACACCGCCGCGGCGTTTCATGAGCTGGATCTGCTCCTCGTCGGTCTTCATGATGGCCCCGTAGGAATCGGCGTTCTCCCCGTCGCTGCCGATGACAAAGCAGTTGGACAGCGAGGCAATCTGGAAATTGTTGCCGATGCCGGTCATGGGACTGCCCTGCGGAATGAGGTAGCGGAAATGGTCGAACAGGTCGAACAGTTGCTGCGCCGTCAGGGGATGCGGGTACTGCCGTTCGATGCGCGCGATTTCGTTGGCCAGGCGCCAGTGCATGTCGCGGGGGCTCTTTTCGTAGTAGTTGCCGTAAGAATCTTTCAGTGCATACTTGGAGATCCATACCTTGGTGGCCAGTTCGTCGCCGTTGAAATAGGCCAGGGTCGCCTCCTGAATTTCCTCTTTGGTAAAGGTTTGCGGGTTCATGCGTGTGTGGAGTTTGGAAATGCAATAATAGCAATAATCTCGCAGATGCTCAACAAGCCGGCCTTATTTTAGTGTGAAATTTATTACCTTCGCCCTCAAATTGGACAGATGATGACAGAAACACTGAAAAACAGAGGCACCGTGCGCGTTTACGACGACCGTCCGGTGGACGACGCCCTGCTCAGGGAGTTGTTCGAAGCCGCCTTCCAAGCCTCCAATACGGGCAATATGCAGCTCTACAGCGTGGTGGTGACGCGCAGTCGCGAAGGCCGTGAGGCGCTGGCCCCGGCCCATTTCAACCAGCCCCAGGTGCTGTCGGCCGCCGTGGTGCTCACCTTCTGCGCCGATGTCAGCCGCTACAGCCAGTGGTGCCGGCAGCGTCAGGCCTGCCCGGGTTTCGACAATGTCCAGTCGCTGGTCTATGCATGTATCGACACCATCATCGCCGCCCAGACCCTGTGTGTGGCCGCCGAGGCCAAAGGCTTGGGCATCTGCTATCTGGGTACCACCACCTACAATGTCGGCCAGATCATCGACTGCCTGCAACTGCCGCCCCTGGTGGTTCCGCTCACCACCATCACCCTGGGCTGGCCCAAAGAGGCGCCTTCGGTGAGCGAGCGCCTGCCCCTGGAAGCCATCGTCCATGAGGAGTACTACCATCCCTATTCGGCGGCCGATATCGACCGTCTGCACGAGGCCAAGGAAAATCTTCCGGCCAACCGGCACTATGTCGACATCAACCACAAGGACAACCTGGCCCAGGTGTTCTGCGACCTGCGCTACACGAAAAAAGACAACGAACATTTCTCCACGGTTTTCATCGACGCACTGCGCCGACAGGGATTTCTCAAATAATCCTGCCCGGATTTAGATTATTTATCATCAATCTTTGAGGTCGGACAGCGCTGTTTCATTAAATTCGCTGCCGATTATGAGGATGCTATGATCTGGCAGTTATTCTGGACGTTTTTCAAGATAGGTGCTTTTACCTTCGGCAGCGGTTATGCCATGATTTCGCTCATCGAGCGCGAGGTCGTGGACCATCATCGCTGGTTCGAGCGGGAAGAGTTCTTCGACCAGTTCACCCTGGCACAGTCGGCGCCCGGTCCCTTCTCGCTCAACACGGCAGTCTTTGTGGGCTACCGGGTCGGAGGCTGGTGGGGCGCTTTGGCTGCCGTCATCGGCCTGGTGCTGCCTTCTTTTGTCATCATCCTGATGATTGCCATGTATCTGACCGGTTTTCGCGACAACGAGGTGGTCAACGCCGCCTTCAAGGGCATCCGCCCCTGTGTGGTGGCCCTGATTGCCGTGCCCTGTGTGAGAATGATCCAGAAGCTGAATGTGCCACAGATCCTGCTGGCCGTGGCCGCCGTGGCCGTCATCGCCCTGCTGGGTGTGTCGCCTGTGCTGCTGCTCATGCTCGGTGCCCTGCTGGGCGTCGTGCTGGTCTTTGTGGAAAAGCCTGCCTCCGGCAAGGAGGACACCGGTGGCGACACCGATAAATCACCGAGGCCATGATCTATCTGCAGCTGTTCCTCTCCTATCTGAAAATCGGCTTCTTCGGCTTTGGCGGAGGCTATCCGATGATCACGCTCATCCACAACGAAATCGTGCTGCAGCGGGGTTGGATCAGCCAGGCCCAGCTCACCGACATCATCGCCGTCTCGCAGATGACCCCCGGCCCGATTGCCATCAACTGCGCCACCTATGTGGGTTACACGGTCACGGGCAATGTCTGGGGCTCGCTGCTGGCCACGACGGCCTGCTGTCTGCCGCCACTCACGATCATGCTGCTTATCACCATATTCTATAAGAAGATCAGAAACAACCGATTCATGACCTCCGCGCTGGCCTGGATGCGTCCCATGCTGGTGGGGCTGATCGCTGCCACGGCTCTGCTGTTTATGAACCGGGAGACTTTCTTCGACTGGACCAGCATGGTCATTGCAGGCGTCTGCTTCGTGGCCGTGTGGA
This sequence comes from Bacteroidales bacterium, assembly GCA_017446025.1. Lineage (GTDB taxonomy): Bacteria > Bacteroidota > Bacteroidia > Bacteroidales > UBA1402 > UBA1757. The sequence continues at coordinate 622 of JAFSRR010000039.1, read as the reverse complement.
AGAAGGTCAATCCCATCTGGACGCTGATTGCGGCTGCTGTTACTGGAATACTCATCTATTAAATGCAACTATAATGAAGAAACTGACTTACTTGATGACGACAGTGCTCCTTTTGGGGGCTGTCATTGGGTTGAAGGCGGCCGACTGCACCCTGTGGTACAACACACCTGCGGCCGACTGGAACCAGGCCCTGCCCATCGGCAACGGACACCTGGGCGCCATGGTTTATGGCAATGCCACCCAGGAACTGATCCGTCTGAACGACAACACGCTCTACAGCGGCGAACCGGCCACGGTGTGGAAAGTCCACGACATCACCCCTTCGTACGAGAAGGTGGTGGGACTGCTGCTCGAAGGCAAGTACACAGAAGCTTACGATCTGGTACAGTACCATTGGTTGGGCCGTCTGCACGAGAACTACCAGCCGCTGGGCGACTGGCACCTGGTGAACCATGTGAGCGGCGAGATCACCGACTACCGCCGCGAACTGGACATCGCCTCGGCTGTGATGCGCGTCACCTACACACAGAACGGCGTACATTACACCCGCGAGATTTTCGCCTCCCATCCCGACGATGTCATCGTCATGAAGATCTCGGCCGACCGGCCCAAATCGGTCGAT
>JAFSRR010000038.1 GCA_017446025.1 Bacteroidales bacterium | reverse complement strand
TGGTCACCGTCAACGACTACCTGTCCAAGCGTGACTCCGAATGGATGGGCCCGCTCTACATGTTCCACGGCCTGTCGGTCGATTGCATCGACAAGCACCGTCCCAACTCCGAGGAGCGTCGCCAGGCCTACCTGGCCGACATCACCTTCGGCACCAACAACGAATTCGGTTTCGACTACCTGCGCGACAACATGGCCGGCAATGCGCTGGACCTGGTGCAGCGCAAGCACAACTATGCCATCGTCGACGAGGTGGACTCCGTCCTGATCGACGATGCCCGTACGCCTTTGATCATATCGGGTCCGGTGCCCAAGGGCGAAGACCAGATGTTTGAAGAGCTCCGGCCCAAGGTGGAGCGCGTGGTCAACGTGCAGAAAGACCTGGCCTCCAAGCTCCTGATCGAAGCCCGCAAGAAGATGGCCTCGACCGATCCCAAGGAACAGAGCGAAGGCTCGCTGCTGCTCTACCGCTCGCACAAGGCCATGCCCAAGAACAAGGCCCTGATCAAGTTCCTCAGCGAACAGGGCATCAAGGCCAGCATGCAGAAGACCGAAGAATTCTACATGCAGAACAACAGCCAGGAGATGCACGTGGTGACCGATCCGCTCTACTTCGTCATCGACGAGAAGAACAACACCATCGAGCTCACCGACAAGGGCATCGACTACATCACCGGCGACACGGACGATCCCCAGTTCTTCGTGCTGCCCGACATCGCCGCCCAGCTGGCCGAGCTCGAGAACGAGCCCCTGAGCGAGGAGGAGCGCTTGTCGAAGAAGGACGAGCTGCTCAACGAATTCTCCATCAAGTCGGAGCGTGTCCACACCATCCAGCAGCTGCTGAAAGCCTACTGCCTGTTCGACCGCGACGACGAATACGTGGTCATCGACAACCAGGTCAAGATCGTCGACGAGCAGACAGGCCGTATCATGGAAGGCCGGCGCTATTCCGACGGACTGCACCAGGCCATCGAAGCCAAGGAAAGGGTCAAGGTCGAAGCCGCCACCCAGACCTTCGCCACCATCACCCTGCAGAACTACTTCCGCATGTACCACAAGCTGGCCGGCATGACCGGTACGGCCGAAACCGAAGCCGGTGAATTCTGGGACATCTACAAACTGGATGTCGTGGTCATCCCCACCAACCGGCCCATCGCCCGTATCGACATGGAAGACCGCCTGTACAAGACCAAGCGCGAAAAATACAAAGCCGTCATCGACGAGATCGTCTCCCTGGTCGAACAGGGCCGTCCCGTACTGGTCGGCACTACCTCGGTCGAGATTTCCGAGCTGCTGAGCCGCATGCTTACATTGCGCAAGATCAAGCACAACGTCTTGAACGCCAAGCTGCACCAGCGCGAAGCCGAGATCGTGGCCCATGCCGGTGAGAAGGGCACGGTGACCATCGCCACCAATATGGCCGGCCGTGGTACCGATATCAAGCTCACCCCCGAAGTCAAGGCCGCCGGCGGTCTGGCCATCATCGGCACCGAGCGCCACGAATCGCGCCGTGTCGACCGTCAGCTGCGTGGTCGAAGCGGCCGTCAGGGCGACCCGGGCTCTTCGGTGTTCTACGTCTCGCTCGAAGACGACCTGATGCGTCTGTTCGGCAGCGAGCGCATCACCGGCATCATGGACCGCATGGGCCTGGAAGAGGGCGAGATGATCGAGAACTCGATGATATCCAAGGCCATCGAACGGGCCCAGAAGAAGGTCGAAGAGAACAACTTCGGCATCCGCAAGCGCCTGCTCGAATACGACGACGTGATGAACAACCAACGCGAGGTCATCTACACCAAGCGCCGTCATGCCGTCATGGGCGAACGCATCGGCATGGAAATCGCCAACACCACCTACGACACCATCAAGAGCCTGGTCGAAGAGGCCGACGACAACAAGGACTTCGAAGGACTGGTGATGAACATGATGAAATATTTCGCCATGGAAATGCCCTTCGACGAGGAAGCCTTCAACCGCCAGCGCCTGGACGACAGCATCGAGATACTCTTTACCAAGGCCATCGAAAACTACAAGCGCAAGACCGAGAAGATGGCCGCCATCGCCAATCCGGTCATCCAGCAGGTCTATGAGCGCCAGGGCCACCAGTACGAGAACATCGTCGTCCCCGTGACCGACGGCAAGCGCACCTACCAGATTCCCTGCAACCTGAAGGCGGCGGCCGAAAGCCAGTCCAAGGAGGTGGTCAAGACCTTCGAGAAGAGCATCCTGCTCTACACGCTCGACGAGGCCTGGAAGGAGAACCTGCGCGAACTGGACGAACTGCGCCATTCGGTACAGAACGCCAGCTACGAGCAGAAAGACCCGTTGCTCATCTATAAGCTCGAATCCTACAACCTGTTCAAGCAGATGGTCGAGAGCATGAACAAGAAGAGCATCTCCATTTTGATGCGCGGACAAATCCCCTTGAGCGATCCCGACAATGTGCGCCAGGCAGCCGCCCAGCGCCGCAACGACTACAGCAACTTGCGCACCCAGAAGGACGAGTTCCGCCGCCAGAGTGCTGCCGGCGGACAGGGCGCCGACCGTCGCGAGCCCCAACGTCTGGAACCCGTGCGTGTCGAGCAAAAGATAGGACGCAACGATCCCTGCCCCTGCGGCAGCGGCAAAAAATACAAGAACTGCCACGGCCGGGGACTGCCAGCCTGACATCCCCACCCTATACGACTACGCCCCGGATACCGTCACAGGTTTCGGGGCGTCGTTTTATCAATTGAAAAACATCGTTATTGGAAACGGGCGGCCAGGTCCTCGTATTCGATGTCCTGGATATAGCCTTTGTCGCGGGCTTCGCGGGCCAGTGACATGACATCGTCATACCGTTCTTCCACGACGGCCAGGTTGACATCGGCATAGAAGCGGTAGCGACCCTTGCGGTCGATGTCCAGGCTGTCAAGTGCCCGATAATAGGAGCCAATGCGGTAGTCATTGCGGCGGGGCCGCCGGTCGTGTCCCGGCAGGAACAGGCTCACGGCCGTCGAGGAGAAATTGTAGTCCAGCAGCACATCGTAGCCGCTGCCGTAGCGGTTGCGCAGCAGATCCCTGTTGCTGACGATGCGGCGGAACAGTTCCGAATCGAGCCGGATGTAGCAGCCGTCCATCACCTTCCAGTTTTCCTCGTCGAAAAACACCGAGTCGTTGTCGCTCAAAAAGCGGCGGTAGAGGGCGGCTTGCCGCATAAGGGGCCGGCGGCAGGGAAGGTCGCCCTGCTCGTCGTAGCCCAGCTGGCCCAGCGAGGAGAACTCGCCCAGCAGACGCCCCTCGGCGTCGAGCAGGAGCATATGGGGATAGGCATAGAGCCCGTAGCGTTGTTCCAGCCAGCGCCACTGGGGTTCGCTGACATGGGCCGAGACATTGACAAAGTGGCTGTTGAAGAAACGGGCCACCTCGGCATCGCCCAGGACCTCGTTGCGCACGATGCGCGCTGCCCGGTTGTCGCTCTTCCAGGCGAATATCATCAGGGCTTGCTGCCGCTCGGCGGCCAGGGCCTTGAGCGTCTCAAAATCGTCGCTCTGCTCGAAGACAACTGCCGTGGGGGCCTGCCGGCACGAAAACAGCAGGCAGCACAACAAGGCCCCGAGGATTCCTGTCTTTGCCAATCTTTTCATCTGCTTCTGAAATATCAGGGCAAATATAGTTTGAAACCTGGAAATATGCAATATGTGAATATATATACATTTTTTAATTTGCTGGTTATCAGTTTTATATAAAAATATTTGGAAAATATGCAGCATATTATTTGTTGGATTTGTGATTTTCCTCTATATTTGCGACCGTTTTTGAGCAACCAAAGTTTTAATTCCAAATACACCTATGAAAACAAAAGAAGTCATTGCGAATCTTGAACGCAGATTTCCGAATGAACCGGAATACATCCAGGCCGTCGGAGAAGTTTTAAGCACCATTGAGGAAGAGTACAACAAGCATCCCGAGTTTGACAAGGTCAACCTGGTGGAGCGCCTGTGCATTCCCGACCGTATCCTCTCCTTCCGTGTCACCTGGATGGACGACCAGGGCAACTGGCAGACCAATATGGGTTACCGTATCCAGCACAACAACGCTATCGGCCCGTACAAAGGCGGTATCCGTTTCCACGCTTCGGTATATCCCGGCATCCTCAAGTTCCTGGCTTTCGAACAGACCTTCAAGAACGCTCTGACCACTCTGCCGATGGGCGGTGCCAAGGGTGGTTCCGACTTCTCCCCGAGAGGCAAGTCCAATGCCGAGATCATGCGCTTCTGCCAGGCTTTCATGCTGGAGCTGCACAAGATGATCGGTCCCGACACCGACGTTCCCGCCGGTGATATCGGCGTAGGCGGACGCGAAGTTGCCTACATGTTCGGCATGTACAAGAAACTGCGCAACGAATTCACCGGAACGCTGACGGGCAAGGGCCTGGAATTCGGCGGTTCGCTGATCCGTCCCGAAGCTACCGGCTACGGCAACATCTACTTCCTGATGAACATGCTCAAACGCAAATACGGCATCACCGACCTGAAGGGTCAGGTTTGCGCCATCTCCGGCTCGGGCAACGTGGCCCAGTACACGGCCGAGAAGGTGCTGCAGCTGGGCGGCAAGGTCATCACCATGTCCGACTCGAACGGCTACATCTATGATCCCGACGGCATCGACCGCGAAAAGCTCGACTACATCTTCGAACTGAAGAACGTCTATCGCGGACGTATCCGTGAATATGCCGAGAAATACGGTGTCAAGTATGTCGAAGGTGCCCGTCCCTGGGGCGAGAAGTGCACCATCGCACTGCCCAGTGCCACCCAGAACGAGATCAACGGCGACGATGCCCGCATGTTGCTCAAGAACGGTGTGATCGCCGTTTCCGAAGGTGCCAACATGCCTTCCACGCCCGAAGCCGTCAACGAGTTCCTCAAAGCCAAGATCCTCTATGCTCCGGGTAAGGCTGCCAACGCCGGCGGTGTCTCCGTCTCCGGGCTGGAAATGACCCAGAACTCCATGCGTCTGAGCTGGAGCAAGGAAGAAGTGGACCAGAAGCTGCAGGGCATCATGCACGACATCCACGAAGCCTGCGTCAAATACGGCCAGGAAGGCGACTATGTCAACTACGTGAAGGGTGCCAACGTGGCCGGCTTCATGAAGGTGGCCAAAGCCATGATGGCCCAGGGTGTTATCTAAGCCAAATCAAAAAGTCTTATACTTTAAGCAAGGAGCTCGCTTTTTGGGCGGGCTCCTTTGTTTTTGCCGTGCCTCTGCTCCACCTTCGGCTTGGTCTTCTGCATTGCCTTCAAATCCGCTATCATGCCCAGAGTTCAAAAAAGATGTTAAGTCGATGGTTATTCGGCTTGTGTGTCCTATATTTGTGAAATACAAACCAGGACATTATTCTATTCATCATTTAAATACTAAGACTATGGCAAAGAAATGGATCTGCACCGTATGCGGCTATGTCCACGAAGGAGACGAAGCTCCCGACAGATGCCCCCAGTGCCGTCAACCCAAAGAAAAATTCAAAGAACTCGTAGAGGACAAGCTCAATTTTGTCACCGAACATGTCATTGGCGTGGCCAAGGACAGCGATGCTGAAATGATCAAAGACCTGAACGCCCAGTTCATGGGCGAAGCCACCGAAGTCGGCATGTACCTGGCCATGAGCCGCCAGGCCGACCGCGAAGGCTATCCCGAAGTGGCCGAAGCCTTCAAGCGCTATGCTTTCGAAGAGGCCGAACACTGCGCCAAGTTTGCCGAACTGCTGGGCGAAGTGGTCTGGGACACCAAGACCAATCTCGACAAGCGCATGAACGCCGAAGCCGGTGCCTGCGCCGAAAAGATGCGTATCGCCAAACGGGCCAAGGAACAAGGCTGGGATGCCATCCACGACACCGTCCACGAGATGGCCAAGGACGAAGCTCGTCACGGCCAGGGCTTCCAGGGCCTGCTCAAGCGTTATTTCAAGAAATAATCCAGGCGTGCATTCATAATAAGGGGCGGCCGTCTTGTCACCCCTCAAGTCAAGAAAGCCCGGAAGGTCACTCGATCTTCCGGGCTTGGTTATTAATTAGATTTCCAGCAGGAGGGTCTTGCCAATGGTTTCTATATGTTCAGGTCTTACGCCACAGTCTTTTGCTGTATCTGGCCAGGAAGCGACGGAAGAACGGATCTCCTCAACGATATGATTGGCATCGCGTATGCCGATATTCTGTGCCACCGCCAACAGGTCATCCCGTGTGAAGTCATCAGTCTTACTGTTGAGTGACAACTGATGGCGGCTTGTCCATCGACCGGCAGGGTTGTACGAATAACAAATATCGTAGGCAGGAGCAAATGACCAATGACCTGCCTTGTCCATCAAGAATGAGAAATTTTTGGTGTGATCATCGTGATTGCGTGCCATGATATTGAAAACCATTCGGCGATACAGTTGCTCGAAGTCCTTATAGTTCAACTCAAGGCGACGCAATATGCCAAACAACTCTTCGTATGAATGACGCGCATCTCTGTCCAAATGAGCAATGCCGGCTGCCGTCTGCATGTGTATTTTCTCTCCAGACGGTGTCCTGTCAAAACGGCGGGTCATAAAATGATTACAGTCGCCTTCCGGCAACAGGCGACACTCCATCATGGTGATACCGCAGGCTGTAGCCATCTTGTAGTAGGCATATTCGATATTTCCGATGCCTTGCGGATTGTCGGTTATCTCATTGTGCTCGCTATAGGTGCCTCCATCGAATTTCAACAGCCAATACGTGAATTCCTCTGGCGCAGGAACCTGGCCTGAACGCACTTCTCCTGTCCCCTCATTATAGGCAATAATCGCCTTAGGCTTCGCTCCGCCGGCAGATGTTCCGACTTTAAGGATGTCGAGAATCGACTTGTCATTCTGCCTGATCATTTCCTGAAACCTGCTTCGCTGCTTGAAGATCGACTCAGACAATGCCATCAGTTCCCGAATATAGATCTCTGTCGAATCGTTTACGCCTTTCACATGGGCAGCGGGCACAAACTCCAAGGCTCCCATAGCCCGTTTGCCCACATAGCACAGACGATCGAGCGGAGTAATCATATCTTCCGTCTTACCTTGCTGGGCAAACCATTCTGTGATAAGCTGACTGCCAAATTTATCGGGCAAGGCATCGGCAATCAAGCCTGGAAGGCCGTTGAAGCATTTCGATCTTGCATTTGCAGGGAACGAAACAACACCATGGGTTCTCGCCAATGGCATCATCAAGGGGGCTATGTCTAATCCGGAACTGCGAAAGCGGTCGTCAAACTGGAAATCCGCACAGCCTCTTTCCTCATTCCACGACATAGCTCCTACCAGGTTGCCCCACAGATATATCTGTATGACCGGTATCTCTTCCATTTCTTACTCTTTCTTGGTTCTTACCCGTTTTACTTGTTTTCCCTGCGTTCTCCACAACTCCAGGGGAGAGGACCTCTGCTCAGGGACCAGCAAGTCGAGATTCTCAAGCAATCCGAGCGTCCTCATAACGCTCACAAGCAGTGAGAGAGCAACTGACTGCCCGTTCTCAATCTTGGCGATGGTACTCACACCAACCCCCGATTCGTCGGCCAGTTGCTGCTGTTTCATTCCTCTTGATATGCGACAGGCTTTCAGCCTCGCTCCAAGCCTCTTCAAAATGGCTGTATCACTGAGTTCCGTCCACATCTTACCACTTTCTTATGTGTTCCGGCTGCAAAGATACAAATAAAAGTTGTAATTACAAAGATAAAATGCGAATAATCTATTTAATCACTGCGTTTGCAATGATTATTAATCCACATAAGTTGCCAGCATTTGTTCCATCTCGTGCATCACCTTGTCGTGAGGAATGAGTGTGGAGAATTTATTCAACAAAGGCTTCCATGATGGCGGTGGGAGCGGCGTTGTGGTCGAAGGCGCGCTCCATATGGATTATCACTCGGTATAGTATTTCTGGAAGAAGCGCTGGTAGGCGTCTTCGGGATATTGACCTTCCATCTTGTGCAGGTTGCCTTCGGAGACGATGATGTACTTGAGGCCCGGGTAGCGGATGTCGGGCAACTGCCCCTGGAAGGTCATCCAGGAGACATAGCGCAAGACATCCTCGGCATTCTCGAAGGGACGGATCACCAGCACCTCCTGGGCACCCCACTTTTCGACGCTCAGGTCGTAGTCTCGGATGAGGAAGTTGGTGAAATTATAGAGCGCCACGTCGAAGAGCAGCTTGTTGACATTGATCGAGTCGGACGAATAGCCCAGGGCCAGGATATGCGGCTCGTCGGGAAGGTATTCGAAGCGCTCGGCGATGGAATCCAGGGCGGCCATGGCCAGCGAGTCGGCCAGGGTCATGCCGCTGCGCAGGTAGAAATCGCTGAAGCTGACCGGCCGGCGGCCTTCGTCCCACAGGTCGGTCATGCCCTTGGCGGTGGAAAGCAGAGGATCTTCCCCGCCTTCCTCACCTTTGCCTCCCATTTCGGAAAGGGACTTCATCAACTCGTAGAACAAGTCACCGTCGCCCTGCTTGACAGCTTCCAGGGCCCGCAGGAACATGAAGTTCTTGCGCAGGTTGCTGTAGGGGTATTCCCTGACCAGATAGTCGTAGTTCATAATGACGCTGTCCGACTGCCCGGCCAGGAAATGCCGGTAGGTGGCGGCAAAGAGCGAGTCCTGCATCTGGTACATCCGGCCCAGTTTCCGTAGATAGTCTGGATCGGACAGCAGTTCGGCCTGGTCGGAGGCCGAAAAATCGTCCAACAGGAGCTGGCGCTGGCGCTCGGCAGCGGCCGTATTGTCCTGCTGCATCAACATGAGATAGCTTACATAGCGGGCTTCGGGCAAGAAGGTTTCATCGTCGGGGAAACGACGGGCCAGTTCTTCAAACATCTTCAGGGCCTGGCGGTCGTTGCGCATTTCCTGACGGAACACCATACCGGCCTGGAACAAGGCTTCGCGGATCTTGTCGTTGGATTCCTGCCACTGTTCCTCGGTCAGGGGCAGGTTTTTGAGGTAATAGCCCGGCTCGGTGGGATCGTCCGAAGGCTCGAAATCAATCTCCTGCGGCAGGAAATCGGAAGCCGGTGTTGTTTCGGCGCTTGTCGTGTCGCCCAGGGCCAAAGGCTGATCGGCTGGGCTCATCACTCCCGCCTGCTCGCCTGCGCCCGTCATGTTCTGCAGCGCCGACTTGTTTTTCAATCGCCAGAGGTCTTCCTGGGCACGGCGGCCCCACACACGCTCAAACTCGCGGCGGCCAGCTGTTATGGCACGCTCGTTATAGAAATACCAGCTGTTGTCTTCTGTGCCAACGGCCGGTGGCGGTGTCGGAGCGGCTGCCTCATTGCGCTGCTGCATGGCCGATACCATTTCCTCGTTGCGGCTGAGTGCCTCTTCGCGGGCCTGCTGGCGGGCAGACTCCTTAGCGGCCTTCTTAGCCTCGGCAATCAGGCTGTCGATGCGGGCGTTGCGCTGGTCTTCGGACATCATCACCACGGCCTGCAGGCTGTCCTGCACATGGATGGTCTCCAGGTGGGGGGCCAGATGGCCGAGCACTTCGGCGCGGAAAGCGATTTCCTCGTAGTCGTCGTGGTCTTCCTTGACCAGCGACTTGGCCTCCTCATAGCAGGGAGCTGCCGGCCGGAAATCTTCCTTTTCGTAATAGTAACGGCCCAGCGCCAGCAGGGGCTGCAACTTGTAAGGGCCTTTCTTGCTGCTTTTTTCCACTGCCTGATGATAACACTCGACGGCTGCGGCCGTATCGCCCGCCGTAGCATGGATATTGCCCATGGCATAGTAGATGGCATCCAGGTAGTCGGCATTGTTGGGGTTGCGGCTCATGCTGCGGAGCTTGCGCAACGAACGCCGGCTGCCGCCCCGGGTGTCGACCTCGGTCTGGCGGATGCGGGCGTTGAGATCCATCTCGTAGGGAGGATTCAGTCGCGAGACGGCCTTGTAGTGGTCCAGGGCCTTGCCCGGTTCGCCCATCTGTTGGTATAGCTGGCCCAGGATAAAATGGTAGCGCTGTTTCTCGCGACGCGAGGTGGTGTTCTTCAGACCGATTTCCAGAAACGGGATGGCCTCCGACAGGTTTTCGCGCTTGATGAGGAAGTCGGCATAGGCCAGCGAATAGTCTTTTGTGAGTGAGGGGCGGAAGCCCTCTTCGTTGAGCTTGTTCAGGACATTTTCGGCCTCGTACATCCAATCCGATTCATAATAGGCCCTCGCCTGCCAGATCTTGGCCTCGTCGCAAAGGTCCTTGTCGAGGGGAAAATGACGGAGGATATAGGAGCAGGTGGCCAGCGCCGACTCGAAATCGGCCTTGTGGAACTGCGCCTTGGCCATCAACAGGAAAACGCTGCCCATCACGGGATTGAATTCCTCCTGCTCATAGAACATCTTCTCTTTGAGCGAAGCGTTGCGGGCCGGCTTCTTGTCGGGCTTGACGCGGATGGAATGTTCCTTGATGGCCTTCTCGCACTTGGTGATGCAGGCGGTCATCTGTCCGCTCCCGGTGCCGCCCAGCGAATGGTCGCTGATGGGATAGATCGGCAGCAGCGTGGAATAGTCGTTCCTGCCCCCGGTCTCGATCTGCTGCAGCCCCTTCTTGTAGCTTTCCTCCCCGTTGAAACGCACATTGTAGCGGGTGGTCAGGGCGTGATAGCTGCGCGAGGCGCGCGTGTTCTGCTGGGTAGAGCAAGCCAGGCCCGACAAAAGCATCAGGCCCAAGAGCATTCCTAAAACAATACGCCTTCGTAACATGATTCTCAGGGGAGCCGCCCTTTGCGCGGGCGCGTCCGTGAAGATATTAACGCAGACTGTCGGTGTTTATTGTACGGCGTTGCGCCTTTCCTGAACAATCAGCAGCGCTTCGTCGCGCAAGGGGTCGGGAAGCTCGATGCCGCGCAGCCGCAGACTGTTGAGCCAGCCCATCACGTCTTCGGACCGCAGCGTGTAGAAGACATCGGAGAATTCAGCCAGGCCTTTCTCGTCATAGCCGTCGGCCGGGACACCCCGGTAGGCATCCAGTTCCTCGTCGTTGTAATAGACAATCTCCGTCTGTGCCATGGCGGCCCGGTCTTTCTGGCACACCAGGTGCTGGCCGCAGCAGGCTTCCGACTGGTCGGCCGGCTGCTCGGCCGGCTGCTCTCCGTCGGAGGGCTGGTGCTCAAACCAGTGGAACTTGCCGGCCAGGTAGCTGAAAATGCCCAGGGCCACCAATGCCAGGAATATGATGATCAGGAATTTTTCCATATCAGATCTCCTTGATTCTGAATCCTGCCGCCGACAGATGTTGCCAAAAATCGGGATAGGATTTGCTTATCACCTCCGGATTATTGATTATCAATTGATTATCTATTATTGTCGTCTGTTCGCGAAGATAGGGCGAGGCATTGATATCGCTACTGTTCGCCCGGCCCGAATCGCCCAGGCAGGCGGCGACCGGTGCGAAAGCCATGGCCATGCGATGGTCTTGGTAAGTGTCGATGCGAAGCGTCTGCTGGCAGGGATGAACCCATTTCTGCCGCCACAGCAGGTCGTTGCCCTGGATTTTCAAATCGAAACCCAGTTTGTCCATTTCATTGACCAGGGCCGCCAGGCGGTCGGTTTCCTTGATGCGCAGGCTTTCCAGGCCCCTGAGACGGAAAGGGATGCCTTTCAGGGCCAGCGTTACCGCCAGTGTCTGGGCCATGTCGGGATACTGGCTGAGATCCTCGTCGAAGAATTCGCAACGGGTCGGCATCGAAAACAGCATGCAACCGTCATTGTCAAACTCCGTCAAGACCCCCAGTTGACTGAACCAGGCCTGCACCCGGGCGTCTCCCTGCAGGCTTTCGGGTTTCAGCCCCGACAGCCTGATCCGGGCCTCACGATACAGGCTCGCCAGTTCGTACCAGTAGGAAGCGGCCGACCAGTCTTTCTCGACGACATAGGACGACGGAGCCTTGTAAGGCTGCGGAAGGATCTTGATGCCGGCGCCCCTCCAGAGCACAGCCACCCCGAAGCGTCGCATCAGGCTCACCGTCATATCCAGATAGGGACGGGAATTCACCTTGTTGACAAGTTTCATCTCCAGGCCGTTTTCCATGAGCGGAGCGATCATCATCAGGGCCGAGAGATACTGGCTGCTCACACTGCCGTCGATGGTGATGGCACCACCCGGCAGGGGATGACCCGTCACGCTCAGGGGCGGATAGCCTTCCTCGCCCAGATACTCGATCGTGGCGCCCACACTGCGCAGGGCATCGACAAGTATGCCGATGGGGCGGTGTTTCATGCGTTCGCTGCCAGTAATGGTCCATTGACCGGGGGTCATGGCATAATAGGCCGTCAAAAAGCGCAGCGCCGTACCGGCTGCCCCCAGGTCCTTGACCGGATTGCCCGATTTGAGGGCCCGCTGCATGGCCCGGCTGTCATCGCAATCGGCCATGTTGTAGAGCCGGCAATGATCCGTGGACAGGGCATTGAGCAACAGAAGCCGGTTGGTCAGGCTCTTGGACGTGGGCAAATCGACGGCACAATGAAGCGAAACGGGGGCTGTGATCTGGTACATGGTCGTTACTTGCATTTTTCAGGATTCTTGTTGACATAGTCCTTCCACGACTTGTAGGCCTTGCCCTCGGGCATGGGCCGGGAAGTCTGCAGATAGTGGCAGTAGGCGGCGGCCAGGGCGTCGGTGGCATCGAGCTGCGGCACCAGGTCCTCCTTGGGGATGCTCAGGATGCGGCCCACCATGTCGGCCACCTGCTCCTTGGAAGCCCGTCCGTTGCCCGTCAGGGCCATCTTGATTTTCAGCGGGGCATACTCGTGGATGGGGATGTCACGCGACACGGCCGCGGCAATGGCACAGCCCTGGGCATGGCCCAGTTTGAGCATCGACTGCACGTTCTTGCCGAAGAAAGGCGCTTCGATGGCCATCTCGTCGGGCAGGAACTCGTCGATCAGGCTGCGCGTGCGTTCGAAAATCTTGCGCAGCCGCAGGTAGTGGTCCTCGTACTTGTTGAGCTTGAGCACTCCCATCAGCACATATTGCGCCTTGCCGTTGACCACGTGCAGCACCCCGTAGCCCATGACATTGGTACCCGGGTCGATGCCCAGGATTACCCGGTCCTTGCTGGGATTGCCGGCGCGTACTCGCAGATCTGCCATACTCGTTTGCGGTTGTAATTCTCCACAAAGATAGCACAAGGCAAACCTAAAAACAAATGTCTTTGACCCTGATGCAAAAAGGCCTGCATCGAGAGGCTCAAAAAAAATTTTCTGACTATGCTTCTGTTTTCTGAAAAATGCAGTATCTTTGCAGCCGTTCTACGGAAAGGGAACCTCGCATGGGGCATTAGCTCATCCGGCTAGAGCGCGACACTGGCAGTGTCGAGGTGAGCGGTTCGAGTCCGCTATGCTCCACCCGCCAAACGGATTAATCTGCAACCAACGCAAATTAATCCGTTTGTTTTTTCCCTGTTTACGAGCTGGATTACAACAAGTCCCAATCCATTCGTTTGGCCAGTTCCTTGATGAGCGAGGCATCCTTTTTGGGAATCGAAAGTTTGACCTCTTCCCTGCTGCCGTAGCGCTCACCCGGTTCCATCACCATGGCGGGTTCGGGCTGCTCATAGCCATAACTCTGCACCAGCGAGCCCGGTGCCACCCAAGGATGTTTGACGGCCTCGTTGAGTGCCCGCTTGACAAATGCATTGATCGAAATGCCCGCCTCAGCCGCCATATTGGCGATGTCGCGGTGGGTATCTGGTGCAATACGCACATTGAACATGCCGGTGTAGCTTTTTTCGGGCTTCACCCCGTGTTCTTCGCAAAAAATCAAATAATCCTCCACGGCCTCATGAAAAGCATCCGTGAGTTCTTTGACGGATTCGCCCTCGTAATTGACCAAGCCTTCAATTCCTTGAATCTTTCCGAAAAAGACTTTGTCCGGTTCACTATAGGCCACAGAACCGATATAGCCTTTGTACTTTAGTGTGTTCATACCTCAATATCTCCATTATTAACTAGTTCAGCTATCAATTGTTTTATCGCATATTCCTTCAATTCCTTTTGTGGATGAGGTTTATGTAAAAAGACGGGGATTTTCTCCGATTTGTAAAAGAGAACCCGTGACCCGGATGTCTTCCCTTTGTTGGATCTAGTATATCCAAACAATATCAACAACCGCTCTGCTTCATCAAATGTGAAGTCTTTTGGCATGCGCTTCAAGCGCTCTACAAGCTTTTCTTTTGTTCCCATAGTTCTTAGCTTTCATAATTGTCGTTTTCATAGATCTCAAATTTTTTCGTCAACAAATGTAACCACTATTCAGTTACAAACAAAATCTTCGACGAGGTTTTTTCGATTATTATTATCTTTGTCCTTGATGAGGATGATTCGACGGATGAACAAGAATGTCAACTAGTTAATTATCAAATTATTACAAGATATTATTATGAAAAGACTTTCTCTCTTGCTCAGTGTGTTGTTGTTGGCTGCAGGCTTGCGGGCCGGGGCGGCCGTGGTGGTCGAAGCGCCCGAATCGCCTTATGGTTTCGAGCCGCTCGAGATGTACAGTTTCCCCAGGAAGGATTTCCCGATCACCCGCTACGGGGCCAAACCGGGCCAGGTGAAAGCCACCACCGAGGCCTTTGCCAAAGCCATGGCTGCCTGCAACAAGGCCGGCGGCGGACGCGTGGTTGTCCCAAAGGGCGAATGGCTCACGGGGCCGATCCACTTCAAGAGCAACTGCAACCTGTTCCTGAGCGAGGGGGCCAAAGTGGTGTTTGAAGACGATCTGAGCCTGTATTATCCCGCCGTCCAGACCTCCTGGGAAGGGGCCGAATGCATGAACATCTCTCCCCTGCTCTACGCTTTCGAGTGTGAGAACATCGCCATCAGCGGCCCGGGCATGCTGGCACCCAAGATGGATTTCTGGCGCACCTGGTTCAAGCGGCCCGACTCGCATATCCAGGCCACCCGCCAACTCTATGCCATGTGCTCCACCCAGGTGCCTGTCCAGGACCGCCACATGGAGCGCGAAGGCGTCCAGATGCGACCGCACCTGATCCATTTCAATCGTTGTAAAAATATCCAGTTGGACGGATTCAAGATCCGCGAAAGTCCTTTCTGGACCATCCATACCTATATGTGTCGCGACGTCTGGGCCCACGACCTGGATGTCTATGCCCACGGCCACAACAACGACGGCATTGACCTGGAAATGACCCAGCATGCTTTGGTAGAGAACTGCCGTTTCGACCAGGGCGACGATGCCGTGGTGCTCAAAGCCGGCCGCAACCAGGACGGCTGGGCCGCCGATATGCCCACCCAGGACATTGTGGTGCGCAACTGCCAGGTGGTGCAGGGGCATTGCCTGTTGGGCATCGGCAGTGAGATGGCAGGCGGCGTGCGCCGGGTCTATATGCACGACTGCCACTCCAGCGACCGGGTCTATCGCCTCTTCTACCTGAAGACCAATCACCGCCGGGGCGGCTTTATCGAGGACATCACCGTGGAGAAGGTCTCTGCGACCAAGATGCTGCGCGTGCTGGAAATCGACACCGACGTACTCTACCAGTGGCGCGACATCGTGCCCACCTTCGAGACGCGCATCACCCGCATCCGCAACATCAGCATCCGTCAGGCCGAGGCCGAGCAGGCCGATGCCGTGTATGAACTACGGGGCGATGAACGCGATCCCATCGACGGTGTCAATATCGAAGGCATACACGTCAAGTACCTGACCAAGTTCCACAACAATGTGGAATTCGTCAAGAACCTCAATGTCAAGGACATCACCATCGACCATATAGGCGAAGGCGATGGCGTGACAGGGATTTCAGGCTTTGCCCCCGGACGGTAAATCGTGCGGGAACTCCGGTCTTAGAGTTCGAAATTGCGGGTGGCAAACGGCAGCGACAGGCGCAGGGCCGTGTGCCAGTATTCCCAGGTGTGGGCTCCGTTGCGCACGCGAAGCTCGCAATTGATTCCCTTGCGACGCATTTTCATAAACAAATCGACCGACAGCTGCAACAGGCCGTCGTCGTCGCCGCAGTCGAGGAACCACTTCACCCCGCGCAGGGCCTCGATGGTCTTTTCATCGGCATTGTCGATGAAATCGAGGGCTGAGTGCTCTCGTACCGACATGGCTGTGATATAGAGTTTGTTTTCCTGATCGGCCGGCTGACGGACCTGATTCGACTGGTTGTCGAGCCAGGCGCTCATGCCATAGCAACTGGAAAACATGTCGGGATGACGCTGGGCATAGACCACGCTGCCGCCACCGCCCATCGACAGGCCGGCCACGGCGCGCAGGGCCTTGGCGCCGCCGCAACGGTATTTTTCCTCCATGGCCGGGATCAGATCCTGGAAAAAGAAATCCTCATAGGGGCATCCGGGCATATTGAAATAGCCGTTCTGCACATGCTGCACATCCTGATCGCCGGCACAGGGCATGACAATGATCATCTCGGCGGCTTCACCGGTACCTGTCAGTTCGTCCAGGACGGCACGGACACCGCCGCGGGCTTCCCAGTCGGTATGGTTGCCGTAGAGGCCATGCAGCAGGTAGAGCACCGGATAGTGCTTTTCCGAAGCATTGAAATTTCTGGGCATGCAGACATTGACATTTACATCACGGCCCAGCACCTTGCTGGTGACCACATCGGTCTGGATGCGGCTCTGGGCACTGAGTCCCAGCACGGAAAACAGCACCAGGACCATCATCATTGATTTTTTCATAGGGCAACTAGTTTGGGGCAAATGTAAAGATAAATGCACTACCTTTGCAAACAAGTTGGCAATAATTGCGACCGGCATGAAAGAAAAACAGCACATCGGCAGTCTGTTCGACCGTATTGCAGCGCGTTACGACCTGCTCAACCACCTGTTGTCGCTCAATATCGACCGACGCTGGCGGCGCCGCGCCGTAGCCCTGCTCGAGACCCTGCCACCCGAAGGCAGGCTGCTCGATGTGGCTACCGGCACAGCCGACCTGGCCCTGGAGATTATGCGTCAGGGCAAGGCTTTCCACGTGCTGGGCATCGACCTCTCGGAAGAGATGATGAAACTGGGCCGCGAAAAAATCAGGCGGGCCAGCCGGCAGGAGGCCATCGTCCTGCAACGGGCCAGTGCTTTGGAGCTGCCCTTCGAATCGGAGAGCTTCGATGCGGTAACCTGCGCCTACGGGGTGCGCAATTTCTCCGACCTCGACCAGGGGCTCCGGGAGATGCAGCGCGTACTGCGCCCCGGCGGACAGCTCCTCGTCCTGGAATTTTCCTATCCCGACAACCGCCTGATTGCCTGGGCCTACGATTTGTATTTTTCCCATATCATGCCGCTGGTGGGCCGGATCATAAGCCGCGACCGCAGCGCCTATACTTATTTGAACAAGAGTGTCAAACAATTTGTCTGGGGTCAGGCCATGACCGACCGGCTTTGTCGGGCCGGCTTCCAGGACCCCGTCTATAAAACCTTCACCTATGGCATCACAACCGTCTATACAGCACGAAAATAATAAAATTTTGTTCTGGCTGAAAATCACCCGGCCCCATTCCCTGTTTGCCTCGGCCTGCCCGGTGCTGGTCGGCTGGAAAATCTGCCTCATGCAGGGCATCGCCTTCCATTGGCCGGCGGCCGTGCTCACCCTTTTGTGCGCACTGAGCCTGCAGATCCTGTCCAACCTCATCAACGACTACTACGACTTTATAAGGGGCGCCGACAAAAAGGGCCGGGAAGGCTTCCAACGCCCCCTGGCCGAAGGGTTGGTGAGCCTGCCGCAAATGAAGGCAGCCGTCCTCACGGCATTGAGTGCCTCGGTCGTGCTGGGGCTGTACCTGGTGGCCATCGGTGGCTGGCCCATCCTGCTTATCGGACTGAGTTCGATCTTGTTTGCCTGGCTCTACACGGCCACCGACTATTCGCTCTCATATCTGGGCATCGCCGACATCTTTGTGCTGCTCTACTACGGGCTGCTGGCCTGCTGGGGCACCGCCTGGCTGCAACAGGCCGCCGACCAGCCCCTGCTCTATACCTGGCAGCATGTCAGCTTCCGGCTTTTGCCGCCCTTGTCCTTGCAGACCGTGCTCTGCGCCGGTGCTGTCAGCGGGTTGTTGAGTATGTGCGTGCTGGCCGCCAACAACATCCGCGACATCGAAGACGACAGGGCCGTCAACAAGCGCACCTTCCCCGTCCGTTTCGGCAAGACGGCAGCATTGGTGGGATACGGCCTCATCGTGGCACTGATGCCCCTGTCGGCCTGGCTGGCCTTCGGCCTGAGCCCGGTCATGCTGATCGCCCTGCCCGGTTTTTATCTCTTTTACAAGATACTTACCTCCTCTGGGGCACAATACAACCGTTGCCTGATGATGGCGGGCATCATCAATGCCATTTACGTGATCCTGGTTTGGATCTGCCTGTAAAAAGGATCTGCCTGTAAGAGGAATCTTTCTGCAAGAGGAATCTTTCTGCAAGAAGGGATCAGACGGTCGGACCGTCCTGCCATGTGAGCTGGCGGCGGCCGTCGGGCAGTTCACAAAGATACACCTGGCAGCAGTTGTCGGGCAACAGGTCGGCTACGAGTTCTGGCCATTCCACAAAGCAGTAGCAACCGCTGTAGAAATAGTCCTCGCAGCCGATATCGACGGCCTCGGACGGTTTTTTCAGCCGGTACATGTCGAAATGATAGACGGCCCCCTGCGGGCTTTGGTATTCGTTGATGATGGCAAAGGTGGGGCTGTTGACCGGGGAGTTCACGCCCAAACACTGACACACAGCCTTGATGAAAGTGGTCTTGCCCACGCCCATTTCAGCATGGAAGGCAAAGACGCGTCGCTCGCCCACCGCCGACAAAAACTGCCGGGCGGCCTGTGTGATCTCATCCAAAGAAAATACCAGTTTATCCATCATTGACTATCATTTGCCCTCCAGGGTGATGAGGGGTATCATCATTTCTTCCAGGGAGATGCCGCCATGCTGGAAAGTGTCCTTGTAGTATCCGACATAGTAGTTATAGTTGTTCGGATAAGCAAAGAAATCGTTGTTCATGGCAAACACATAGGACGTGCTCAGATTGGGCGACGGCAGATGGTACTGCGCAGGCTGTTTCACCTCGAACACCTGCTTGGGATTGTAATTGAGGCTCTTGCCCAGCTTGTAGCGCAGGTTGGTGTTGGTGTTCTTGTCGCCCACCACCTTCACCGGGTTGTCCACCCGGATGGTGCCGTGGTCGGTCGTGAGGATCACCTTCACCTTCTGGCCGGCCAGATAGCGCAGCAACGACGACAGGGAGGAATGCCTGTACCACGATTCGGTCAGGGAACGGTAGGCGGCCTCGGAAGATGCCAGTTCGCGGATCATCTTCGATTCGGTACGGGCATGTGAGAGCATATCGATGAAGTTGAACACCACCACGTTGAGCGGGTTGTCCATCAGTTGGCGCATCTCGTCCAGGAGGCGGTCTCCGGCAGCCACATCGTTGATTTTGTGGTAGCTGAAGGGACAGACCTTGCGATAGCGTTCGAGTTGCGTGCGGATGAGCGGCTCCTCGTTCAGGTTCTTGCCCTGCTCCTCGTCTTCATCGACCCACAAATCGGGAAACATCTGCTGGATCTGCAAGGGCATCAGGCCCGAGAAGATGGCATTGCGCGCATACTGCGTGGCTGTGGGCAGCAGGCTCAGGTAGAGCTGTTCGTCGATCTGGAACTGCTCCGACAGATAGGGCTTGATGCAGCGCCACTGGTCGAAACGGAAATTGTCGATGAGGATGAACCAGACGTGTTCTCCACTGTCGAGCAGAGGAAACAACTTGTTTTTGAACAGGTCGGGGCTCATCAGCGGCCGCGACTCGGGACGGGTCATCCACTCGAGGTAGTGCCGGGCGACGAACTTGGCGAAGAGGCTGTCGGCCTCCATCTTCTGCATCTGCAGGAATTCGTCCATGCCCGTCTGGGCCTGTTCCAGTTCCAGCTCCCAATAGACCAGCTTGCGCCAGACTTCCTGCCAGTCCTCGACCGTGGCGGCCTGGCTGATCATCACGCCGATCTCCTGGAAGCGTTGGCGATAGTCCTGCGTGAGGGCGTCGTTGACGATGGCCGTCTTGTGCAGGTTCTTCTTCAAGGTCAGGAGGATCTGGTTAGGATTGACCGGCTTGATCAGGTAGTCGGCGATCTTGTTGCCGATGGCCTGGTCCATGATGTTCTCCTCCTCGCTCTTGGTGATCATCACGATGGGCAGCGAAGGCAGGGTTTCCTTGATGGCGTTCAGGGTCTCCAGGCCGCTCAAGCCGGGCATGTTCTCGTCGAGAAAGACCAGGTCGAAGGGCTGCTGACGGCACAAGTCCAGGGCGTCGCGGCCGTTGGTGGCCGTGACTACCTCATAGCCTTTCTCCTCGAGGAAAAGGACATAGGGCTTGAGCAGGTCGATTTCGTCGTCGGCCCAAAGCAGGCGGTCTTTCTTCATGCCGGTAAAGCTTAGAGCAGGTTCTTGATCTTCTCTTCCAACTGGTTCTTGGGAGCGGCGCCCACCTGTTTGTCGACCAGCTGGCCACCCTTGAAGAACAGGATGGTCGGGATGTTGCGGATACCGAACTGGGCGCAGACTTCGTCGTTTTCGTCGACGTTCAGCTTGCCGATATTCACCTTGTCGGCATAAGCAGCCGAGAGTTCTTCCACCCAGGGACCGATCATGCGGCAGGGACCGCACCATTCAGCCCAGAAATCAACCACCAGGGGCTTGTCAGCGTTCAAGTATTCCTTGAAGTTAGCATCAGTAATTGCAAGTGCCATAGTTTCAATTATTTATTTGTTAATTATCGAATATCGTCATCAATTGACCATCAAGGTCAGACCGTTCATTTCATTGAGTTCCTCCATCAGTTCCTTGGACAGACGTACCCGGCGCTTGACCGAATGCAGCCGGGTGTTGAGCCGCGGCGACACCGTGTCGTCATAGACCGAGAGATAGAGCAAGGTCTTGCCCTGGTTGTCGTCGATGCGGGCCACAAAGTCGTTGACAAAGTCTTCGCTGATGGAGTTGAGCGGCAGCATGACATGCAGCTTCTCGATGGCCGTGTCCATCACCTCCGACAGCAGGGCTATCTGCGTGATCTCGAGGTCAGCCTTGTCGGGCGCATACATCCGCGTGGCGAAATGACCGCGGATCGACAGGAAAGCGCCCTTGTAGAGGAAGTTGCGGAACTTCACATACGACTTGGGGAAGAAGGTGTGCGTGTAGGAGCCTTCGTAGTCTTCGATGGTCACATCGGCCATCTCGTCGCCTTTCTTGGTCATGCGCGTGCGCACGTCGGTCACCATGCCGGCGAAAATATATTCGCGGCCGGCCTGGAAGGAGCGGCTGTCGAGCATGGGGCGTATCTTGTCGGTGGTCAGCGTGCAGACATATTTCAGATAGACATAGTACTGGTCGAGCGGATGGGCCGAGAGGAACATGCCGATGCAGTCTTTCTCGAGGTTGAGGCGCTCGATGATGGAGAAATCCAGCGGCGTGGGCGGCGGTGTGGGCCGGGTGATGGTCACCGACATGTCGTCGCCGAAGATGCTGCCGAACATGTTCTGCTTGTCTTCCTGGTATTTCTGTCCGTAGCGCATCAGCACGTCGAGGAAGGGTTCGCCCCGGTCGGTGAGCATGCGGTACTGTTCGCGCGTCATGCCCTCGAAGCTGTCGAAGGCACCTGCAGAGGCCAGGATTTCAAGATTCTTGCGACCGCACAGCGTCGGGCTGACCCGTTCGACCAGGTCGAAGACCGAATCGTAGGGGCCGTTGGCCTCGCGCTCCTCGATGATGGCCTTGGCGGCCGATTCGCCCATGCCCTTGATGGCGCCCAGGCCGAAACGGATATTGCCCTGCTTGTTGACCGTGAAGTGATGGCCGGATTCGTTCACATCGGGGCCGAGCACCTTGATGCCCATCGACTTGCATTCGGCCATGAAGCGCGACACTTCGGAGATGTTGTTGATGTTGCGCGTCATGACGGCCGCCATGTATTCCGACGGATAATGGGCCTTGAGGTAGGCCGTCTGGAAGGCCACTACCGAATAGCAGGTGGCATGCGACTTGTTGAAGGCATATTCGGCAAACTTCTTCCAGTCGTTCCAGATTTTCTGCAGGATCTCGCGGGAATGGCCGTTGGCCTCGCCACCCTCGTAGAAGAGGCCTTCCAGCTCCTTCATCTTTTCGATCTGCTTCTTGCCCATCGCCTTACGCAGCGTGTCGCTCTGGCCGCGGGTGAACCCGGCCAGCTGGCGCGAAAGCAGCATCACCTGTTCCTGATAGACCGTGATGCCGTAGGTCTCCTTGAGGTATTTCTCCATGCAGGGGATATCGTACTCGATGGGCTTGCGGCCGTGTTTGCGGTCGATAAAGTCGGGAATGTAGTCCATCGGGCCGGGCCGGTAGAGGGCGTTCATCGCGATGAGGTCGCCAAACTGCGAAGGCTGCAGCTCGCGCAGGTATTTCTGCATGCCCGGCGATTCAAACTGGAAGGTGCCGATGGTCTTGCCGGCACAGTAGAGCTCGTAGGTCTTGGGATCGTCCAGGGGGATGTTGTCCAGATCGATTTCCACCCCATGGGTCATCTTGATGTTGTGCTGGGCCTCCTTGAGGATGGACAGGGTCTTCAGGCCCAGGAAGTCCATCTTGATCATGCCCGTTTCCTCGATGACCGAGCCTTCGTACTGGGTCACCAGCAGCTTTTCGCCCGTCTCCTTGTCGTCGGCCGTGCACACGGGCACCCAGTCGGAGATGTCGTCGCGGCCGATGATCACGCCGCAGGCATGGACACCGATGTTGCGCACGTTGCCCTCCAGCTGGATGGCGTATTTCAGGGTTTCCTGCACCAGGGGCGCGCCCGATTCCAGCTCAGCCCGGAGCTCGGGGATGTTCGCCAGACAGTTCTTGAAATTGATCTTCTCGGTCTTGTCCTTGCCGTCCTTGTCCTTGACGATGAGCCGGTCGGGGATGAGCTTGGCCAGACGGTCGGCTTCGGAAAGGGGCAGCTTCTCGACCCGGGCCACGTCCTTGATGGCCGACTTGGTGGCCATGGTGCCGTAGGTGATGATGTGCGAGACCTTCTCCTTGCCGTATTTGTTCTCCACCCAGCGCAGCACCTCGCCGCGGCCGTCGTCGTCGAAGTCGGTGTCGATATCGGGCAGGGAGATGCGGTCGGGGTTGAGGAAACGCTCGAACAGCAGGTCGTATTTGATGGGATCCACCTTGGTGATGCCCAGGCAATAGGCCACCACCGAACCGGCGGCCGAGCCACGGCCCGGGCCCACGGAGACACCCAGCGAGCGGGCACCGGCGATAAAGTCCTGCACAATGAGGAAATAGCCCGGGAAGCCCATGTTCTTGATGGTGTTGAGCTCGAAATCGATACGCTCCCTGAGCTCGTCGTTAATCTCGGGATAGAGCCGCTTGGCCCCTTCGTAGGTGAGGTGGCGCAGGTAGGCGTCCTGGTCTTCAAATTCGGGCGGTATCTGATAGTCGGGCATGATGGCCTTGTGGTCGATGGAATACTCCTCCACTTTGCCGGCGATCTCGAGCGTGTTGTCCAGGGCCTCGGGAATGTCGGCAAACAGCTCGCTCATCTCGGCCGTGGTCTTGAACCATTCCTGCTTGGTGTAGGCCATCTTGGTGTAGTCGTTCACATCGTTGCCCGTGTTGACGCACAACAGCCGGTGATGGGCCTCCGCATCGTCCTCGTTGACAAAGTGCACATCGTTGGTGCAGACGAGTTTGATGTCGTATTTGCGGGCGAATTCGACCAGACGGGCATTGACCTCGACCTGCTTGGGATAGGTATCCTGCGCCGCCTCGGGCACGGTGGGCTTGTGACGCTGCAACTCGAGGTAGAAATCGTCGCCGAAGAGATTTTTGAACCAGCGCACCGACTCCTCGGCCCGGTCCAGCTCGCCTTTGAGGATGTATTGCGGAATCTCGCCGCCCAGGCAGGCCGAGCAGCAGATCAGGCCCTCGTGGTATTTCTCCAGGTCGGCGTGGTCGGTACGCGGCGTATAATAAAGGCCGTCGGTCCAGGCCCGCGAGACGATCTTGATGAGGTTCTTGTAGCCCTGGTAGTTCTTGGCCAGCAGGATCAGGTGCCAGCCACGGGCATCTTCCTTGACCTCGCGGCGCTTGTTTTCCTTGCCGTGACGGGCCACATAGACCTCACAGCCGATGATGGGCTTGAGGGAGACTTCCGTACCCTTTTCCTTCCACTTCTTGAGCGTTTTCTTGATGTAGTTGGTGAATTCCTTCACACCGAACATGTTGCCGTGGTCCGTGATGGCGATGGCCGGCATGCCGTCTGCGATGGCCTTGTCGACCAGGGCCTGTACGGAAGCCTGCCCGTCGAGCACGGAATACTGCGTGTGCACGTGTAGGTGAACAAAGGAACTCATATTGAGGTGGTTGTTTGGGTGGTAAATCTGGGCTTAAAGATAAGCAAAAATCCGGCGCCGTGACAGCCTTTCCACCCCCATCGTATTAAGATTGCGTTAAATATTATATTTGCCTAAGACTGAATACAATATGCGGTCTTGGCAGATTGCGGGATTATTTTTATTTTTGCTGCCTGAAGAATCATTGCCTATGAAGAAACCCAGGCTCTATCCCGTCCATCGGGAAGGCATCTCCCTGATCCTGCTGTCGTCGCTGCTGCTGGGTTGTGCCAGCGTCGTCTGCTTTCTGATGGCTGCCACATGGATAGCCTGGACCGTGTTGGGGATTTCCGTGGTTCTTCTGTGCTTTCTCGCCATCTTCTTCCGCAACCCGGCCAATGTGGTCGAGGGAATATCCGACCTTGACATCCTGGCCCCGGCCAATGGACGTGTCGTAGTGGTCGAGCCGGTCTATGAAGACCGCCTGCTCAAGGAGCAGCGGCTGCAGGTATCCATCTTCATGCCTATCACGGCCGTGCATTCCAACTGGTATCCCTTCAAGGGCACCGTCCTGCATGTCAGCCACCGCAAGGGGCGCTATCAGGCGGCCTACCTACCCAAATCGAGCCAGGAGAACGAATCGTCGAGCATCCTCCTTCGGGCTGCCTGCAACGGCCAGACCGTCCTGCTCCGGCAGATTGCCGGCGCCATGGCGCGCCGCATCGTCACCTATGCCCGCGAAGGAGCCGAGTGCGACACCAACACCCAGCTGGGCTTCATCAAGTTCGGTTCGCGAGTGGATATGTTCTTCCCCATGGACAGCGTCGAGTTGCTCGTCCAGCCGGGTGACCGGGTCAAAGGCAACCAGACGGTGATTGCCCGCTTCAAACCCCAGCAGTCATGATCCGCAAATACCTTCCCGACACCCTGACCCTGCTCAATGCCCTGTGCGGCTCCATTGCCACGGCTTTTGCCTTTCAGGGGCGCTATCCGCTGGCCGCCGGTTTCATCATCCTGGCCGCGGTGTTCGACTTTTTCGACGGTTTCGCCGCCCGCCTGCTGCATGCCGGTTCCGAGATCGGCAAGGAGCTGGATTCGCTCAGCGACCTGGTCAGTTTCGGCCTGGCGCCTTCGGCCATGGTGTTCCATTTTCTGCAGACACATCAACAAGATTCGATATTGGCGGCCGACATCTGGAACTGGCTGTCGTTTGCCGCTTTCCTCATGGTCGCCGCTTCGGCCCTGCGCCTGGCCCGCTTCAACCTGGATCCGCGCCAGACAAGCGAGTTCATCGGGCTGCCCACGCCGGCCAACGCCATTTTCTGGGCCTTCGGCCTGGTGGGGTTCCACGAGGCGGCCATCGACCCGCTGTGGGTCCTGGCAGGGGTGCTCTTCTTCTCCTGGTTGCTAAACTGCGCCCTGCCCATGTTCTCACTAAAATTCAAGCATTTCCGCTGGGCAGGCAACCAGTGGCGCTATATCCTCCTGGCCGGTATCGTGGCGGCCGTCTGCCTGCTGGGCCTCCGCGGCCTGGCCGTAGGCATCGTCTGGTATATCGTCCTCTGCACGTTTGCCCGTTGCTATCGTTCCTGTCATAGTCAGTCTTGAGTCATGAAAAAGGGAAAGAAGAAAAAACTGCTTGTCAAGCCCAAATCGCCGCTGCGCAACAAGCGCATCGTCTTCGCGCTGAACGAATGGGAATACGACGCCCTGACGGTCTATTGCAAACGCTACAAGATCAAGAACCGGTCGAATTTCCTACGCAAGACCGTCCTGGGCAAGGTTTCCCAGAAATTCCAGGAAGACTATCCGACACTTTTCTGACATGGACGACGAGAAATTCATGCGAGCCGCCCTGGACCAGGCACAGGCTGCCTTTGACCAGGGCGAGGTGCCGGTAGGGGCCGTGGTGGTCTGCCGCGACCGGATTATCGCCCGCGCCCGCAACCTGACCGAGCTGCTGCACGATGTCACCGCCCACGCCGAAATGCAGGCCATCACCTCGGCCAGCAACACTTTGGGAGGCAAATATCTGAAAGACTGCACGCTCTATGTCACGGTCGAGCCCTGCGTCATGTGCGCCGGGGCACTGGGCTGGTCGCAACTGAGCCGGCTGGTCTATGGCACCGAAGACGAAAAAAAGGGCTACACCCGTTTCGCGCCCCAGGCCCTGCATCCCAAAACCCAGGTCACGACAGGCGTGCTGGCCGACGAGTGCGCCGCCTTGATGAGCCGCTTTTTCCAGCAAAAACGCTGATGGCACAGCACAACCGACTCGGACAGGCGGGGGAAGACCAGGCGGTCGCCCTGCTGCAGGAAAAAGGCTATGAG
Organism: Bacteroidales bacterium; assembly: GCA_017446025.1. Lineage (GTDB taxonomy): Bacteria > Bacteroidota > Bacteroidia > Bacteroidales > UBA1402 > UBA1757. The sequence goes on along the minus strand of JAFSRR010000038.1, from coordinate 5,915 downwards.
ATCCTGGCCCGCAACTGGCATTCCAGCCACAAGGAACTCGACATCGTGGCCCGCAACCGCGACTGGCTGGTCGTTGTCGAAGTCAAGACCCGCAGCAGCGAGGACTACGAGCAGCCCTGGCAGGCCGTCACGGCACAGAAAATCAGGCGCACCGTCCAGGCCGCCCATCATTTTGTCAGGCAATGGGGCATCGACCTGCCCGTCCGCTTCGACATCATTTCCGTGGTCCGGCACGACGACGGCTTCCATCTGGAACACATCGAGGACGCCTACCCCGCCCCGCTCTCATAACGCCCCTCATGAACCGCATCATACAAATAGCAGAGACCGCCTCGACCAACACCCTTATGCTCGAACAGCTCAATAGCCGGCAAAACAGTCAGGCAGCTGCCGACACGCCCCTCTGGCAGGACGGCGACATGATGGTCTGCTACCGTCAGACCGACGGACGGGGCCAGCGGGGCAACCATTGGGAATCGGCCCCGGGACAGAACATCGCCCTGAGCCTGCTGCTTTGCCCGAGTCACCTGCCCGCCAGCGAAGCCTTCCTTGTGTCGAAGGCTTTCTCAGTGGCCGTCTGCCGCTGCCTCGAAGCTCTGGGCATAGAGCCTTTGCACATCAAATGGCCCAACGACATCTACGCCGGCGACGGCAAACTGGGCGGCATCCTCATCGAAAACACCCTCTCGGGCCCCTGGCTGAAAGCATCGGTCTGCGGCCTGGGACTGAATGTCAACCAGACCCGTTTTTTGAGCGATGCCCCCAATCCTGTCTCGCTCAAGGGCCTGACCGGCCGCGACTATGACCTGCCCACGCTCACGGCCGACCTGCACCGTCATTTCCTGGCGGCCAACCGCCAGCTGGCCGAAGCCCTGGACAAGGGGCAGACCTCAAGCCTGCAGGCCGATTACCGGCAGCGTCTCTACCGGCGCGAGGGCTGGCATCCCTACCGCGACAGTGAGGGCCTGTTTGAAGGGCAGCTGGTGGATGTCGGCAGCGACGGGCGCCTCAGCCTGAGACGGGGCCGCGACGGCGAGGTGAAAAAATATGCTTTCAAAGAGGTATCGTTTGTCATATAACGAAGTTTTTTCCTATCTTCGCCAATCAAAAGATTGCTTTTCTTATGCGTTACAAAAGAATACTTCTCAAACTGAGCGGTGAGTCGCTGATGGGCAAGATGCAATATGGCATCGACCCCGAAAGGCTCAACGACTATGCAGTGCAAATCAAGGAAATGGCCCAGGCCGGCGTGCAGATAGGCATCGTCATCGGCGGCGGCAACATCTTCCGCGGCGTGAGCGGAGCCGCCAAGGGTTTTGAAAGGGTCAAAGGCGACCAGATGGGCATGCTGGCCACGGTCATCAACAGCCTGGCCCTGTGCTCGGCCCTGGAAAGCATCGGTGCCAAGGCCCGCGTACTGACGGCCGTCCGCATGGAGCCCATCGGCGAGTTCTACAGCAAGACCCGTGCCCTGGAATGCCTCGAAAAAGGTGAAATCTGCATCTTCTCCTGCGGGACGGGCGCGCCCTACTTCACCACCGACACCGGTTCCTCGCTGCGCGGTATCGAGATCGAAGCCGACGTGATGCTCAAGGGCACCCGCGTCGACGGCATCTACACGGCCGATCCCGAGAAGGATCCCACGGCTGTCCGCTTCGACGAGATCACCTACGACGAAATCTACCGTCGAGGCCTCAAGGTGATGGATCTGACCGCCACCACCATGTGCAAGGAGAACAACCTGCCCATCGTCGTCTTCAACATGGATGTCAAGGGCAACCTCAAGAAGGTGCTCACGGAGGGCGGTATCGGTACCCTGGTACACAATTGATGACAAACAACAAGTAAAAATACACCACTATGAACGAAGAAGCTGATCTTCTGCTTTCCATGGCAGAAGAAAGTATGGAACAGACCATCCAGTTCCTGGACAAGTCTCTCTCCCGTATCCGCGCCGGCAAGGCCAGTGTCAACATCCTGGACAACATCCGCGTCAACTACTACGGCACGCCCAGTCCCCTGGTCAATGTCGCCACGGTCACCATTCCCGACGCCCGCACCATCGCCATCCAGCCTTGGGAAAAGAACCTCATCAAGGATATCGAGAAAGCCATCATGGCCTCCGACCTGGGCATCACCCCGGCCAACAACGGGGAAACCATCCACCTGGCCATTCCTCCGCTCACCGAGGAACGCCGCCGCCAGCTTACCAAGCAGGTCCGCCAGGAGGCCGAAGACGCCAAGATCAGCGTGCGCAACGCCCGCCGCGACGCCATAGACTCCATCAAGAAACTGGTCAAGGACGGCATGTCGGAAGACAACGGCAAGGATTACGAAGAAAAGATCCAGAAGAGCCACGACAAGTTCATCAAGCGCATTGACGAGATCGCTGCCGACAAGGAAAGGGAAATCATGACCGTCTGACCGTGGCCAAGGGAATTGTCATTAAGAGCACCGGCAGCTCCTACTGGGTGAGGACCCCCGAAGGAGACCTGGAGTGCAAGATTAAGGGCAATTTGCGTATCAAAGGGATACGGAGCACCAGCCCGGTCGTGGTCGGAGACTGTGTGACGGTGGTCGGCGAGGACGGCAACTGGCTCATCAGCAGCATCGACGACCGGCGCAACTACATCGTCCGCAAGCCGGCCAACCTGTCCAAGCAGCTGCACATCATCGCTGCCAACATCGATGTGGCGCTGCTGGTGGTCACCGTCAACCATCCCGAGACCAACCTGGTCTTCATCGACCGCTTCCTGGCCACCACCGAGGCCTACCGCATCCCGGCCTGTCTGGTTTTCAACAAGACCGACCTATACAACGAGGAAGAGACCGCCTATCTCGACGGCCTCTTTCGTCTTTATAGCACCATCGGCTATCCCTGCTACCGGATTTCCGTGCTCAAGGACCAGGGCATCGAGCCGCTTATCGACTCCGTCCGGGGCAAGGTCTGCCTTTTGTCGGGCAATTCGGGCGTGGGCAAGTCGTCCCTGCTCAACCGGCTCTATCCGCAGGCCAAAGCCAAGGTGGGAAGAATCTCCGGCTACCACGACAAGGGCCGGCACACCACTTCCTATTCGGAAATGTACGATCTGGGAGAGGGCACCTTCATCATCGACACGCCGGGCATCAAGGGTTTCAACACCTTCGACATGCAGCCCGAGGAGGTGAGCCACTATTTCCCGGAAATCTTCCGGGCTGCCACCCACTGCCGCTACCACAACTGCACCCACACCCACGAGCCCGACTGTGCCGTACAAAAAGCGCTCGCCGACCATCTGATCAGCGAGTCACGTTACCACAGCTATCTGAGCATCCTCCAGGATGCCGACGAGGGCAAATACCGCTCAGCGCAATAATTACGGTTTGCTCTTGTAAACCAATGGCATATCTTTCGAACCGTCGCAGCAAGCTGCGACCCCTCCCACGGGCTATGCCCGCGGGCCCCTCCCTCTTCCGAGCCGAGGGTGGCACGGGTTCTCAATGATAAGCCCTTGGCTTTGACAAGAAGCAAACCTGGTTTCCCGCCCTGAGCCGTTTAAAAACAATTACTTGTGGCAGGGCCAGGGTTGGAGTTGCTTGAAGAAGTCGTTGCCCTTGTCGTCGACCAGGATGAAGGCCGGGAAATCGACCACATCGATCTTCCAGATGGCTTCCATGCCCAGTTCGGGATACTCGACACACTCGATGCTCTTGATGTTGTTCTGGGCCAGGATGGCGGCCGGACCGCCGATGGAGCCCAGATAGAAGCCTCCGTGTTTTTGGCAGGCATCGGTGACAGCCTGCGAACGATTGCCCTTGGCCAGCATGATGAGCGAGCCGCCGTTGTCCTGGAACTCATCCACATAGGGATCCATGCGGCCAGCCGTGGTCGGACCCATCGAGCCGCAAGCCATGCCGGCAGGCGTCTTGGCCGGACCGGCGTAGTAGATGGGATGATCCTTCAGGTACTGGGGCATGCCCTCTCCGGCGTCCAGACGGGCTTTGATCTTGGCATGGGCGATGTCTCGGCCCACGATGATGGTGCCGTTGAGCGACAGGCGGGTGCCGATGGGATATTTGGTCAGGATCTTGCAGACCTCCTTCATGGGCTGGTTCAGATCGATCTTGACGGCATTGCCCTCACCTGCCTGGCGCAGCGATTCGGGAATCAGTTCGTAGGGCTTGTCGTCCATCTTCTCGATCCAGATGCCGTCCTTGTTGATCTTGGCCTTGATGTTGCGGTCGGCCGAGCAGCTCACTCCCAGACCGATGGGACAACTGGCACCGTGGCGCGGCAGACGGACCACGCGCACGTCGTGGGCCATGTATTTGCCGCCGAACTGAGCGCCCAAACCAATTTTGTGGGCCTCTTCCAGCAGCTGCTTCTCAAGCTCGATGTCGCGGAAGGCACGGCCCGTGGCATCGCCCGTGGTGGGCAGGCTGTCGTAGTAATGGGTGCTGGCCAGCTTGACAGTGAGCAGGTTCCGCTCGGCGCTGGTGCCGCCGATGACGATGGCGATGTGGTAAGGCGGACAGGCGGCCGTGCCCAGGCTCTTCATCTTCTCCACCAGGAAAGGAATCAGTGTGCCGGGGTTTTGGATGCGGGCCTTGGTCTCCTGGTAGAGATAGGTCTTGTTGGCCGAACCGCCGCCCTTGGTGACCATCAGAAAATGGTATTCCATGCCTTCGACGGCCTCGATGTCGATCTGGGCCGGCAGGTTGCAGCGGGTGTTCACCTCTTCGTACATCGACAGGGGCGCATTCTGCGAATAGCGCAGGTTCTCCTCGGTATATGTCTTGTAAACGCCCAGCGACAGGGCTTCTTCGTCGCAGAAACCCGTCCAGACCTGCTGGCCTTTCTCACCGTGGATGATGGCCGTGCCCGTGTCCTGGCAGAGCGGCAGTTTGCCCTTGGCCGACACTTCGGCGTTGCGCAGGAAGGTCAGGGCTACGTACTTGTCGTTTTCACTGGCCTCGGGATCGCTGAGAATCTTGGCCACCTGCTCGTTGTGGCTGCGACGCAACAGGAAGGATACATCGCGGAAGGCCGCATTGGCCATGGCCGTCAAACCTTCCTTCTCCACTTTCAGGATAGGATGGCCTTCAAACTCACTTACAGAGACATAATCTTTGGTCAGGAGATAATACTCCGTCTCATCTTTGCCGAGCTGGAACATCGGCGCATACTGGAATGCAGGATTTGCCATAATCTATTGTTATTTAAATAATTATCAATCAATATTCTGTTCTTCTCCCAAGGAATCGTATTTCTGGAAGAGAAAATCGTTGTAGGGGAAACGGGTCACATGGATTTCCCGCACCTTGTCGTAGATGAGCTGCTTAAAAGCCTCCATGTTGGCCTTTTCCGTTGCCGAGACAAAGATACAATTATCCTGGTTCATGCGCGACATCCAGGTCCTCTTCAAATCCTCGAGCGATAGATTTTCGCGCGTCATCGGCGTGAGGTCGTCCGGCTCCTTGGGCGTATAGGTGAATGCATCGATCTTATTGAATACCAAAATGATGGGCTTGTCCTGGGCATGAATTTCCTCCAGGGTGCGGTTGACCACTTCGATCTGTTCCTCGAAATCGGGATGGGAAATATCCACCACGTGGAGCAGCAGGTCGGCCTCGCGCACCTCGTCCAGGGTGGATTTGAAGGATTCAATCAAGTCGTGCGGCAGTTTGCGGATAAACCCCACCGTGTCGCACAACAGGAAAGGCAGGTTGTCGATGATGACCTTGCGCACCGTGGTGTCGAGCGTGGCGAAGAGCTTGTTCTCGGCAAAGACATCCGACTTGCTCAGGACATTCATCAGCGTGGACTTGCCCGCGCCGTTCTCACCTACAAGGGCGTGGATTTCTCCTTCCTGCACCTCAAGGTTCACGTCGTCAAGCGCCTTTACGCCGGGGAACGTCTTGGTTATGTGCCGCAT
>JAFSRR010000037.1 GCA_017446025.1 Bacteroidales bacterium | reverse complement strand
GCCCTCGACTCGAAGACCGGCGTGGAAATCATGTCGCTCTTCGATGAACTTCACGAGGAAGGCAACACCCTGATAGTCATCACCCACGAAAGGGAAGTGGCAGAATACAGCCGTCGCATCATCTTCATCAAAGATGGTGTGATATCATCCGATGAACACAACGAACGCAAGGCCGATGCAAGGGAGGCCATCTTAAGAACCAGAGGATAAGCTATGAACAAGAAACTGACAGCCGGGCTCCTTTTGAGCCTGATGAGTTTGGGTCTCCAGGCGGAAATCTATTACCTGGACATAGACAAGAGCATAGAGATTGCCCGTGAAAAGAGCTATAGCATGCTCAGCCACAAGCAGGACGTCATCATCACGGAAAGCAGCATGAAAGCTACGACGGCCGGCCTTAAGACCCATATCGACATGGATTTCACCATCCCGCAATATACCGAGACGATCCGCTCGTTCGAGGATACCTCCGGTCTGACCTATTATCCGGTGCGTCAGCTGAACTACAGCGGCCGGCTCAACATCAACCAGCCGCTCATCACCGACGGCCGCCTGTATCTGACCGGTACGCTGAACAACACGGACGATATCTACAACTCCAAGCGTCTGATGAACCTCAACACCCGGGTGGGTTTCTCCCAGCCTTTGAACGCCTTCTACGGCTACAACAATGTCCGTTCGCAGATGCGTCAGGCCAAGCTCAACTACGAGCAGAGCCAGAAGCGGCTCAAACGCGAGGAACTGAACATGGTCTACAATGTGATGAGCTCGTTCTACAACCTCCTTCAGGTGCAGAAGAGCACCGCCCTGTCGGCATCCAACCTGGAGCGTCAGAACGAGGCCTACGAACTGGCCCGCAACAAGTATGCCGCCGGTCTGATCAAGGAAGTGGATGTGTTGCAGATGGAGGTCGATCTGGCCGAAGCGCGCAACAACCACGACATAGCGCTGATCAACCAGACCTCTGCCGCCAACAACTTCAAGGAACTCATCGGTCTGGACATCCGCGACAGTGTCGTGCTGGACATGAACATGGACTACAAGATTGTGATGGTCGATATGGACAAGGCCGTGGAACTGGCCATGAAAAACCGTTTGGAAATCCGCGAGCAGGAAATCCAGGTCGAACTGAGCAAGATGTCGATCAAGCGCCAGAAAGCCAATGGCCTGCCTTCGGCCAGCCTGACGGCTTATTTCGAGAAGTCGGGTATCAGCGAGATGCTGCGCGACAACGAGATCGGAGCCTCGCTTAAACGCGCTACGACCGACTACATGGGCCGTCCGCACAACTATGGTGTCGGCCTGACCGTGTCGGTGCCCGTGCTGGACTTCGGCGAGAACCGGGCCCAGGTGCGTTCGGCCAAGGCCAGTCTGCAGAAAACGCTCTACCAGCAGGAAGTGGTGCGCCGCAACATCGAAAGCGAGGTGCGCAACCTGGTGACCGATGTCAACAGCAGTATCAAGCGTTTGCAGCTGCTGGAGAAGAACATCGAGATTGCTGAAAAGAGTTTTGAAATCACCCGTGCCCGCTATGCCGACGGCGATGTGGACAGCCAGATGCTCGCCCTCGAGCGCGACCGTCTGAACAATGCCTACACCTCGCACCTGCAAGCCTATATCAACTACCAGTTGAAGCTGGCCGACTTGATGCGCAACACTTTCTACGATTTCGTCAACGGGGTCGAAATAGAGTAGCTTACAGCCAACGTCTCTTTTTGAATATCAGGAGGATAACTCCGGAGAAGACGAACATCATGCCCAGGGATATCCAGAATCCTGCGGGATGGTGCAGGAAGGGCATGTCCACGAAGTTCTGGCCGTAGATGCTTGCAATCAACGTGGGCGGCATGAAGATGACCGACACGATGGTGAATATCTTGATGATCTTGTTCTGATCGATATTGACCAGACCGAGGAAGGTGTCCTGCAGGTAGTCGAGCCGTTCGAAACTGAAACGGGTGTGGTCGATCAGGGAGTTCAAGTCGCGCAGGACGATAGACAGCTTGGTGGTCAGTTCCTGGGGCATCAGTTCGCTCTTGAGCAGGTTGGAGATGGAACGCTGCTTTTCGATGATGTTCTGCCGGATGGCCAGGCTCTGTTCCTGCAATTCGGTGATTTCCATCAGTACGTCCTCGTCGGCCTCGCGAATGGTATCGCTCAAATGGGCGATCTTGTCGATGATTTCCTCGATCATGTCGGCATCGCGTTCCACCCGGGATTCCAGGATGGCCACCATCACATGGAAGCCGGTGGGGTAGTTGCGCGGACTGGTCGTGATGCGCTTGGCCGCTTCGGCCAGTGTGGGCAGGCTCTCGTTGTGGACGGTGACCAGTATGTCGTTTTTCAGGATGAAAGACAGGGTTTCCAGCTCGTAGTCGGGCAACAGGAAATTGGAGTTGACCACCAGCGTGTCGGAGGTCTCGATGTAGCGCGAACTCATCTCGATCTCTTCCATCTCCTCTTCTTCCTGGATGTAGATCTTCAGGAAATCCTCCAGCTGGTCCTCTATTTCGTCGGCCACGTCGTTGAGGTCTATCCAAAGGAACTTTTCGCGGGGAGTTTCCTTGAGAAAGTCCAGACTGCGGCTCTGTTTGATTCTTCCGTTCTCGTGATAAAAAAGTTTGATTTCGCCCATGATCTTTACATTTTACGGCATTGCTGCCAACGGATTAATGTTGCTGGTTCATTGTCTGGTCAACCAGGCGGGTCAGGAGGATGAACTGCTCCACGTCGAGCTGTTCGGGACGTTTGTCGAAGATGGCCTCTGAATATACCGCGGCGTCTTTGCCCAACAGGGGCTTGATAGAGTTCCTCAGGGTTTTGCGCCGTTGGTTGAAGGCGGTCTTGACGACCTGTTTGAACAGCGTGGGGGAACAGCCGAGATCCTGCCGCTGGTTGCGGGTGAGCCGGATGACGGCCGACTTGACCTTTGGCGGAGGCTCGAACACATGTTCGTCCACGGTAAACAGGTATTCTATATCGTACCAGGTCTGCAGCAGCACGCTCAGTATGCCGTAGGCTTTCTTGCCGGCGGGCGAGGCGATGCGCTCAGCCACTTCTTTCTGGATCATGCCCGAGCAGACAGGGATCAGGTCCTTGTAGTCGAGCAAGCGGAAAAATATCTGTGAGGAGATGCAGTAGGGATAATTGCCGATGAGCACGAACTCGCGGCCCGGCCAGATGCCGGCCAGGTCGATCTTGAGAAAGTCGTCTGCGATGATCCTGCCTTCCAGGTCGGGAAAGTTGGCCTGGAGGTATTCGACCGATTCACGGTCTATTTCCACCACCTTGAGGTCGTGGCCGGTATCGAGCAAAAAACGCGTAAGTACCCCCATGCCCGGACCGATTTCCAGTACAGGCATGCCCACGCAGGCATCAATCGTGCCAGCGATGCGCCGGGCGACAGACAGATCCCTGAGGAAGTGCTGTCCTAATGCTTTCTTGGGTTTTACACTCGTCATCCACGGCGGTAGGGGAAAAGTTAGACATTAAGATGGGGCAACCACAAATTTTGTGTACTTTTGCCGGCGCGACAAAAGTACGCATATTAATTGAAAAATCTTCATGGATAGGATAAAAAAGATTCTCCGCTGGCTCGTACCGCTCCTTTTGGGCGTGCTGCTCTTCTGGCTGGTGTACCGGAAAATGGACCTGGCTTCCATGCGTGAGATCTTTGCCCTGGGCCTGCGCTGGGAGTGGGTGGCAGTGTATTTCCTGCTTTTCCTTCTTCCGATGATTATCAGGGGAATACGTTGGCATCAACTGCTCGAGCCGGTCTGTCCGGGCGGTCGGGTCAAGACCGCCATCCTGGCCGTTTTTGTCGCCTATGGCGCCAATCTGCTTTTCCCGCGCATCGGCGAAGTGGCCCGTTGCGGACTGTTGAAAAAACACGACGGCCTGTCTTTTTCCCGCAGCCTGGGCACGGTGGTGACCGAGCGCGTGTTCGATATCATCTGCCTGGTGTTGATGGCCCTGGCCGCCATTCTCAGCCAAATGGACGTCTTCCGTGAGTTTCTCAGGGAAAACCCCGTGACGCCCGACAAGTTCACCTCCTTGCTCACCAGTTGGAAGCTTTGGGCCGTCCTTTTGCTGTTGGCCGCCCTGGTGCTGTTGGCCCGACGGGCCCTCAAAGGCAGCCGTATCTATCAGAAGGTGCGCGACACACTCCGCCAGATGTGGCAGGGTATGATCAGTGTCAAGACGCTGCGCCATCCCTGGCTGTTCATCTTCTGGACCGTCTGTATCTGGACCTTCTATTTCCTGTCCTTCTATGTGGGCCAGTATTTCTTCCATCTGCCTTTCGCCCTAAGCGTCATGGCCATGTTCACCGCCCACATCATGGGCAGTTTCGGCATCGTCGCCCCCGTGCAGGGTGGTATCGGCGCCTGGCATTTCATGGTCATCTACACGTTGGTCTTCTACGGCATTCCCGAGGCGCAGGCCGGCAGTTTCGCCCTGGTGGTGCATGGCCTGAACCTGATCATGACGGCCGTATGTGGCCTGCTGGCCTGGTTGTGGCTGTCGTTGGCCGATCGTCGCAGGGCCTGATTTCCCGTTTTTTTGTCTCTTTTTTTACCAAAAATCGGGGTGATTCTTTGTTATCCCGAATATTTTGGTTTTATTTGCAACAATCTTGAATACAAACAGTACAACAGACTTAATTTACAACTATGGAAACTAACGACAACGGCAAGATGCAAGCACCTGCCCTGGAGGAATCTGTTGAAAATGTCGCTGCGGTGGAAACGGCGGCCGATTTTATCGATTACCTTAAGAACCTGATTGACTCTGAAAACCCGAACAAAGAAAAGGTAGAGGCCATCAAGACGGCTTTCTACAAGCACCAGAAACAAGAAATTGAACTGTCCCGCAAGATGTTTGTCGAAGCCGGCAACGCTGCGGAAGAGTTCAATATGGAACCTTACAATGCCTTGGAAACCGAATTCAAGTCTATCATGAACCTGTGGAGGGAAAAACGTGCCGAGCAGCTCAGTCAGCTGGAGAAGGAACGTCAGGACAATCTGGACAAGAAAAACCGGATCATCGATGCCATCCACAGCCTGAATGAGAATACGGAGGATATCCACAAGAGCCTGGCCGAAGTACGCCGTCTGCAACAGGAATGGAAGGAGACCGGCCCGGTGGCCCAGGAACATGTCAACACCCTGTGGAAGCGCTATCAGACAGAGGTCGAAAACTTCTACGACCAGCTCCGCCTCTACAACGAGTTCCGTGACTACGACAGCAAGAAGAACCTTGAGTTGCAGACTTCCCTGTGTGAGGCTGCCGAAAAACTCAACGAGGAAGGTGATGTCGTGGTGGCCTTCCGCAAATTGCAGGAACTGCATGAGCAGTGGCGCGAGATAGGTCCCGTGGCCAAGGAAGTGCGCGAAGAACTCTGGCAGCGTTTCAAAAACGCCTCGACCGAGATCAACAAAAAATACCAGCATTTTTTCGAACGGCTCAAGGATCTTGAAAACGAGAACCTGGCCCAGAAGACGGAAATCTGCGAGAAACTCGAAGCCATGGACCTGACGGGTCTGGACACCTTCAAGGCTTGGGAAAAGAAGACCAACGAGGTGATCGAGTTGCAAGAACGCTGGAAGACCATCGGCTTTGCTCCCAAGAAACTCAACACCAAGGTGTTTGAACGCTACCGTGCCGCCTGCGACAAGTTTTTCGAGGCCAAGAGCGTGTTCTACAAGGGCATGAAGGAAAAACTCAATGAGAACCTCGAAAAGAAGCGGGCCCTCTGCGAGAAAGCCGAAGCCCTGAAAGACAGCACCGCCTGGACCGCCACGGCCAATCAGCTGATCCAGATCCAGAAGGAATGGAAGACCATCGGCCAGGTGCCGCGCAAGGCTTCGGATGCCTTGTGGAAGCGTTTTATCACGGCTTGCGACTATTTCTTCGAGCAGAAGGAGAAGAACACCTCTTCCCAGAAAGCCGAGGAACAGCAGCACTTGGAGGCCAAGCAAGCCCTGATCGAAGAAGTGAAGAACTATCAGGAGTCACCTTCGCCGGAAGAGGCCCCCAAGGTGGTCAAGGATTTCACGGCCCGTTGGAACGAAATCGGCCATGTGCCCTTCAAGGACAAAGACAAAGTCTATGCCCAGTGGCGCGAAGCCATCGATACCCTGATGGTGCGCCTCAATGTCGATAAGACCAGCCGTCGCCTGAGCAGCTTCCAGAGCAATCTGGAGGAAATCAAGACCAAGGGGGCCGGCAAAGTAGGGCATGAGCGCGATCGCCTGATGCGCCAGTACGAATCCATCTGCAACGAAATCAAGACTTGTGAGAACAATATCGGCTTCTTCACCATGTCATCCAAATCGACCGGTTCCTCCCTGCTCAAGGAAATGAATCGCAACATCGAGAAATTGAAGGAGGAGCGCGATATCCTGTTCAAGAAAATCCAAATGATAGACAAAAGTTGAGATGATAATCTTTTCAACAAGTCTCCCCTGAATCTTCCGTGATGGAATATTCAGGGGAGCGTTTTTATGTCCGTTGCCCACTGCGGGCCGCAGCCTGCTGCGGGTAGGGCTTTGACTAGATGTTCAGCTGCTTGGTGATATCGGCGGCCACGATGGCATTGCCAAGATATTCAAGCACTTTGAGCGCAAATTCCTGGGCATGGCCCGGACCGTCGCCCGTGATGAGATTGCGGTCGCGGATGGCCGGACGACGCGAAATCTTGGCATCGTAGAGGCTTTCTTCGCAACCGGGGTAGCAAGACACCTTCCGGCCCTTGAGCAGCCCCATCTCTCCCAGGATGGTGGGAGCGGCGCAGATGGCAGCCACTGTCTTGTTCTCGTCTTTAAGGAAGGTCATGAGCAACATCTTGAGGCCTTCGTGCTTTTTGAGATTCTCTGTTCCGGGCATCCCGCCGGGAAGAATCAGGGCGTCGGTCTCCTGAATGTCGATCTCGTTGAACAGCATGTCCGCGATGACGGGAATGTTGTGCGACCCGTACACGGTCTTGTCGTCCGTGATGGAAACGGTGCGGACATCCAAATCGGCTCTGCGCAGAATATCCACGACAGAGATGGCTTCCATTTCCTCGAAGCCTTTGGCTAAGAATACTAGTATCATACTGTTTAGGTTAGTAGGGTTACTCTTTTGCTATATATGTTGTTTATAAATTCTATCTGAGGGTGAAGAAATAAGTGATATAACCATATTGGAGTTGGCCGTTTCCATTGATGGCGTTGAACTTGGCCTGGCGGGCTGCTTGCACGGCAGCCTTTCTCATCTCCGTATTGTCGGTATTGGTGGTGGCACCGCCTCCGGGGACGGATCCGGGATGTACCTCGCTCGAGACGACATTGCCCTGGTCATCCACCCCGATACGAACCACCACGATACCTTCTGCATTGCGGGTGTCGTTTCTGGGGCGGGGGAGACTTCCCATCAAACCACGGCCTTCCAGTGAGAAATTGCCGTAACCGAAGCCTTGGCTGTTATAATGCTGCGACTCAGGATGCCCTTCTGTCTGGCCCTGGTTGCCGGCGGGTGTGTCGCCCTCTCCCTGCTGGTCGCTCTCGGTGCCTTCAGACTGGCCGAACAGATTGCGGGCCAGCTGCTGGGTTTCGGCGGCCCGGCGTTCCTGCTCCTGACGGATGCGCTCTTGCTCGGCCCGTTGCTGTTCTTCCAGGCGGCGTTGCTCTTCCAGGCGCCGGGCTTCCTGCTCGGCCTGCCGACGGGCTTCGGCCATCAGATCGACCGATTCCTCGTCCTGGGTGATCAGTTCCTCCTGACTGGGCGTCTGGGTCGTGACCGGCGTGGAGGAGGGGGTGCTTTGCTCAGCCTGCTCTTCGGCATAAGGCTCAAACATGCCCGACGACAGATCGACATTGCCGAAATTGACCGTCAGGCCTTCTTCGCTGTCGGGGACGGTGGCGGACATGCCGAACACAATCAGAAAGCCCGTCAGCAACCCGATGATGAGCGCTGTCACAATGACGGAGATGATTTCGTTGCGGTTCATATCACACCTTGTTTTGCCTTGATCCTATTTTTCGGGCCGGGTGGCCAGCACCAACTTGAAATGGTTGGCGTTGCATATGTTCAGTACGCGCACCAGCTCCCGATAGGAAATGCTCTCGTCGGCATAAAGCGCTACGTACATTTCAGGTTCCTGGGCGATACGCTCGCGCAGGAGTGTCTCGATATCCTCGAAGGCCACCGGCTCGTCTTTCTCGTTGCCGAAGGCGATGTAGTAGTTCAGGTCGCGGTCGATGGTCACCCGGGCCAGGGGCTTGGCCGAAGTCTGCTGCTTGCTTTGGGGCAGCAGGATCTTGATGGCGTTGGGATGCACCACGGTCGAGGTGATCATGAAGAAAATCAGCAACAGGAAGACGATGTCCGTCATGGAGGACATGCTGAAGGAAGCGTCTATTTTGTTCTGTCTTTTGAGTGCCATGATCGGGCGGATTTATTTGGCCGGCTCGTTGAGCAGGTCAAGGAATTCCATCGTATAGCTTTCCATTTTGTTGACCACCTTGGTGACACTGGCCACCAGGTAGTTGTAGGCGAAGTAGGCCAGGATGCCGACAATCAGACCGGCCACGGTGGTGACCATGGCCGTGTAGATGCCCGACGACAGGAGGGTGATATCGACATTGTTGCCGGCCGAAGCCATGTCAAAGAAGGCGCGGACCATACCCAGCACGGTGCCCAAAAAACCGATCATTGGTGCACCGCCCGAAACAGCTGCCAGCAGCGACAGACCTTTTTCCAGCCGGCTCACTTCGATGTTGCCCAGGTTCTCGATGGCCACTTGCACATCGTTCATGGGGCGGCCGATGCGGCTGATGCCTTTCTCCACCATGCGGGCCGAAGGCGTTTCGGTCTGGCGGCAGAGTTTCAAGGCCGATTCCAGGTTGCCGTCGTGTATATAGTCCTTGATACGGTTCATGAAATTGGGATTGTCCTTGCCAGCCTGGTGCAGCGTGATGCAGCGTTCCACAAAAATATAGATGGCCAGGCAGAGCAGTATGGCCAGGACGATCATGATCCAGCCGCCTTTGGTGGCCATCTCAAAGAAATTGATACGGTTGACGGTCTCGGCAACCGGCTCGGTCAACTCAGTCAGGTCGGGCATGACATCGGTGGCAAGGTCTTGAATGAAAAGTAAAGGATTCATGCTGTGGTTATTTTAAACAGTTCTGATATGCTTTGATAGTGGCTTCCAGGCCCATGTAAAGGGCGTCGCAGACCAGGGCATGGCCGATGGATACCTCTTCGACATAGGGCACCTGTTCGTGGAAAGCCTTGAGGTTGTGCAAATTGAGATCGTGTCCAGCGTTCAGGCTCAATCCATTTTTGTGGGCTACCTCGGCGGCCAGGGCAAAGGGACGGGCGGCCGTCTCGGGATGATGGACAAAAGCTTCGGCATAGGGTCCCGTATAGAGCTCCACCCGGTCGGCGCCCAACTTGGCGGCCTGTTCGATGATCCGCGTGTTGGTCTCGACAAAGAGGCTGGTGCGGATGCCGGCGGCGCAGAAGGCTTCCAGCACTTCACTCAGGAAGGCGGCATGGCTGACCGTGTCCCAGCCGGCATTGGAGGTGAGGGCATCGGGTGCGTCGGGCACCAGGGTGACCTGATGCGGCTTGACTTTCAGCACCAGATCGATGAACCGGGGGGAAGGGTAGCCTTCGATGTTGAATTCCGTGGTGATGCGCGGGCGCAGGTCTATGACGTCCTGATAGCGAATATGGCGCTCGTCGGGTCGGGGATGCACCGTGATGCCGTCGGCACCGAAGCGCTCGCAGGAGGAGGCAATTTCGAGAATGTCGGGCATGTTGTTGCCACGGGCATTGCGGATGAGCGCTATTTTGTTGATATTTACGCTAAGCTTGGTCATTTGAAATTTTTTTTCCACTTTTGCAAGCCGGTTTGTGCCGGCCAAATGCAAGGGACAAATATAATGTTTTGTCCTGTATGATGTCATTTAAAAAACTATAATAATTCACATATGAAAATCGCGATTTTCGGCAAACGCTCGCAGTCGGCTTCCAAGGAACAGATAGCCCTGCTGTTCAGGCTTTTGAAGGAGCACGGCGCCAGCATATCCGTCGATACCAGGTTCTATGAGTATCTCAAGACCCTGATGCCGGATGCCCTGATGGTGGACGATACCATTCCCGGCAACAATTTCGAGGCTGATTATGCCTTGAGTATCGGCGGTGACGGCACCTTCCTGAACACAGCTTCGCGAGTGGGGCGAAAAGGCATTCCCATCCTGGGCATCAACACCGGTCGGCTGGGCTTTCTCACCGCTTCCGACGGCAGCGACATGGAAGCCCTGGTCGAGGAGATGATGACCGGCCAGCTCGAAGTGGAATCGCGTGCCCAGCTGCAGCTCGAATCGGACTGCGGCCAGATAGACTATCCCTTTGCTTTGAACGAAATTGCCATCACCAAGCGTGATGTCTCGGCCATGCTGCATATCCATGCCTCGCTCAACGGCGAGTACTTGAACGATTACCAAGCCGACGGTCTGCTGCTTTCCACCGCCACGGGCTCGACGGCCTATTCCCTGAGTGTGGGCGGCCCCATCCTGATGCCCGACAGCAGCAGCTATGTCATCGTGCCGATTGCCCCGCACAGCCTCACCATCCGTCCTTTGGTGCTCGATGCCCGCACGGTGGTCGACCTGGAAGTGGAGAGCCGCAGCCATACCTATTTGATTTCATTGGATGGTAGATCTTACTCATTACCAATGCCTTCCAAACTGCGAATATCCTCGTCGGATTTCATGATAAATATCGTTCGCAGGAAGAATCAGAGTTTCATTTCCACATTGAAGATCAAGATGATGTGGGGTAAGGATACGCGGTATCCGGCTATTTGATTTCCACCCTGGCCAGTTTTCTGACCACTTCCCCTTCGTCCGTGACGCCTTCGATGAGCATCGTGCAATGGCCACGCTCGTCGCCGGTGTAGAAACGTATTTCGGCATGGCCGGAAGCGTCGCTGCGCAGGTTGGGCTGCCACCACAGGGTGGAGCGCAGGTCAGGCAGGCGGCTCTGCCGCTGGCTTTCGACCGAATACATGGGCTGGTAGAAATCCTTGGGCGTGGTATATCCCATATAGGGTACCAGTTTCTGGTGGCTGCCCAGTTGCATATCCTCGGTGCGTTGGCCCCTTTTCAGGTAGATGCAGATCACCCCGTTGCCACCTCCGCGGAACATGGCCGTCTGGACAGGGTCGCGCAGGATGTCGATCATCTCCACGTCGGCCACTTGGATGGTGGCCAGGTCGCTCATTTGCGATTCGATGTTGTCGATGACGATCAGGGGCACGGCATTGCGCATCAACACGCCTTCACCGCTGCCATCCAGGGTGATGCCCGGGGCCTGCAGCAGCACATCGAGGAGTCTCAGGCCGACCAGGTCTTCGATTTCTTCGGGTTCGAAAGTGAAATTGGCATAGGAATACAAGGCCCCGCGTTCTTTGCGCAGGTTGTCCGATTTGCGGGCCGTCACGGCCACTTCTCCCAGGTTGATCACCATGCCGCCCTGGTCCTGGTACCAGCGTTCGCGGCTCTTGCTCAAAAAGTGTTCCATGACCGGGTCGTCCCACTGCTTGCGCGTGGAAGGCAGACGCACCGTCACCGGCGGGAAACTCTGGGCTTCGGCCGTCAGCTCCATGATGATGCCCTGTTGTTTCTTCTCGGCCTGGATAAAGAACGAAGAACTGTCGGGAAACTCAAACCCTTCGATGCAGAACCGTCCCCGGTTGTCGGTCTGGACGGAGTTGACATAATTGTATATCGGGTTGAACACCGAGATGTTGGCATGGGGGATGGCCCGTCGGATAGGGAAGGTCTGCAGCCGTCCGCAGAGCGTGGAGCCTACTTCCAGCTCGTAGTCGGTCAGGAGGTTGATGTCGCCTTTCATCAGGCGGGGCATATCGTAGCGTCGCCAGCCCTGGGTCATCATCAGAAGATCGAGCTCGTAGTCGGCCTTGTCATTGGAGGCCAGGAAATAGTCGCCCGGGCGTTCGATGTGGCCGCGGAGGTCGGAAGTGAGCAGCAGGTAGCTTTCGATGGTCATGGCCGATGAATCCAGCTCGACGCTCTGGTCGTCGGTGACACTCAGCGAAAAGTCACCGACGACGGGCTCCCCCTGGGCATCGATGACTTGCATCCGGGCATAGACCCTTTCGCGACGGCCGTAGCTGGTCTTGTCAAAGTCGAGTGTCAACTTGACGGGGTCGGGCTGGCGGATGAAGCAAAGCCGCTCGGAGAGGACATCGCCCTGGGCACTGAGCAGCAGCACTTGCAGCACGCCTGTGGGCATGTCGGCCGTGGGCAGCGCCACGGTGGGCCGGTCAGGCCCGAAATAGGAACGGAAAAGAGGTATGCCCCGCATGTGGGCCAGGAGGTAGAGCTCCTGCTGCAAGGGCGCCGACTCGGGCCGCAGCACGGTGATGTGCAGCCGGTCGTCGAGGCGGGAGACCGACAGGGAATAGCCTTCCGTCACGGGTTGGGGCAGGGCCACGCGTAGTTCTTCGCCCATGGCGCTTTCGCAGACGGCTGTATAGCTTTTGCCGGCCTGGGCGAAGAGAGCAGTCACGCCCATGCCCAGATGGCTGCTTTGGAAGGCGCAGACCTCCTGTCCGGTTTCATCGATGATGTGTCCGTGGACATCGATGCCCCATCCGTCGCGGTCGATGGCCTTGAAGGCGACGTTCTGCAGACAGCCGGCCAT
Source organism: Bacteroidales bacterium (assembly GCA_017446025.1). Lineage (GTDB taxonomy): Bacteria > Bacteroidota > Bacteroidia > Bacteroidales > UBA1402 > UBA1757. Next base: position 13,991 of record JAFSRR010000037.1, on the reverse strand, counting down.
CAGGTGGCCGCCTTCGGGCAGGAACTGCACGTCGTAGGTAGCCTGGGACACGGCCGCCGTCTGGCTGCGGACCGAAGCGGCCTGGCCGCCGGGCAGGCCGAGCAGGGCAGCCTGGGCATCGTCGTGCTGCGGACTCACAGCATTACCTATATAAATCTCTTTGCGGAAGAAATAGTCTTCCGACAGGTTGCGCATGTAATTGGTGTAGGCTCGCAGGGAATATTCGCCCGGTGCGGTTTTTTCCTTGACAGGAAGCTGGCAGTAGTAGCTGTCTTTTTCGGGACGTACCCTTTCGCGGGCCATCACCTCGCCCTGGCTGTTGACCAGCTCCACATAGATATAGCGGCTGTAGTGCATGGCCTGATGCAGGGCGGCATGCAGGAGGTAGGCTTTGAACCAGATGGTGTCGCCGGCGGCGTAATAGGGCTTGTCGGTATGGAGATAGACCTTTTCCTGGGGATAGGCTTTCATCTGCTGGGTGAGCAGCTCGACAGCCTGCACGGAATAATCGCTTTCCGTCTGGTTTGGGGCGTTTTCTGTCTGGCTTTGGGCACTGAAAGGCAGCAGGCAGCAGAGGGCCAGCAGGCAGGGTAGGGCGTATTTTTGCATGAACATGGTCGTATGGGACTGAAATCAGTGCCGAAGATAGCAAAAAAAAAGCAACTGCCGTGGGGCAATTGCTTTTTTATTTGATCCGAAGCCTGAATTAGCTTCTTTTTTCCTTGATGCGGGCTTTCTTGCCGGTCAGGCCGCGCAGGTAGTACAGTTTGGCCCTTCTGACCTTACCGATCTTGTTGACCGTGATGCTTTCGATGAACGGGGATTCCAGCGGGAAGATACGTTCTACACCGACATTGTCGGAGACTTTACGGCAGGTGAAGCGCTTTTTTTCGCCGCTTCCACTGATTTTGATAACCACACCGCGGTAGTTCTGGATACGCTCTTTGTTTCCTTCTTTGATACGGTAGGCAACGGTGACGGTATCGCCGGCCTTGAACTCGGGATGAACCTTTCCAGTAGCAAATGCCTCTTCGGCAACCTTAATCAAATCCATGATTGATAATGTTTTATGGTTAATCGTCTACGCAACATTCCCGGTTCTCTCAATACTCCGACAGAGGTTACGCAAAGCGGGTGCAAAGGTGCGAAATATATTCTTATCATGCAAGTATCCCGGCAATTATTTTTTCATTTGCAGAATTGAAGGAGTTTTCGGTACTTTGCATTGTGTTTTTGCCATTAAAGAACAACCGACTATGAAATACGGTTTTGTCAAGGTGGCTGCAGCCGTGCCCTCCCTGAGAGTGGCCGATGCCGCCTACAACGCAGGGCAGATCATCTCCCTGATGAACCAGGCTGACAAGCAGCAGGTGGAAATTGTCTGTTTCCCTGAACTGTCGGTCACGGGCTATACCTGTGGCGACCTGTTCTTCCAGCAGGCCTTGTTGCAGGCCGCCGAAGAGGCATTGTCCAAGATACTCTATGCCAGCGAGGACCTGGCCCTGACGGCCATCGTGGGTATGCCGCTTTGCTGGGGCGGTCGCCTGTACAATGTGGCTGTTGCCTTGCACAAAGGGATAATACTGTCGGTCGTTCCGAAAAGCTACCTGCCCGGCAACCACGAGTTCTACGAACCGCGCTGGTTCTCATCGGGCCTGGATCTGGAAACGACCCGCATCAGCCTGTGCGGCCAGGATTGTCCCTTGGGGACCCGCCTGCTCACCGACACGGGCAATGCCTGTTTCGCCATCGAAATCTGCGAAGACCTCTGGAGCGTCGTTCCGCCCAGCAGCCACCATGCCCTTGCCGGCGCCGATGTGGTGTTCAACCTTTCGGCCAGCAACGAGTTGACGGGCAAACACGACTATCTGCTCCAACTCATCGCCCAGCAGTCGGGTCGCTGCCTGTGCGGCTATGTCTATGCTTCGGCCGGCTATGGCGAATCGAGCACCGACCTGGTCTTCGGCGGCAACGGTATCATCGCCGAAAGCGGAACGCTGCTGGCCCAGTCGGAGCGATTCAGTTTTGAACAGCAATTGATTGTCAGTGAAATAGATATCGAGCGGCTGCGGCACGACCGGCTGCACAGCGCTTCCTTCAAGCAGGATGAACGCCCCGCAGGCTATCAGACTGTCGCCATTCCCGAAGCGAACCAGGAAAACGAGTCCCTGACCCGTGAGATCCGTGCCTTGCCTTTTGTACCGCAGCCCGATGAAATGGACACCCGTTGCCGCGAGATCTTCGCCATCCAGGTGGGCGGTCTGGTCAAGCGCATGGAGCACACCGGTGCCAAGACGGCAGTGGTGGGCATTTCGGGCGGCCTGGATTCCACCCTGGCCCTGCTGGTCTGCGTCAAGGCTTTCGACCAGATGGGACGCGGCCGCCACGACATCGTGGGCATCACCATGCCCGGCTTCGGTACCAGCGACCGCACCCATACCAATGCGGTCAACCTGATGAAATACCTGCATGTCACCAATAAGGAAATTGACATCAAAGCCGCCTGCCGCCAGCATTTCAGCGACATCGGCCACGATGAGTCGCGCCACGATGTGGTCTATGAAAACAGCCAGGCCCGCGAGCGCACCCAGATACTGATGGACTATGCCAACGCCGTCGGTGGGCTGGTCATCGGCACGGGCGATTTGTCGGAACTGGCCCTGGGCTGGGCCACTTTCAATGGCGACCACATGGCCAATTACGGGGTGAACGGCGGCGTGCCCAAGACGCTGATCCGCTACCTGGTGCGCTGGGTGGCCGACAATGAGATGGATGAGGCCTCCCGCACCACTTTGCTCGACGTGCTCGACACGCCCGTCAGTCCCGAACTGCTGCCCACCGACAAGCTGGGCCGTATCGCCCAGAAGACCGAAGACCTGGTGGGCCCCTACGAGTTGCACGATTTCTTCCTCTATTATATGCTGCGCTACGGCTTCGGCCCCGAAAAGGTGCTGTTCCTGGCCCGCCATGCTTTCCAAGGGCAATACGACGAGGCGGTGATCCGCCATTGGCTGCAGACCTTTGTTGGCCGCTTCTTTGCCCAGCAGTTCAAGCGTTCCTGCCTGCCCGACGGTCCCAAAGTGGGCAGCATCGGCCTTTCGCCCCGCGGTGACTGGCGCATGCCCAGCGATGCGGTGGCCAAGGCCTGGCTCGCACAGATGGAAAAATAAAGCAAGTGATCAGAAAAACATGGCCGCCCCGATGCTGAGTTCACGCCAGTTGTCGGGGCTGAGGTGGTTGAAGTCGAACAGCCAGTGGCGGTAGCGCAGGTTGATCTGGAAAAAACTGAGCATATCCAGCCCGCCCCCCACGAAATAATCCCATCCGCAACGGTCTTTGTCGGTCCAACCTGGCAGCGTGTAGTTGCTGCCGTCCCCCTTGCGGGCCCCGACGAAATAGTCCAGGCTGGTGCCAGCCGCCACGAAGGGCCGGACAAATCCCATGTGCACGCCCAGCTGGAGTTGCAGCGGAGTGAACGACACCAGGGTGTTGCGGCAACTGTTGTCGCCGTTGTAGATGTAATAGGAAAGCTCCGGTTGCCAATAGACCCCGGTGCCCAGCCGGACATTGCGCCAGATACCCACCGAAAATCCCTGGCAATCCTCCAGGTTGGCGAATTGCGCCGGCTGGGAGGGCAGGACATTGAAATCGCTCTGGCGACAGGTATAGGAAAAGAAGAAACCGGTCTTGTTGTGGTAGGTGCTGGCGGCCGAAGAGGGGACAAAACTCTCTTCTTCCCGCTGAGCCCTCAGGCAGCACAGGGGAAGCAGCCAGACAAGGCAGACAAGCAAGATAGTTTTGTTCATTCCTGTTTTCGCGTCTGTTGACGCGGCAAAAGTATCATTTTCCGTGCATAAAAAAAACTAAAATGCTCCCTTGGGCTGAATAAAAGCACTAACTTCGCACAATCTAGACGATGATGAAGCGAACCACCACTGTCATATTCTGTATTGTCCTGTTGTCGGGCCTTGTGGCCACTGCGGGCAATTTCCGCTATGTCTCGGGAGGCCGTCTGGCAGTTGATAAACGCTACGATGCCGATGTCGATCCCGTGCTGGAAAAGCGGCTCCGTTCCTGGCAATCCCGCCTGGAAGGGCAGATGAACCAGGTGATCGGCCATTGCGATCGCACGCTCTCTGTGGAGCATCCCGAAGGAAGCCTGAACAACCTTTGCACCGACATGCTGCTGGCACAGACCCGTGAGGTAATCGGACTGCCGGCCGATGCGGCCCTGCTCAACAACCGGGGCATACGCCGCAGTCTGCCGCAGGGCGACATCACCGTGGGCATGGTCTATGAGGCCTTGCCTTTCGACGATGAGGTGGTGGTCTTGGAGCTGAAGGGCAGTGACCTGCAGCGATTGGTCGAGGCGGTGGCCCGCCGGGGCACCGAGACCTTTGCCAATATCCGTCTGACAGTCCGTGGCAATCGCTTGGAATCTTTCACAATAGGCGGTGAGGAACTCGATCCCGACCGCATCTACCGGCTGGCCACCATCGACTACCTGGCGGCCGGCAGCGGAGGCATGAGCCCGCTGCGCCGGGCCTTGTCGTCGACCCCGACGGGGCATTACCTCAGGGATTGCATGATACGTGAAATAGAAATGCTCACCCGCGCCGGACAAACCGTCAAGGGCGAGGTGGACGGACGCTTTAAACGAGTGGAGCCATGAGAAGCAAGGCCAGACTGATCCGTTTGGCGGTCGTGCTGACCGCCGCCCTGCTGCTGGTGCTGCTTCCGATGCGGGGCAAGGGCCGCTGGCTGTGGCGCTCCTCCCTGATGGACACTGACAGCGTCACGCTGGTCATCCTGCATACCAACGACACGCACAGCCGTTTGGACCCACTTCCCGAAAACAGTGGCAGCCGCGCCGGTCAGGGCGGGGTGCTGCGACGCGAGGCCCTGATACGTGAGCAGCGCCGTCAGGCCGAAAAAGAAGGTGCTGCCGTGCTCCTGCTCGATGCCGGTGATTTTTGTCAGGGTACCCCATACTACAATTTCTTCGACGGCCAGGTGGAAGTGGATATGATGAACCGTCTGGGCTATCAGGCCGTCACCCTGGGCAACCACGAATTCGACAAAGGCACACAGATCCTGGCCAAGACACTGAAAAATGCCCGTTTCAAGATCGTTTGCAGCAATTACGACCTGTCTGCCTCGGCACTGAAGGATATCGTTGAGCCCTGGACGGTGCTGGAAGCCGGCCCCTTGCGCATCGGCGTGGTGGCCGCCTGTCCCAATCTGGAGAGCCTGGTCACCGCGGCCCATCGCCAGGGAGTGGTCTATCGGCCGCCGGTGGAAATTGTCTCCTCGCTGGCAGCCATGCTCAAGCAGGAAAAGAACTGCGACCTGGTCGTCTGCCTGTCCCATCTGGGCTACGACAGGCCGGGTGTCGGAGACTTGGACCTGGCCCGCCAATCGACCGATGTGGACGTGATTGTCGGCGGTCATTCCCACACATTCCTCCGTGAACCGGTCGTTTGCCAAAACAAACTGGGGGAGGATGTTGTGCTGAGCCAGATGGGTTGCGATGGTGTCTATGTTGGGCGTATCGTATTGAAAGTTAAGAAGAAAAGATGATAAAGAGAGTACTCGTCATATTGTTGACGGCCTTGCTGGACGCCATGACGGTCCGGGCGGTGACTCCGACGCTGTGGCGACAGAGCGTTGGTAACGAAGCTTGTGCCCAATGGGTGGATTCCGTGATGAAAACTTTGGACCGGCAGGCCCGTGTGGCCCAGTTGTTCATGCCGGTGGTCTCTTCCCAAAGCGACCAGGGCTGGCCCGAAAAAATCGACACGTGGGTCAGGGAGCAGGGCATAGGCGGCCTGTTTTTCAGCCAAGGTACGGTTGAGCGACAGCGGCAGGCCCTCAACCGTGCCCAGGCGGCCGCCCGTGTGCCACTTCTCATCGGGGCCGATGCCGAATGGGGACTGGCCATGCGTCTGACCGATGCCCCGCGTTTTCCGCGCAATACGATGCTGGCCGCCATCACCGATACGGCCTTGCTCTATGAATACGGCCTGGAAATGGCCCGCCAATGCCGTGCCATGGGCATCCATGTGAATTTCGCCCCCGATGCCGATGTCAACAACAATCCGGCCAATCCGGTCATCAACACCCGCTCTTTCGGATCTTCTCCCCGTCGCACCGCCACGATGGCCTCCCAGTTTGCCCGCGGGCTGGAAGCGGGTGGGGTGATGGCCGTGGTGAAGCATTTCCCCGGCCATGGCAACACGATGGAGGATTCCCACGAACAGCTGGCCCGTATCCGCGGCGACCGTTCCAGCATGGACAGCATCGAGCTTTATCCTTTCAGCCGGCTTGTTGCGGAAGGTGTTTCCGGCGTGATGGTCGGTCATCTTTCCGTGCCGGCCTATGAAAGCAATCCCCTTTTGCCTTCATCGCAGTCGGCGGCCATCGTCGATGGACTGCTGCACAAGACTTTGGGTTTTGAAGGCCTGACCTTTACCGATGCCCTGGTGATGAAGGGCGCTGCCGCCAGCTACAGCGGCCTGAACTGCATCCGGGCCCTGCAGGCAGGCAACGACATCCTGCTGAGTCCGGCCAACCTGGTCAACGACCTGAGGGCGGTGGTCTCGGCCGTGGAAAGAGGGCTCATCAGCGACAGCGTGATCGATGCCAAGTGCCGCAAGGTGCTTACTTACAAGTATATCCTTGGGTTGTCCCACCTGGAACCTGTCGAGAAGGAAGGCCTGGCCAAGCGGCTGCACAGCCCCCGGGCCCAGGCCCTCGACGAGCAGTTGCACATCCAGGCCATGACCTTGCTGCGCAACGAAAAGGATTTCCTGCCGCTGCGCCATCTGGAATCGCAGCGTACGGCCGTCGTCATCCTGGGCGACACGCTCGACAATCCTTTCATACAGACCTTGAAACTCTATCAGGAGAATCTCGACAGCTATGCCTTTGCCGCCTCTGCGGCGCCCAATCGGCAGGAATTGGCTGCCCGGCTGGCCCGATACGACCGCCTCATCGTTGGAGTCTATGCCAATACGGCGCGCCAGAGCGAATGGCTCAATGCCTTGTCGGCCGTGGCGCCTGTCGCAATCTGCACTTTCACTTCGCCCTATACCTTGTCGCGTCTTGGCAAGATTTTGCAGACCGCTCCGGCCGTGCTTTGTGCCTACGAGACTTCCCCTCTGGCCCAACAGGCCGCCGCACAGGCTGTTTACGGGGGCAATGCCGTCAAAGGGACGCTGCCCGTTCCGATCGGGGAACTGTACGCCTACGGCCATGGCCTGCAGACGGAAAAGACCCGCCTGTCGTATGGCCTGCCCGAGGAGGTGGGCATGCGCTCCGAGGTGCTGTCCCGTATCGACAGCATTGTCAACGACGCCCTTCTAAGGGACGCTTTTCCGGGCTGTCAGGTGTTGGTGGCCAAGAACGGCAAAGTGGTCTGGAACAAGGCCTACGGCTATGTCGATGTGGACCGCTGCGTGAAGGTGGGTCCCGAGCACGTCTATGACCTCGCCTCTGTGACCAAGGCCTTGGTCTGCACCCCGGCGGTGATGGGCCTGGTGGAGCGGGGCATGATCTCGCTCGACAATCCCGTTTCGATGCATCTGCCCGCCTTGCAGCAGACCGACAAGCGCAATCTTTCCTATCGTCAGATGCTCTATCACGAGGCCCGTCTGTCACCTTTCGTGCCCTTCTATCAGCATCTGATCGACATGACCAGCATTCCGGGCGGAATGTTTTTGACCACCCGGCCCGATTCGGTGCACACGGCCCGCTTCGACGAATCCTCCTGGGCGCCCGGCCACTTCAGCTACGACGGCTCCCTGGTGTCGGTCAGGGCAGGAGATCCCTACAATCTCAAGGTGGCCGACCGCTTCTACGTGCATCAGTCTTTCCGCGACTCTGTGGTCGATATCATCTGCCAGTCGGCCCTTCTCAAGCGCACGCGCTATGCCTACAGCGACCTGGGTTTCATCCTGATGGGCTTTGCCGCCGAATCGCTCTATGGACAGACGCTGGACCAATGGGCCGAGAAGGAACTCTTCGGCCCGCTGGGCGCCTGGACGACCACCTATCTGCCGCTTAGGAAATTCAAAGCGGAGCGTATCGTCCCCACGGCCCTGGACACCACCTTGCGCCATCAGCTCATCCTGGGCTATCCGCACGACGAGGCGGCTGCTTTTCTGGGAGGCGTCTCGGGCAACGCCGGGCTGTTTTCCAACGCCAACGACCTGGCCAAATTCCTGCAGATGATGCTCGATGAGGGTACATACGGCCGTCACCGCTATTTCGAGCCTTCGACGGTGCGCTTCTTCACTTCCACGCGCAGCCGCCTGAGCCGCCGCATGCTGGGCTACGATGCCAACGAGCCCAATCCTGCCAAGGTGCAGCCCGTCTCGCCGCGAGCCTCCCTGCACACCTACGGCCATACCGGCTTCACGGGTACCTGTTTCTGGGTCGATCCCGACGCGCAGCTCATCTATATTTTCCTGAGCAACCGGGTACATCCCGACCGCACCAACACCTTGCTGGGGCGGCTGGACATCCGGCCCAAGATCCAGGATGTGATTTACCAGTCGTTCCAATAACACTCCCTCCGGCCATTTTAATTTGGTGATGGCTCGCTTTTACTGTATATTTGTTCGCTTAATCAAAATCATACCTTATGATCCATCAGATAAATCCTGAAGTTGTCAAGGATCTGCGCCTGAAGGCCGAACAGATCCGCAAAAGAGAAATAGAAATCATCTACAGCGCCCGTGCCGGTCATACGGGCGGCTCACTATCGGCTACCAATGTGCTGACAGTGCTGTATTTCAACGAAATGAAGACCAATCCCGCCCGTCCGGACGATCCCGACCGCGACCGCTTCATCATGAGCAAGGGCCACAGCGTCGAGGCGCTCTACTGCGTGCTGGCCAAGGCCGGCTACATCAGCGACGAGCTGCTCGATACCTACGGACAGTGCGGCAGCAAGCTGGCCGGCCATCCGACCCGCAAAGTGCCCGGCATCGAGATGAACACCGGTGCCCTGGGCCATGGTCTGCCTGCCGGTGTGGGCATGGCCATCGCCGCCAAGATGGACGGCAAGGCCTACCGTACCTTTGTGCTGATGGGCGACGGCGAACAGGGCGAGGGCTCCATCTACGAAGCCGCCATGGCCGCTTCCCATTACCACCTGGACAATCTGGTGGCCATCATCGACCGCAACCATTTGCAGATCAGCGGCAATACCGAGGATGTGATGTCGCTCGAGCCCATGCGCGGCCGCTGGGAGGCTTTCGGCTGGGATGTCCACGAAGCCGACGGCGACGACATCGTATCGCTGATGGGGGCCTTTGCCGACCTCAAATCCGTCAGCGGCAAGCCTCACCTGATCATTTCCCATACCACCAAGGGTAAAGGCGTCTCCTACATGGAGAATGTGGCCAAATGGCATCACGGTGTCCCCACCGACGAGGAATATGCCCAGGCCATAAAGGAGATTTCCGCCCGTATCGAATCACTGCAAAAATAGAGTACTATGAGCAATACCATTCCCTGTCGTAAAATGATCACCGACTCCCTGTTGGAGTTCGGCCGTCAGAACAAGAATATTGTCGCCGTCACCACCGACGCCCGCGGCTCGGTCACCCTGGGCGACTTTGCCAAAGAACTGCCCGGCCAGTTTGTCGAGCTGGGTATTGCCGAACAGGACGCTGTCGGTGTGGCTGCCGGTCTGGCATCCACGGGCAAGAACGTCTTTGTCTGCGGTCCTGCCTGTTTCTATGTGGCCCGCTCCCTGGAGCAGGTCAAGGTCGATGTGGCCTATTCCAACATGCCGGTGCGTATCCTGGGTGTGAGCGGCGGTGTGAGCTACGGTGCCCTGGGGGCTACCCACCACAGCCTGCACGATATCGCCGTGTTGCGTTGTTTCCCGGGCATGCAAGTGGTGCTGCCCTGCGACATCTACGAGAGCCGCCGGCTGGTCGAATCATTGCTCGACTATCCGCATCCGGTCTATATCCGTGTGGGTCGCAACGCCGTGCCCAATGTCTATGAAAATACCGACATTCCCTTCGAAATAGGAAAGGCCATCACTGTCTGCGAGGGCAAGGACCTGACCCTGATCGGCTGCGGGGAGACCGTCTGGCATTGCCAGCAGGCTGCCCTGGCCCTGGCCAAGGAAGGTATCAGCGTGCGCGTGCTGGATATGCACACGCTCAAGCCTTTCGACTCGCAGGCCGTCAAGAAGGCTGCCGCTGAGACAGGCCGCATCATGACAGTCGAGGAGCACAGCATCTTCGGCGGTCTGGGTGCCGCCGTGGCCCAGGTCGTGGTCGAAAACCAGCCTGTGCCCATGAAGATACTGGGTATTCCCGACGAGAATGCCATCACCGGCTCCTCCAAAGAAATCTTCCATCATTACGGCATCGACGCCGAAGGCATCGCCGCAGCGGTCCGTGCCTGGCTGAAATAATAGCATCCTATGTATACACTTGCCATCGACCAGAGCACATCGGCCACCAAGCTGATGCTCTTTGACGAGCACGAACAGTTGTGCCATCGCGTCACGCTGGAGCACGCGCAGTATTATCCCCAGGCGGGCTGGGTGGAGCATGATGCCGAGGAAATCATGCAGAACATCTTCCAAGGCGCTGCCCAGTTGCTCCGTGAGAGCGGCGTGTCGGAAAAGGACGTGCAATCGGTGGCCCTGACCAACCAGCGCGAAACGGTCGTCGTGTGGGAAGCTGCCACCGGCCGGCCGGTGTGCCATGCCGTGGTGTGGCAGTGTCAGCGCGGAGCCAGGATTTGCGCCGACCTGCGCGAGAAGGGTTATACCGAAATGGTCCAGTCCAAGACGGGCCTGCTCATCGATCCCTATTTCTCGGCCAGCGGTGTCAAATGGATCCTGGACAATGTGCCCGGAGCCCGCGAAAAGGCCGATGCCGGACAATTGCGCATGGGTACGATGGATGCCTGGATGATCTGGCATCTGACCGGTGGGCGGGTGCATGCCTGCGACCGCACCAACGCTTCGCGCACCATGCTCTACAACATCCACACCCTCGACTGGGATGATGAATTGCTCTCTTTGCTGGGCATTCCCCGCAGCATGATGCCCGAGGTACACCTCTGTGACGAGATTTACGGCATGACCACTTTCAACGGCCTGTTCAGCCATGAACTGCCCATCGCCGGTGTGCTGGGCGACTCGCACGGTGCCCTGGTGGGTCAGGTCTGCTTCTCGCAGGGCCTGGGCAAAGCCACTTACGGCACCGGCTCCTCGGTGATGGTCAATATCGGCGAGCAGCCCCGTCAGGCTCCGCAAGGCTTGGTCACGTCGGTGGGTTTCGCCGCCCAGGGCAAGACCTGGTATGCCTTCGAGGGTAACATCCATTGCACGGGTGCCACCATCAAGTGGATGGTCGATGACCTGGCGCTGATCGGCTCTTCGGCCGAAAGTGAGGCGCTGGCCACCTCGGTGCCTGACACAGACGGTGTTTTCTTTGTTCCGGCATTTGCCGGACTGGGCGCCCCCTGGTGGCAGAGCGAGGCCCGGGCCATGATCTGCGGCATGAGCCGCGGCACCCAGAAGGCCCATGTGGTGCGTGCCGCCCTGGAAGCTATCGCCTATCAGGTCAAGGACCTGGTCGATCTGATGACTCGTCAGGCCGGCATCTCCCTAAGGGAACTCCGTGTCGATGGCGGTCCGGCCAAGAACCGTTTCCTGATGCAGTTCCAGGCCGACATGCTCGACGCGCTGGTCAATGTGAGCCCGATTGCCGAGGCTTCGGCCCTGGGCGCCGTGCTGATGAATTCGCTGGCCATGAAGCGTCGTTCCAGCTTGGAAGAGATTGCCGTTTTGCGCCATTCATCCGAAATCATTGCCCCGAAAATGTCCGAAGCTGAGCGGGAAAAACGCTATGCCTCCTGGATCAAGGCTGTCAAGGGCTGCATCGCCCTGAGTCAGTCCCTGTCTGACAATCATTGAAACAAACATAACATCTTACACTATGGCTTACAAAAAGAACCTCACCTTCGGTATCATCATCGGTACCCGCAATTATTTCAACTCGGCCCTGGCCATCGATGTCCGTGCCTCTTTGTTGAAACTGCTTAAAAAAGCCGGTCACGACTATGTCATCCTCGACGAGAACGAGACGCCCACCCAAGGCAGTATCGAGACCCGTGAGGACGGTATGAAATGTGCCCGTCTGTTCCGCGAAAACCGCGACCGCATCGACGGTATCATCATCTGCCTGCCCAACTTCGGTTTCGAAATCGGCATCATCAACGCCCTGGATCTCTCCGAGCTGCGTGTGCCCATCCTGGTACAGGCTTGCGACGACGAGAACGACAAGGTCGATCTGGACAGCCGCCGCGATGCTTTCTGCGGCAAGATTTCGGTCTGCAACAACCTCTATCAGTACAACATCCCCTTCACGCTGACCACACTTCACACCTGCGACATCGACTCCAAGGAGTTTGCTGCCGACCTGGACTATTTTGCCGGTGTCTGCCGTGTCGTCAGAGGACTGCAGCATGCCCGCATCGGAGCCATCGGCACACGTCCCATGGGCTTCCAGACCTGCCGCGCCAGCGAGAAGATCCTGCAGGCCAGCGGTATCACCGTCGTGCCGGTCGATCTGTCGGAGATCCTGGCCGCTGCCGCCAAGGTGAGCGACAAAGAGGCCAAGGCCAAGATGGATGCCATCCGCGCCTATGCCCACGTGCCTGCCCAGTACGAGGAGAAGATGAAGATCCAGGCCAAATTCGGCCTGGCTGTCGAACATTGGATTGCCGCCAACGAGGTGGATGCCACGGCCATCCAGTGCTGGGACTCCCTCGAGCAGAACTATGGCTGCGCTCCCTGTATCACCATGAGCATGCTCAGCGACCAGCTCATCCCCAGTGCCTGTGAAACGGATATCGCCGGTGCCGTCTCGATGTATGTCCTGAGCCTGGCTTCGGGGCAGCCTGCCGCCTTGCTCGACTGGAACAACAACTTCGCCAAGGAACGCAACAAATGTGTCTGCACGCACTGCGGCAACTTCCCCAAGGGCTTTGCCAACGCCCCCATGGAACTGGGCACGCTGGGTGTGCTGGGCCGTCAGCTGGGTTCGATCAACACCTTCGGCGCGGTCAAGGCCAAGGTCACCAGCGGCGATTTCTCGTTCTTCCGCATCTCGACCGACGACAACTACGGTTGCATCAAGGCCTACCTGGGCGAGGGCGAAATCACCAACGAGCCTTACGGCATGGACGGTTGCATTGCAGTGACCAAGGTCAATAACCTGCAGCAACTCATGCGGCATATCTGCAAGAACGGCTACGAGCATCATGTGGCCATGTGCCGCACCCATGTGGCCGACATCATCGAGGAGGCCATCGACACCTACCTCGACTGGGATCTCTATCGTCACGAATAGACAGTCTGCGGCATCACGCTGCAGCAAACACTACGGGGACAGCCTTTCCGAGCGCCGGCGAAAACCGCGCTCCAGGGCTGTCCCCTTCATTTATTCTTTTCCGTGGATGAATCAGAAGGGTTCAATGAGCAGGCGCAGGGTGTAGTCCTGGTAGGGCAGGCGGTACTGGCGCAGCGGCCAGGCGCCCCAGCTGTTGACACATCCCATGCCCATCTGTCGCAGGTCGATGGAGCAATCCACAAAGCCGGCCTTCTCCAAATCAGAGAAGTGACGCTGGGCCTTAACCAGGCCGTCGTCGAGCATTTCCTGCGTGTATGGCAGGGCTGAGGCCGAGAAAGGCTCAGGGGCAGTGAAACGCAGTCCACGGCCGTCCGGGGCACGCAACTCCCACCAGCGCAGGTCGGTCTTGGTGCCGGTCTCCTGGGGACGGATGTAAGGATAGCACTGCTCTTCGACGCTCTGGCGGTAGATCCCCAGGAAACTGGCATGGTTGCGGTCGGCGTAGTTTTCCATTGGACCGCGCCCGTAGTAGTTGACCTGGTTTATTTCCTTGACCAGGGGCAGTCTGAGGCCGAAACGGAACAACTCCGGAACCTTGGC